>JAZIHP010000013.1:0-61943 GCA_036678505.1 Alphaproteobacteria bacterium
GGGCATCACTCCCCCCCGGGACATCACCCCCCGGACTGGGGCACCAGAAGCGGCACGATGCGCTCGCTGGCGCTGACCTGCGGGCTCTGCACCGTGCCGTAGGGAATGCCCAGCGCATTCCAGGTCTCGACCAGCGCGTCGCGCAGCTGGAGGATCAGCGCGTCGGAGTGGAACGGCGTCGGCGTGATGCGCAGGCGTTCCGTTCCGCGCGGCACGGTCGGGTAGTTGATCGGCTGGATGTAGATGCCATGAACGCCGAGCAGGCGGTCGGTGGCCATCTTGCACAGCTCCGGATCGCCGACGAGCACCGGCACGATATGGGTCACGGACGGCATCACCGGCAGGCCGGCCTCGCCGAGGATCTGCTTGGCGCGCGCCGCCTGCCGCTGCTGGGCGTCGCGCTCTTCCTGCGAGGACTTCAGATGACGGATCGAGGCGGTCGCGGCTGCCGCCAGCGCCGGCGGCAGGGCGGTGGTGAAGATGAAGCCCGGCGCATAGGAGCGCACGGCGTCGACAACCGCGCTGGTTCCGGTGATGTATCCGCCCAGCGTGCCGAACGCCTTGGCGAGCGTGCCCTCGATGATGTCGATGCGGTGAGCCAGTCCCTCGCGCTCGGTGATGCCGCCGCCGCGCGGACCGTACATGCCCACGGCATGGACCTCGTCGATATAGGTCATGGCGTTGTATTTCTCGGCGAGGTCGGCGATCTCCCTGATCGGCGCGATGTCGCCATCCATGGAATAGACGCTTTCGAACACAATCAGCTTGGCGCGCTCGCGCCCCGCGGCCTGAAGCAGGCTTTCCAGATGGTTGACGTCGTTGTGGCGGAAGATGCGCTTTTCAGCGCCGGATTTGCGCACGCCTTCGATCATCGAGGCATGGTTGAGCTCGTCCGACAGGATCAGGCAGTTGGGCAAAAGCCGCGCGATGGTGGAGATGGCCGCCTCGTTGGAAACGAAGCCGGAGGTGAACACCAGGCCGGCTTTCTTGCCGTGCAGGTCGGCCAGTTCCCGTTCCAGCTCGACCAGCGGATTGCTGGTGCCGGAAATGTTGCGGGTGCCGCCGGCGCCCGAGCCCATGCGGCCGGCCGCATCCTGAAAGGCGCTGACGACCTTCGGATGCTGGCCCATGCCCAGATAGTCGTTCGAACACCAGACCGTGATCTCGCGCGTTTCCGTGCCGGTGCGCCACAGCGCGCGCGGAAATTTGCCGACCATGCGTTCCAGATCGGCGAACACGCGATAGCGGCGCTCGGCATGCAACTGGTCGATGGCGTCTTCGAAGAACCTTTGGTAGTTCATTTTCGGGTCCCGTTGGAGCAATTCCGGGAAACGAACGAAACGGCTTTCCGTACGGAATTACGCATGACAAAAAGAAAGGCGGTATCGCAATTTCAGGGAAAGCGAACCGCTTGGACTGACACGATCATAATGCCGGCGGCCTTTGGCGTCCACGCAGGGCTTTCGGTCAAAATGCCACGCCTGCGGTGAAAGGCGCGGCCAAAGAGGTGCGGGCATGAGAATACTGGTTCTGGGAGCGGGCGCGGTCGGCACGGCGGCGGCATATTACCTCGCCCGCGATGGCCATGAGGTAACCGTGATCGAGCGCCATGCCGGACCTGCATCGGGCACCAGCCATGCCAATGGCGGGCTGGTTTCGCCGGGAGACGCAACCGCCTGGGCCTCGCCGGAAGCGCTGAAAACCTTCATGCGCGGCATCTTCAATCATGATCTCGGCATCCGGGTGCGGCTTGGCCGCGATCCCTATCTTTTCGCCTGGGGCCTGCGTTTCCTGCGCCAGTGCACGCAGGCCCGCAAGCGCGCCAACACCCTGCCGAAGCTGCGGCTCGCCCTCTATTCGCGCGACAGCATCAACGCGCTGTCGGAAGAAACCGGCATCGTTTATGACGACCTGCGCAAGGGCATCCTCTATCTGTCGCGCAGCCGCGAAAGCCTCGATGCGGCGGCGCGAAACTACGGGTTTCTCGCCGATCACGGCCTGCCGATCGAGGTTGTCGATCCCGAGCGGATGGCGCAGATCGATCCGGGTCTTGCCGGCGCGCGGCATCATTTTGCCGGAGCCGTCTATTCCCCCACCGACCAGACCGGCGATTCGCGGCTGTTCGCCACCCGTCTGGCAGCCTATGCGGCCGAAAAGCTCGGCGTCGATTTTCGCTTCAACACCACCGTCGAGGGGCTCGATATCGAGGGCGATACGGTACGGGCGGTGCGCACCGGCGCGGGGCCCTTCACCGCCGACGGCATCGTTCTCGCCATGGGACCGGAGAGCGGATTGCTCGGCCGCCGTCACGGCATCGACCTGCCGATCTGCCCGGTCAAGGGCTACGCCGCCACGATACCGCTGGAGGATGAGAGCAAGGGCCCGACCATGGGCGGCGCGGACGAAGACCGCTACGTTGCCTATTCGCGCCTCGGAAACCGGCTGCGCCTGTCCTGCACGGCCGAATTCACCGGCTTCGACCGGTCGTTCCGGCCCCGGGATTTCGCGCCCATGTTCCGCACCGCGCACGAGCTTTTTCCCGGAGCCTTCGATGAGGCGAAAGCCGAATTGTGGGCGGGCCTGCGCCCGATGATGCCGAAATCCGTTCCGGTTCTGGGCCGGGCGCGCTACCGCAATCTTTATCTCAATACCGGCCATGGCCATCTCGGCTGGACGCTTGCCGCCGGTTCCGGCCGGCTGCTGGCCGACCTGGTTGCCGGGCGTTCGCCTCAGATCGATACCGGGGGACTGCTCTACGGGAATTGACCGCGCAGCTCCGATTTGGGTTGACGGACGTGGCCATGTGGTCATGTTACGGCTCTCGCGAATTCCGTCGTTTCAGGAGGCACCATGGCTGAAGAAGCGCTTGTGGTCATCGATCTGCAGAATGATTTCTGCCCGGGTGGAGCGCTGGCGGTTGCCGGCGGAGACGAGATCGTGCCGCTGGTCAACGATCTGATCGGCGCGGCCGATCACGTCATCATGACGCAGGACTGGCATCCGGCAGGCCATTCAAGCTTCGCTTCCAGCCATCCGGGGCGTCAGCCCTACCAGAGCGTCGCCATGGCCTATGGCGAGCAGACGCTGTGGCCGGATCACTGCATTCAGGGCAGCCGTGGCGCGGAGTTCCACAGCGGTCTTGCCTGGGCAAAGGCCGAACTGGTTATCCGCAAGGGGTTTCGTCCGGCGATCGATAGCTATTCGGCCTTCTTCGAGAACGATCGCACCACGCCGACCGGTCTTGCAGGCTATCTGCGCGAACGCGGCATCGGCTCGATAACGCTGGCGGGGCTTGCCACGGATTTCTGCGTCGCCTATTCGGCCCTCGACGCGATAAAGCTCGGCTTTTCCGTTACCGTGCGCCTCGATGCCTGCCGCGGCATCGATCTCGACGGCTCGCTCGGCGTCATGACCGGCAGAATGCGCGAGGCCGGCGTCACGCTGCTCTGAGGCGCGCACGCTCCACATCCATACCGAACGGGGGGAAACCGGTGAACACTGCTGCATTGCGAATGGCTGTTCTTGCGCCTGGGGGGCTTGCCGCCACTCCCGCCCTTGCGGCGGAAGCGCTGCCGGGCGCGCAGATGTCGCTGTGGTGGGCGCTGCCCTTTGCCGGCCTGCTTCTGTGCATTGCCACCGGCCCGCTGCTGTTCCATCATTTCTGGGAGCATCACTATGGCAAGATCGCCGCCATGTGGGCGGCTCTGGTGATCGTGCCGCTGGCGGCTTTCTACGGCATTCCGGCGGCCAGCGCGGCGGTGCTGCACGCCATGCTGCTGGAATATATGTCGTTCATCGTCCTTTTGTTTGCGCTGTTCACCATTTCGGGAGGCATTCTGGTCTCCGGCAACATCCACGGCACGCCGCTGTTCAATTCCGGCTTGCTGCTGATCGGCGCCATCCTTGCCTCGGTGATCGGCACCACGGGCGCTTCGATGATCCTGATCCGCCCGATCATCCGCGCCAACGACAACCGGCCCTTCAACGCCCATGTGGTGATTTTCTTTATCTTTCTCGTGTCGAACATCGGCGGCTCGCTGACGCCGCTGGGTGACCCGCCGCTGTTCGTCGGCTTCCTGCGCGGCGTCGATTTCTTCTGGACCACCGTGCATCTGCTGCCCGACACGCTTTTCGTCGGAGGGCTGGTTCTCGCCGTCTTCTTTGTGCTCGACACCGTCCTTTACCGGCGCGAGCAGGATACGCCGGAGATCAAGGATCCGACGCCGGATTCCAAAGTGCGCATCCTCGGCCTCGTCAACATTCCCCTGCTGGCCGGCGTCATCGGCGCCATCCTCATGTCCGCCGCGTGGAAGCCTGGGGTGGAATTCACCATTCAGGGCGTGCATGTCGAGTTGCAGAACCTCGTGCGCGACGCCGTCATCCTCGCTCTGGCGCTCGTCTCGCTGGTGGTGTCGCCCAAGAAATACCGTTCCGCCAACGGCTTCAACTGGGGGCCGATCCTTGAGGTGGCGAAGCTGTTTGCGGCGATCTTCATCTGCATCGTGCCGGTGGTGGCGATCCTGCGCGCCGGCATGGACGGAGCGCTCGCCCCTCTCGTCTCGCTGGTGACGACGGGTTCCGGTCAGCCCGACGACATGGCCTATTTCTGGATGACCGGCATCCTGTCTTCCTTTCTCGACAATGCGCCGACCTATCTGGTGTTCTTCGAACTGGCCGGCGGCAATCCGCAGGAACTGATGACCACTTTCGCCGCCACGCTGGCGGCGATCTCGACCGGTGCGGTGTTCATGGGGGCCAACACCTATATCGGCAATGCCCCGAACTTCATGGTCTATGCCATAGCGCGCAGCCAGGGCATCCGCATGCCGAGTTTCTTCGGCTACATGCTGTGGTCCGGCGTGGTGTTGCTGCCGGTTCTGGTTCTGTCGAGCCTCGTCTTCTTCGGCTGAAAGAAGCCCCGGCTTCCCGCTGCGGCGGGAGCTTCCCCGGCCTGTGGCAAAGGGTGCGTTACCGGTGTTTGTGTTCGCGGTCATCACGTTTACGGCCCTGTGCTTTGTGGCCGCTTATGTTCAGACGGTGACGGGATTTGCCTTCGGGCTGGTGGTGATGGGCGCGGCAGCGCTGCTGGGCCTCATGCCCCTGACCGATGCGGCGGTGATCGTTTCAATGCTGTCGCTGGTCAACGCCGTGATGATGCTGGCGCGGGGATGGCGCGATATCGCCCGCTATCCGTTTTGGTATTCGCTGGCCGCCAGCATTCCGATGGTGTTGGCTGGCTATGTGATATTGACGATCACGGCCTCGGTATCGCTGTCCGCGCTGCGCCTGCTGCTCGGTGTGGTCATCATCGTTTCCAGCCTGCAACTCATGCGCCGGCCGGCGCCTTGCCGCGAGATTTCCTCCGGCTGGAGTTTTGCTGCTTTCGCAGCGGTGGGCGGGTTGATGGGAGGGCTGTTCTCGACCGCGGGACCGCCACTGGTCTATCACTTCTATCGCCAGCCGCTGCCCCTGGTCGCCATTCGTGAAACGCTGGTCGCCGTCTTTGCCGCAAATGCCAGCTTCCGTCTCCTTCTCGTTGCCTTCGAGGGGAACTGGAACCGCGGCATTCCTGTCTGGGCAGCCGCCGGTATTCCGGGCGTGATGGCGGCGAGCTATCTGGCGCGCCGCTGGCCGCCGCCGCTTTCGCCCGTTGCATTGCGGCGTCTGGCTTTCATGCTTCTGTTGCTGTCCGGCCTGTCGCTGGTGCTGCCGGTCCTGCTCTAGAGCCGTTCAGGGTTTCACGGAATCGCCGAACGGCTCCAGGTCTTTATTTTGTCGCGTTTCCGAACCGGAAAAGCGTTTCCACTTTTCCTGGAAACGCTTTGGAGCCGTTCCGGGTTTCACGGAATCGCCGAACGGCTCCAGGTCTTTGTTTTGCCGCGTTTCCGAACCGGAAAAGTGTTTCCACTTTTCCTGGAAACGCTCTAGCAGGCAACGCCCACATAGCGTTTGAGCGCCGATGGATCATTCTTCAGCTCCGCGATATCGACGGTTTCGCGGCTGCGGCCGTTCTCGATGAAGGTCACGCGGTCGGCCAGTGCGAGCACGGCTTCGGCCCGCTGTTCGACCAGTATGGTGGACACCCCACCTTCGCGCAGCGCCAGAACCGTTTCGCGTATCCTGCGGATCATCGAGGGCATGAGACCTTCGGTCGGCTCGTCCAGCAAAAGAATTTCCGGTTCGAGGCAAAGCGCGCGCGCCATGGCCAGCATCTGCTGCTCGCCGCCGGAGAGCGTGCCGGATTGCTGCTTCATGCGCTCGCGCAGCAGCGGAAACAGGTCGAGAACGCTTTCCAGAGTATCGGCGCCTTTTTTGCGCGTGTTGAGGCCGATCTCCAGATTTTCCCGGACAGTCATTTCGGCGAACAGACGCCTTCCCTGCGGAACATAGCCGATGCCCCGCTTCGGCACCTCATGCGCCGGCAGGCCGGTGAGTTCCACCCCGTTCATGACAATGGAGCCGGCGCGGGGCGGAACCAGCCCCATGATCGCCTTCAGCGCGGTGGTCTTGCCGGCGCCATTGCGGCCCACCAGGCATATGATCTCGCCCTTGCGCAGCGAAAGCTCCAGCCCGTGCAGCACCTGCACCTCGCCATAGAAGCAGTCCAGCCCGGAAACGGTGAAAAGATCGCTCATGCGCCCTCCCCGAGATAGGCGCGCTGCACGATCTCGCTGGAACCGATGACCTCCGGCGTTCCCTCGGCCAGAACCCGGCCCGCTTCCAGAACCGTGATGCGGTGGGCAAGCCGCATGACGACGTCCATATTGTGCTCGATCAGCAGCACGGTGGCGTTCGTGGCGATTTCGCGCGTCAGGGCGATGAAGTTCTCGATCTCGCCGTCGCCGAGCCCCTGGGTCGGTTCGTCGAGGATCATCAGGCGGGGTTTCAGCGCAAGTCCCATCGCCACTTCCAGCAGGCGCTGATGACCGTAGGAAAGCTGGCCGGCGGGCAACGAAGCGCGCTCTGCCAGCCCGACCCGTTCCAATATGTCCATGACACCGACCCGCAGCCGTCCCTGCGCACGGCCATCGGCCAGCGTGCGCTGCATGGCGAGGGCGACATTGTCGAAGACGCTGAGCCTTGCATAGACGCTGGTGATCTGGAACGTGTAGGCGATGCCAAGGCGCACGCGCCGGTGCGCGGGCAGGGCGGTGATGTCCGCCCCGTCGAAGACGATCGTGCCGGAAGACGGAACGAGGCGTCCGCAGATCAGGCTGACGAAGGTGGTCTTGCCGGCGCCGTTCGGACCGATGATGGCGCGGATCTCGCCCGGATCGATGGAAAAATCGATATGATCGACCGCGTGCAAGCCGCCGAAATCGCGCGACAGAGCCCGGGTTTCCAGAAGCGGGCCCATTTCCGGAAGAGGGCTCATTTCCGGAAGAGGGCTCATGGCAGCCACCTCAGCCAGCGCTCGCGTGCCGTGCCCAGAAGCCCCTTGCGGAAGAACAGCACCAGCAGGATGAGCACGATGCCCACCACCAGCATATAGGCGGAGGTGTAGCCGCTGGCGATGTCGACGACGTAATACATGAAGAGGGTGCCGATCAGCGGTCCAAGCGTGGTCGCGGCCCCGCCGAGCAGCACCCACAGGAGCGGCAGGATGGAATATTGCACCGAGGCGAAATTCGCGCCCACATAACCGAACAGAAGCCCGTAGGCGGCCCCGGCCGCGGCGCAGACCGTGCCCGAAACCACAAGTGCCGTCAGCCGGCTGGAAAACGTGTCGTAGCCCAGCATGCGGGTGCGCTCCTCGTTTTCGCGGATGGCGACGAGAACGCGCCCGAAACCGGAGCGCGCCACGGCGAGCATGATGAACAGCACGACCGTGAACAGGGCGAGCGCCACAAGATAGCGGGTCGCCGGATCGGTGAGATTGAGCGTTCCCAGCGCCGTTTCCATGCGGCGCTGCTGCGGCCTCAGCATCAGCCCCTGATCGCCGCCGGTGAAGGCGGAGAAATAGAGAATGGCAAGCTGAACGGCTTGCGAGAACATCAGCGTCACGATCATGAAGGCGACGCCGGTGGTGCGCAGCGCCAGCACGCCGACAACGAGAGCGAGCAGGGCGCCGCAGGCGAGGGCGGCGAGGAACGCCTCGGGCACGCCGAAGCCGAGATGATGGATGGCAAGCCCCGCGCCATAAAGGCCGGCGGCGAAGAACATGGCGTGGCCGAGCGAAAGCAGCCCGCCATAGCCGAAGGTGAGATTGTAGCCCATGGCGAAGGTGGCCAGCACGAGGATGCGCGCCATCAGCCCGTGATGATAGGCGGGCAGCAGGAAGTTAAGCGCCAGAAGCGCCGCGATCACTGCGCCATGCAGGGCGTAGATTCTTGTGCTCGCCGTCACCGCGCTGCCTTGCCGAACAGGCCCTGCGGGCGGAACACCAGCACCATGGCCACCGCCAGCGTGGCGATCAGCCTGGCCAGCGTCGGCGAGAAGAACATCGAGATCACGCCGTCGCAGAGGCCGATGAGCAGGGCCGCGACCACGGTGCCGCGCAACGAGCCCAGCCCGCCGATGATGACCACGGCGAAGGACAACAGCAGCGGGTCCTGCCCCATCAGGTAATGCGCCTGGCTGATCGGAACGATCAGCACGGCGGCAATGGCGGCCAGCATGGCGCCGATGGCGAACACGGCGGCATAGACACGCCCGACCGGAATGCCGAAAGCCTGCGCCGTCTCGCTGTCATATTGGGTGGCGCGCATGATCAGCCCGGCGCGGGTGCGCGTCAGCACCAGCCAGGACAGGAGGAGCAGGGCGGCCGAGGTGGCGATGATCGACAGCTTGTAGGCCGAATAGCCGAACCATGGCAGCGAGATGCGCAGGTTGAACGGCGGTGGCACCGGCCGCGCGTCGGCGCCGTAGAAGGTGAGGGCGAGTTGCTGGAGGATGTAGAGCAGCCCGATGGTGGCGACGATGGTCGCCTCGGGATCATGGTTCAGCCGGCGCAGCACCAGCCGCTCGGCCAGCAGCGCCACCGCGCCCACGATCAGCGGCGCGATGACGAGGGCTGCGGCGAAGCCGGATGCGGGGCTCGCGCCCACCGCCGTGGCGACGGCCCATGCCAGCACCGCCCCCAGCATGAAGAACTCGCCATGCGCGACATTGACGACGCGCATGACGCCGAACACCAGCGACAGGCCGAGCGCCGTCAGCGCCAGCACCGCCGAGGTGACCAGCCCTTCCAGAACCGCAAGCAGCAGGTGGGGTCCGAACGCCATCGGCTCAGGACACCTCGCCCGTATCGCGCCGGCGCATCACAGCGGTTGCGTCGTGTAATCGGCTTCCGGCTCGTAGCGGCTGTCCTCGATGGCGGTCTTGTGAACCACGTTGAGGCGCCCGCCCTCCATCTTCGAGATGTATTGATGGCCGAAGACCTGATGGATCCTGCCGTCGAACACCTTGTCGCCCTGCGGATGCTCGGGACCTTCCGGCAGGGTCGTGATCGCCTCGGTGGCCTCGACCAGTCTGGCCCGGTCTTCCGGTCCCCGATAATTGCAGGCTTCCATCGCCTGCTTGATGACGTAGAGCGTTTCCCAGCAGCCGAACATGTGGCCGGCGGTCGACACGTCGCGCGGATCGTTGACGGAGGCGCCGTTGTCATCGATGCCGACCGCGGCGCGGTAGGCTTTCTGGGCGTCGGTGTCGGCGGGCTGCGCATAGCGCGGCGAGCCTTCCCAGAAATGGCTGCCGTCCAGATAGTCGAGGCCGGGGCTGTTGAGATCGACGGCTTCCAGCGAATCGATGAAGCCGAACAGCTGCGGACCGTTTGCGCCGTAGAATTCTCCCAGTTCCTTGACGAAGGTGAGCACGGCCGGGCCGACCATGACGTGATAGAGGACCTCGGTGGAAGACGGGATCTGCGGGAAATATTTGGTGAAGGAGGTCTCCGTCGGCGGGATGGCGATCCTGGCCACCACCTCGGCTCCGGCCTGTTCCAGGGCCGGCGGCAGATAGTCGCGGTGGTCGTAGCCGAAAGCGTAATCGGGATAGATCATGGCGACCTTCTTGCCGGCGTTCGCCGCGATCCATGGCGCGACCGACGTCACCTGGGCGCGCACATCGGTGATGCCGGGTTGCAGGCACCAGCGGTTGAGCTGGCCGGACGCCACATGATAGCCCTCGGAGACCACGTAATAAGGAATTTTCAGCTCTTCGGCGGCGGGAGCCGAACCGATCACCACATGCGAGAACAGGGTTCCGTAGACGATGTCGACCTTGTGCTGGTTGGCGAGCTTGGCCACCACCTCGGCGCCGCGCCCGGCATCGGTGCCGTCGTCCTCGATGACGATCTCGACCGGGCGGCCGTTGATGCCGCCGGCTTCATTGATCAGCTTGACGGCGGCGGCGGTGGTGCGCTCGTACCAGCGGCCATAGGAGGCGCCGATGCCGGTGCGATGGCACTGGAAGCCGATGCGGATCGGAGCCGAGCTCCGGGCCTGCGCATAGCGCACGAAACCGGGAGCGCTCATCAGGCCGCCTGCCGCGGCCAAACCCTTGAGAGCCGTGCGGCGGGTAAGCGAAGCCGTTCCGGTGGCGGAAAAGATCTTCCGATCGGTCATGGGAGAAATTCCTGTTCTGGCGTGGGGCTGAATAGCGAACCGTGTGGGCCATGTTCGCTGCTTCGGACGGAATTTTAAGCGCGCAAGCTAAACCATCAAAGGCTTGAGGTTGCAAGACCGGGCTTACCCAGCGTAAGCACAAGAGAAAATTATTCCCTTCTGCGGCCATTTGGCTTTTCGGGCCACTTGTATTGCACTGGTCAGGTCCGGACCTCCCGGCATCAGTGTACGGACGGGGTTGCGAGAAGCCACAGCCCGAACACGGTGTAGCCGATCATCAGCACTGCCAGCGGCAGCTGGCTGAAGGTCGCGCGCCGGGCATCGCCATAGAGGCGGCAGGCCAGAGCGTGGGCGACGAGCACCGCCAGAACATGCCCCACGACGATGGCGCTGGCCTGTATGTTCCACAAGATCCACGCCGACGCCGCGCCGGAGGTGATGGCCGCCTCGACATGCAGATGCGCGGTGCCGAACAGATTCCAGCCCAGCGCGAAGGGATCGGACAGGGCCACCAGCGCATACTGGCCGTCGACCATCAGCGCGGCGAGATAATGCGCCAGATGATAGGCAAGCGCGATCGGCACGATCGACCAGACCAGCAGGCCGGCGCTGTCGTTCCTTCCTGTCCGGACGGCAAGGGAATCGCCCAGCCGCACCGCCAGCATGAACGCCGATCCCAGCACGGCGAAGCTTGCCAGCAGGCCGAACGTGTTCGGCAGCATCACCGCCGTGCGGCCGGGAAAATCGAGCGGATTGACGCCGACGATGCCCATCCAGAAGAAGGTGTGGGCGAGGCCGTCGAAGGAGACGCTGGACAGGGCCAGAAGCACGAAGGCCACGCCGCTTTTCGGCAGGGGCGCGACCTCCGGCAGGCGCGCGCCCGGCCATCGCAGCGTCAGGCGCTCCTGCCCGTCGCGGCCGAGAATGGCGAAATGCGACAAGAGCCGGAAGAAGACGGTCAGGAATTCGCCGCGCCGGCTCCATTCCTCATGGCCGAAGACCAGCATGGCGATGAAGGTGGCAAGCCAGTAGACGCCCGCCGCGCGCGCCAGCCGTTCGGGATCTTCCGGCGCGGGGTAGACCAGTTCGAACCAGATAAAGGCAAACAGAAGCGCCACGGCCGGCCACAGGCCGAGGCGTTGCGGCAAGGCGAGCGCGCCGCCGCCCCGCCCGAACCGCGCCGCGAGCCTGCAAGGTCCGTACCAGGGGTTGAGCCATGCCCATGCATCGCCCAGCAGGCCCTGGACCAGCGCCATGCCGACCCACAGCAGCGTCCATATGGTCAGCGGCAGCGGGTTGGAAAGCGGATCGCGGCTGCCCCAGAAACCGGCGGCGACAAGGATCGCGAAAATGAAGAAGGACAGCAGGCTGGTCGCGATTTTCGCCTCGTCGCGAAGCGGCAACAGGACGATGCTTTTCGACCAGATGCCGGTCAGCAGGCGAGGCGGAAACAGAGCCAGCACAAGGAAGGACGTGGCAACCGCCAGCGCCCCGCCAAGGGAATAGTAGCCGGTCGGCAGAAGCAGCACATGGCCGCGCTCGGAGGCATGCGCCAGCGCTTCATCGGGCAAAAGGGCTGCCGGAAAGAGCGGCAGGAGGAATGCGACGGCGCACCTGGGGCCGGGCATTCGCATCGGCAGGGTCAGACCTTGACCTCATGTTCGACCCGTTCCTCATTGCCGAAGATGCGCAGATAGCGGCTGATCTCATCGGCGTCGCCGGTGGCCTTGGCGGGGTTGTCGGAGAGTTTCACAGCGGGTTTTCCATTGGCTTCGGTGACCTTGCACACCAGCGAGATCGGATTGAGCCGGTCGGTCGGCACCGGCGCGCAGCCCTCGAAATCATTGGTGAGGTTGGTGCCCCAGCCGAAGGCCATCCGCACCTTGCCGTGGAAGTGCCGGTAGGTGTCGACGATGGTTTGCGCCTCCAGCCCGTCGGAGAAGATCAGCATTTTCCGGCGCGGGTCCTTGCCCTTCTCGCGCCACCACGAAATGATGCGCTCGCCGCCTTCGATGGGCGGGGCGCTGTCTGGCCGGAAGCCGGTCCAGTCGGCCACCCAGTCGGGCGCATCGCGCAGGAAGGCGGCGGTGCCGAAAGCATCGGGAAGCACGATCAGCAGATTGCCGCCATAATAGCGCTGCCAGTCCTGCAGGACGCGGTAGGGAGACTGCCTGAGTTCGGCTTCGTTGCCGGCCAGCGCGGCCAGCACCATCGGCAGTTCGTGCGCGTTGGTGCCGACAGCCTCCAGATCGGTGTCCATGGCGAGCTTGACGTTCGAGGTGCCGGTGAAGGATTTGCCGATGCCTTCCTTCAGGGCCTCGACGCACCAGCGCTGCCACAGGAAGGAGTGGCGGCGGCGGGTGCCGAAATCGGAGATGTTGATGTCGGGGAGCTGCTTGAGCAGTTCGGTCTTCGCCCACATCTTGGCCTTGGCGCGGGCATAGAGAACGTCGAGCGCGAAGGGACCGTATTCGCGCAGCGCGGCCCGCGAGCGCAGCTCGTTGATGATGGCCAGCACCGGGATTTCCCACAGCGTGGTATACATCCACGGGCCGGCGAAGGTCAGCTCATACTGGCCCTCGCGCTTTTCCAGATGGTAGTCGGGCAGCTGGAAATTCTCCAGCCAGGCGAGGAATTCCGGCTCGAAGATCTGCTTGCGGCCATAGAAGGTGTTGCCGCCCAGCCAGATCATTTCCTTCTTGGAAAAACGCAGCGAACGCGCATGGTCGAGTTGTTCGCGCAGCGCGCCTTCATCGATCTCGTCGGCGATGCGCACCGCGGTGGTGCGGTTGATCAGGGTGAAGGTGGCGTCGACCCTGGGGTACATGCCCCAGATCATCTGTAGCATCAGGAGCTTGTAGAAGTCGGTGTCGAGGAGGCTGCGGACGATGGGGTCGAGCTTCCATGTATGGTTGTAGACGCGCCGCGCAATATCGGTTTTGGTCATGGGCTCGAAGCTTGCCTTCGCTTCCGGATAAGAGATGCTGCGGCGCGTCTTAGCATCTATTTTCATTTCGCGCTGCTTGCATCGGCACGCCGCGCGAAATTTCGTTTCAGGGTCCGCCTCAGGGCATGGCGCGAAAGGCGGGAAGCCGGTCGCGCCGCAGCCAGCGTGCCAGCAACAGCACGGCGACCGCCGCCAGACCTGCGCACAGGCCGATCCAGACCCCCACGCCATCGAGCCCGAAATGGAAGGCAAGGGTGATGCCGAGCGGCAGGCCGATGCCCCAGTAGCCGAGTGCGGCGTAGATCATCGGTATCGTGGTGTCCTGAAGGCCGCGCAGCATGCCGGCGGCAACCGCCTGCGCGCCATCGACGATCTGGAACAGGGCGGCGATGGCGAGGAAGCCGGTTGCCAGCTTCACCACTTCGGCATTGGCCGGGCTGTCGACGTCGATGAAGGCGCTGAGCAGCAGGCGCGGCAGCGTCATCATCACCAGAGCGGACAACGCCATGAACCCGACGCCCATGGCGTAGGAGGTCCAGCCGGCGCGGGTTATGGCCTGCCGGTCGTGAGAGCCATAGGCGATGCCGACGCGCACCGTCGCTGCCTGATTGATGCCGAGCGGTATCATGAAGGAAACCGAGCAGAGCTGGATCACCACAGCATAGGCGGCAAGCGAAGTGGCCCCGATCAGCCCCATCATGAAGGCAGCGGCATTGAACAGCGTCGTTTCGAATGCCATCATCGCGGCAATCGGCAGTCCCAGCCACAAAAGCTGGCCCAGTCGCTGCCAGTCGGGGCGCCAGAAGCGGCCAAACAGGCGATACCGCCGGAAACGCCGGTCCAGCGTCACCACCAGCACCATGCCGATGAACATCGAGAAGTTGGCGATGCTGGTTGCAAGGCCGGAACCGACGATGCCCAGACGCGGAAAGCCGAGATGACCGAACACCAGCACCAGATTGCCGGCGAGATTGACCATGACGCCGATGAACGCCACCACCGTGGCCCAGCCAGGCCGCTCCAGCGAGGCGATGAAGGAACGCAGCACCACATAGAAGAAGAATGGCAGCAATCCCCATTGCAGCGTGCGCAGATAGCGTCCCGCGTCGGCGGCGAGAGCAGGTTCCTGACCCATGGCCAGCAGCACCTTTTCGCCGTTCCACAACAGCAGCCAGATCGGCAGCGCCACCAATACGGCCACCCACAGGCCCTGCCGCACGGTGCGGCGCAGATCGCGCACCGAATTGCGGCGGCGCCCCACTTCGCGCGCCATCATCGGCACGGTCGCCAGCATCAGGCCAAGGCCGAAAATCAGCGGCGCGAAATAGAGATTGGTGCCGAGCGCGCCTGCGGCGAGGGTGGCAGGCCCCACCCGGCCGAGGATCATGACGTCGGTGGCGGTCATCGCCGTCTGGGCGAGATTCGTGAACACCAGCGGCCATGCCAGCGCCAGCGTTGCCCTGATTTCCTCGCGCCAGAGGTTTGCGGATGCTTGGGCATCGGCTTCGATGGCAGACATTGCTGTTCTTCCGATCACGGCGCGTCGGAACCGGGTCCGGAAGCCGCACTTTTATTCCCGGAGAAATGTCCGGGAATCGTGTTGCTTTTTGCCTTCACATGTCTTGCAAGGCAAGAGGCTTGCCATTTCTGATCGATTGATCCAGCCGCTTGCGGGGGTTGCCACGCGCGCACATCTGCCCAATTGTCCGTCGGAAATGGAATGAAGGAAGGTTTCGATGCGCCAAAAAGCCGTTTTCTGGGACATGGACGGCACGCTGGTCGACAGTGAGCCTTTGCATCACGCGGCGCTTGAAGCGGCATTGCGCGAACTGGGTATCGAGCCTCCTGGCGACCTTCAGGAACGCGCCATCGGCATTGCCGCCGCGCCGCTCTACGAGATGCTGCGCAGCGAGCAGGGACTGTCGCTTCCCTTCGATGAGTGGATTGTCCACAAATACGGGCACTACATGCCGATGGTCGCCGGTCTCGTGCCGCGCCCGGGCGCGCTGGAGATTTATGGCGATTTGCGGGTGAGGGGCATTCGGCAAGCCGTGGTGTCGAACTCCGACCGGCTGGTGGTGGATGCCAATCTGCGGGCCGTCGGTCTTTCGCACCCCGGCATGCGCAGCATCAGCCGCAACGATGTCCTCAATCCGAAGCCGGCCGCGGAACCGTTCCTGCGCGCTGCCTATCTCGTCGGGATCGATCCCGCGGAGGCAGCGGCCGTCGAAGACAGCTGGACGGGGGCTACGGCGGGACTCGCTGCGGGCATGCGCACCATTTTCTGGCCCGAGCGGCCCATGGCGGGACCTCCCGGCGCCATCGTCGTGAACTCGGCTGAGGAACTCCGTCACGAACTTGGATTTTAGAGCCGTTCATGGTTTCACGGAAGCGCCGAACGGCTCCAGGTCTTTTGTTTTATTTTGTTGCGTTTGCGAACCGGAAAAGTGTTTCCACTTTTCCTGCAAAACGCTCTAGCTCCGGCTGCTGTGTGCAATTCCAGTAAAAACGCGCAGCGGTTTTGCATCCGCAATTGCGTGGAAACGAGGAGACACGGCGTTGGAGGCGATTCCACTTCACCGGAAATGCCCTGAATTCTTTTCCCGATTGCCTGCGGCACACGGCTTTGCGATAAGCGGCGAGCTCAACGGAGACAATGGCGATGGGAGCCAAGATCGTGCCGCCCCCGGACTATGAAGAACGCGTGCGCGCGTCATTCGCACGCCAGGAGGCCATGGCCACGATCGGTGCGGAGCTGACGCTGGTGACGCCGGGCATCGTCGAGATCGAGATGCCCTACGATGCGCGGCTCGCCCAGCAGCACGGCTTCCTGCATGCGGGCGTCATTTCCACGGCTCTGGATTCGGCCTGCGGCTATGCCGCATTTTCGCTGATGCCGGAAAGCACGGGCGTGCTCACCATCGAGTTCAAGGTCAATCTGCTGGCGCCCGGCAAGGGCGAACGCTTCCTGTTTCGCGGCTCCGTCACCAAGCCCGGCCGCACCATTACCGTGGCCGACGGCCAGGCCTATGCCTATGGCGCCGACGGCGAGGCGCGCCTGATCGCCACCATGACCGGCACGATGATGACCGTGGCCGGGCGCGACGGAATCGAGGGGTGACGCCCCGGCGGCATCGATGCGCCACGGATGAAGGCGCCGAACACCGCTTGAGAAGGCGCTCATGGCGGGCGTCCGCAAATGAGAAACCGGTCGGTGCAGCAAATTCATCGCGCCGCCCGCATGACGAACGGCATCGACCTTCGTCCGACCCCGCAACCATTGCCGGCCGGCGGGTTTTGTTCATCATGGCGGCCGAAGCCGAATATGGTCCTGTGCTGCAAAGCGGTTCGCACCGTTCATGACCGGTGTCGGCCCGTCGGGGCGGTTGGGTGCGGAACCGGCGCATCTCAAATGCTCTGGCGGACTGCCCGATCCCGAAAACCGGAGCAGGCGGAAGTCCAGGGCCGTCCACGGTTTCACGGCATCGCCGAACGGCTCCAAATCTTTGTTTTGACGTGTTTGCGAACCGGAAAAGTGTTTCCACTTTTCCGGGAAACGCTCCAGGGCATATCCGGCGAAAAGGGGATGGCCTCCGATGCCCTGTCTCCTTGTGTCCACGCAATTGCGACAAAACCGCTGCGCGTTTTTGCTGGAATTGCTCTATCCGGCCGTCTCGGCCTCCCATCGCGATATGGATGCTTCGCCACCTGGCTTTCCCGAGGCGTGACACCCTCGACCGACCGGCGCGCTGCCCCGGTTGCTACCCCAGTCGCTACCCCAGTCGCCGCGCCGGTCGCTACCCCTGTCGCTACTTTCGACCGGCCCCGCCATCGTTTCGGGCGCGGCATTTCCGATCCGCGGCGGAGCTGAAATTGTTGATGACTGCGCGGCTGGCGTAAGGGCGCCCTGTTGCGGCATCCGATCCCACGCAATACAAACCCATTGCGCCGGCGGACGTTCTTCTTTAAAGGCCCGACATGACGACGAACCATCACTCCGACACCATTCTCATCATCGATTTCGGCAGCCAGGTCACGCAGCTCATTGCCAGGCGCGTGCGCGAGGCCGGCGCCTATTGCGAGATCGTGCCTTTCCAGTCCGCCAGCGAAGCTTTCGACCGCATCAGGCCGAAGGGGGTGATCCTCTCCGGCAGCCCGCATTCTGCCGTCGACATCGGCAGCCCGCGCGCGCCGCAGCAGGTTTTCGAGGCCGGCATCCCGGTGCTCGGCATCTGCTATGGCGAGCAGACCATGTGCGCCCAGCTCGGCGGTCAGGTCGAGGCCGGCCATGAGCGCGAATTCGGCCGCGCCTTCCTGGAGATCGAGGCCGACTGCGCGCTGTTCGATGGCATCTGGGCCAAAGGCACCCGCCATCAGGTGTGGATGAGCCATGGCGATCGCGTCACCGGCCTGCCGCAAGGCTTCAGGGTCGTCGGCACTTCGCGCGGCGCGCCTTTCGCGGCGATAGCCGACGAAAAACGCCGCTTCTATGCCGTGCAGTTCCACCCCGAGGTGGTTCACACGCCGGATGGCGCGCGCCTGCTCGCCAACTTCGTGCGCAACATCGTCGGCTTGCAGGGCGAGTGGACCATGTCCGCCTATCGCCAGCAGGCCGTGGAAGCGATCCGCAAGCAGATTGGCGGCAAGAAGGTGATCTGCGCGCTGTCGGGCGGCGTGGATTCCTCCGTGGCCGCTCTGCTGGTTCATGAAGCGGTGGGCGATCAGCTCACCTGCATCCTCGTCGACCATGGCCTGATGCGCAAGAACGAGGCTGCCGATGTGGTCGCCATGTTCCGCCAGCACTACAATCTGCCGCTGATTCTCGTTGATGCAGCCGACCGCTTCATCGGCGCGCTGGAGGGTGAAACCGACCCCGAAACCAAGCGCAAGACCATCGGCCGCCTGTTCATCGAGGTGTTCGAGGAGGAAGCGAAGAAGCTTGGCGGCGCCGATTTCCTCGCACAGGGCACGCTTTACCCGGATGTCATCGAAAGCGTGTCCTTCACCGGCGGGCCTTCCGTGACGATCAAGTCGCACCACAATGTCGGCGGCCTGCCGGAGCGCATGAACATGCAGCTTGTCGAGCCGCTGCGCGAACTGTTCAAGGATGAGGTGCGTGTGCTCGGCAAGGAACTCGGCCTGCCGGAAAGCTTCATCGGCCGCCACCCGTTCCCCGGTCCCGGCCTCGCCATCCGCTGTCCCGGCGGCGTGACCCGCGAAAAGCTGGAAATCCTGCGCGAGGCCGACGCCGTCTATCTCGACGAGATCCGCAAGGCCGGCCTCTATGACGCCATCTGGCAGGCCTTTGTCGTGCTCCTGCCGGTGCAGACGGTGGGTGTGATGGGCGATAGCCGCACCTATGAATATGTCTGCGCGCTGCGCGCTGTCACCTCGGTCGACGGCATGACCGCCGACTTCTACCCTTACGACATGAGCTTCCTCGGCAACGCCGCCACCCGTATCATCAACGAAGTGCGCGGCATCAACCGCGTCGTCTACGACGTAACCTCCAAACCCCCCGGCACCATCGAGTGGGAATGATTCACACCCATCCGGAAGCCGTCGATTTTACGCCAGAGCGCGACTTAAGTATCTGAAAATAAATATAAATCATGCCGGTAGCGATCAGTAGCTATCGGCATGTAGAGATTGGCTCTGTCGGCCCACCCGACGGGTCTCCGGTATATTGCTCCGACGAATTTTACAAAGTACCGTCACGGTTAACGAGGCTCATGACGGTACTTTTTTCAACATAACCAGTTGAAGATAAAAGATATTCCCTATCGCGAGCCCTCGAAATTGTGCTGACGGTACTTTTCAGGAGGAGGAAGGGATGCTTACGGACTCTGCCATTAAGGCATTGAAACCAAAAGATAAAATTTACAAAATCGCGGACCGCGACGGCATGTATGTGCGCGTCATGCCCAGCGGCACGGTCTCATTTCGCTTGGATTACCGGCTCAACGGACGCCGGGAGACCGTCTATCTTGGCAGGTATGGACGCGACGGAATCTCGCTTGCCCGGGCCCGAGAGAAGTGCATCGACGCGAAGCGTGCCGTCAGTGAGGGGCGCTCACCGGCGATCGAAAAACAACGAGAAAAACGCCGTATCAAGGAAGCGAAGAGCTTCGGCGAATTCGGGGAGAAGTGGTTGACGGCCGGGCCTATGGCCGACAGCACGCGCGCGATGCGTCGCTCCATCTTCGAGCGCGAACTGCTGCCCGTCTGGCGCAATCGCCTGTTAACGGAAATCACTCCGAATGACTTGCGAGCGCATTGCGGCAAGATCGTTGATCGAGGAGCGCCGGCGACGGCCATTCATGTGCGCGACATACTCAAGCAAATATATGGGTTCGCGATCCTGCACGGTGAAAACGTTTTGAATCCGGCCGACGAAGTGGGGCCAACCTCGATCGCGACATTCGTGCCGCGGGATCGTTCGTTATCACCTTCCGAGATACGTGTAATGCTGAAGCAGCTGGAACACGTTGCCACCTTGCCTACGATCCGCTTGGGGCTGCGACTCTTTCTGTTGACCATGGTGCGCAAGAGCGAACTCCAGGACGCGACCTGGGATGAGGTCGATTTCGAGAACGCGGTCTGGACAATCCCAAAGGAACGGATGAAGCGCTCGAAGGCGCATAATGTTTACCTGTCGCGGCAAGTCCTGGACATCTTTATCGCATTGAAGACGTGCTCGGGTAATTCGCGATATGTTCTCCCCTCGCGCTATGACGCCGACGCACCTATGTCGCGCGCAACCTTCAACCGCGTAACATACTCAGTGGTGGAACAGGCCAAGAAGGAGGGGCTGCCCCTCGAACCGTTCACGGTGCATGACCTTCGACGGACAGGATCGACGCTGCTCAATGAACTTGGCTTCAATAGCGATTGGATCGAAAAGTGCCTCGCTCATGAAGACGGCCGCTCGTCACGGGGAGTCTACAATAAGGCCGAATACGAGCTGCAGCGCCGTCACATGATGCAGGAGTGGTCGGATATAATCGATGCGTGGCTCGAAGGACGCAAACGCCTACCAGATCTCATTCCACCTTCGATGCCGCTTTTCGACCCCGATCCGTCTCTTTGACAGGACGAGTTCTTCGCTGGCTGACATCAGGATGTTGTGCGCGAGTGATCGGCGTGGCTCTTCGGGACGCGAGCCACGCCTCCACCTCTGCCAAATCCCATACGACGCATCTCGGCGTAAGAGCAAACCGGCGCGGGAACTGCCCGCGTTGCTCCATCTCGTAGATAGTGCTGTCGGCCAGTGGGACTATTGCGCGCAGCTCTTTCCTTCGGATCGTCCGCTTGATCGTATTCTCAGCCGTTCGGGTCATTCTATATCGCCTTCATCTTTTGTTCCTCTCAGATCGAGAGCAGTAGATGCTGAAAAGAGGAAGGCGATAAAAAGGGGCGTAGTATTTTCGGTCCGCCCTAGAGTGCATATGGGACGTTCAATGTTCGTCGGTTTCACGCAGGCGGGGCTGATACCGATAAGGTAGCTCGATGAGTGTTTCGCGCCTCCGACGCAAGCATGCATTCGAACCGCTCGCTGCTACCCGCTCCCTATGCGGGAAGCTGCCCTGCCACTGAAGGAAGAGCTGGGGATCGATGAGGTCCTCTGGTTCGATGTCGTCGAATTCATCATTCAACCAGCCACAAATTCCTAGCGACGTCGATCACGCACAGCCCCAAAGCCTCCAGAGGCATAGATTGCGGGGTCATCTGCAGCAAGATCACCTCTTGTTTGTATGCGAGGATGGCAGCATCGGACCCACAGGTTGCCGACACCAGCCGAACTGTTGCGGAGCAAGGTAGGATGGCAGGCCAGGAACAAAACTCCTGTCGCAATCGGGGGTGATGGTCTTGATGTGCATCACCTATTTCAAGCCGATCGCCCACGGCGAGCACTCGACCTTCTTCGGCTGCGACGTAGCTGCGGCTTAATCGGAGTTCAGGACTTCATCGTCGCCTGCGCCCCCCAACCCCAGTGGGGCGCACTCAAACGGGGTTGTTACTCCGGGGCGGAGCATAAATAGGACGAACTAAAAGCCTGTTGACAACGGGAGTATGCACTGCAATTATCCACTCAACAGAAAGAGATTCCACTGAATGGAATTCTGGGGGAGGAAAGAATTTGCTGCAAATGTCAGCGCGGCCGCAGGCGGCCTCCATACGCCACGCGTTTTCGATCGACGGGATCACTCACGTCGTACGAGCGCGCGATGGCCGCAATCTAACTATTCTGGACGGCGTCGATCTTGAGATTCGCGAAGGCGAGTTCGTGTCGATCGTGGGAACGAGCGGCTGCGGAAAATCCACCCTTCTCAATCTCGCGTCCGGTCTCCTGAAGCCTTCCAGCGGATCCGTCCGCGTGTTTGGTGACCGACTTGCCGGCCTCGACAGCCGCATCGGCTACATGTTTCAGGTCGACGCATTGCTGCCGTGGCGCACGGTCCAGCACAATGTCGGGATGGGCCTGGAGCTTGCTGGCGTGCCCCGCGCCGAAAGGAATCAGCGAACTGCGGCGATCCTTGCCGAGTTGGGCCTGGCCGGCTTCGAGAAGCACTATCCTTCGGAGCTGTCCGGCGGCATGCGGCAGCGCGCTTCGCTCGCCCGCACGTGGGTAACAAATCCCGAGATCATCCTGATGGACGAGCCGTTCGGCGCGCTCGATAGCCAGACCCGGCTTCTCATCCAGGATTCATTCCTGGCGTTCTGGGAGCGGCATCGGAAGACGGTTGTGCTGGTCACTCATGATCTTGGTGAAGCGATCGCCATGTCCGATCGCGTGGTCGTCATGAGCGCGCGTCCCGGACGCATCAAGACGATCATCCCCATCGACCTTCCCCGGCCCCGGCGCCTCGAGGAAACGCATCGGGAGCCGAAATACAACGAATACTGGCAGATGCTGTGGCAGCACCTGAAAGAAGAGGCCAACCAAGCCATGCAGGGGCTGTGAGGAAGACGCCATGAAAATTCAGCTTGCCAGGCTCGTCGTTCTCCTTGTCATACTGCTGACTTGGGAAGTCACCGTTTATCTCGATCCAGGCAGTGCCTTCTGGATCAGCAGCCCGACCCGCATCTTCGGCCGGTTTTTCCATCTGATCACCAATGGATCGCTTTTATACCACACCGGCGTGACCATGGGCGAGGCTCTGGCCGGCCTGATCGGTGGGACCCTGCTGGGTGTCGCCCTTGGGCTGCTGCTGGGTGCCAATCGCACGTTCGGCCAGATCTTCGAGCCATTCATCATGGCCATCAACAGCCTGCCACGCGTCGCCCTGGCTCCGTTGCTCGTGATGTATGTCGGCATCGGTTTTGCCTCCAAGTTTCTCCTGGCGCTTTCGCTGGTGGTGGTCGTGGTGATGCTCAATACGTACGAGGGGGTAAAGGCGGCCGATGCCAACCACCTGAACGCTATGCGAGTCTTGGGGGCGACCCGCCGGCAGATATTCACCCGGGTTTTGCTCCCGAACAGCATTCCTTGGATCTTCGCCGGCGTGCGTGTTGGTGTCGCCTTTGCGATCGTGGGCGCGATAGTCGGGGAGTTTATCTCGGCGCAGGCAGGTATCGGGTACATGATCGACAACGCCAGCGGTGCCTATGACATCACTGGCATCATGGTTCCCCTCTTTACACTGATGATCTGCGCGGTGGCGCTGGACTGGCTGATCCAACTGACGATGCGCCACTTTCTGCGCTGGCGGCCGAAGGAGGCCCAGTACACCTGAGAGGGCGGCAGCGGCCGACACAGGCAGACCGCGCGACCGCAGAAGCCGAGGGGTGAAGCGGGACCGCGGCGGACTACGCACTTAGCTTTTGGGAGGAGTATCCATGAACAGACTTTTGAAACTGGCCGTTATCGCAGGCTTTGCACTGTCGGCCGCGACGGCATTGGCACGAGCCGAAAGCATTGCGATCGGCAGTTCCGTGCACTCGCTTTTCTCGCTGCCGCTCTATCTAGCCAAGGAAAAGGGCTATTTCGAGCAGGAAGGCCTGACCGTCGAGATCATCAATTTCTCGGGTGGGTCCACGGCTACGCCAGCTCTGCTGGGTGGCTCGGTCGTTCTCCAGTCTGCTGCAACGGAAAACATGCTGAAGGTGGTCACTGCCGGACAGCCGATCAAGGCGGTCATGACCGTCCAGTCGACGCTCAATGGCGCCATCGTCATTCCGCAGACGATTGCCGACAAGCTTGGTGACGGCCGGTCGATCGAGGATGTGAAGGGATTTCGGATAGGCACGCTCTCGCGCGGCGGGATGGCCGATATGGCGATGCGCTACATCGCTACTGATCTGGGTCTGGATCCGGAGCGGGATATGACTCTGATGCCGATGGCCCCCGACGCGCTCGGCCCATCGATGCAGGCTGGCGACCTGGATGCAGCGCTGACAGTGGAGCCGCAGCAGACCGTGCTGGTCGAGGCCCTCGGCGGCTTCACCTATCTGGTCGACATGCTCGAAGGGGAGGGACCGGAGCTTTTTCAGGACATGGGCTGGATAAGCCTCCAGGGCAAGGTGGACTGGATCGATGCCAACCCCGAGACCGTGCGCAAGGTGGTGAAGGCGATGGTCGCGGCGCAGAAATTCGTGGCCGACGAGAACAATCTCGATGAGGTCGTTCGCCTCATGGAGCCGGTGTTCCCGAGTCTCAAACCCGAATTGCTGCGCAAGAGCATCCAGAAGCAGATCAAGACCTATACGCCGCGGATCACCAAGGGAACCATCGCCAAGAACAATGAACTGTTGCTGACCAGCGGCGCTCTTCAGAAGGCGATCGAATATGACGTCGTCGTCGACGAGAGCTATTCCGAACTCTGGAACGCCTTCGACAGCAAATAATCCTGCGCGGCGGGCGAGCGACGCCCGCCGCTCCCTGCGACGTTCAAACGGGACGACCTCATGCAAATCACCAATTCCTTCGTT
Source organism: Alphaproteobacteria bacterium (assembly GCA_036678505.1). Classification (GTDB taxonomy): domain Bacteria; phylum Pseudomonadota; class Alphaproteobacteria; order Rhizobiales; family Rhizobiaceae; genus Mesorhizobium. The sequence continues at coordinate 24,445 of JAZIHP010000013.1, forward strand.
GTACCCCTGCCGCCCGAGAATACCTGGGTGCTCCTCAATGATGTCGAGCGGGTCGTGCCGTGCCTGCCGGGCGCCGAGCTGACCGAAACACGCGACGGCAACACTTATGTCGGAAAGGTCTCCGTGCGCCTCGGGCCGGTGCTTCTGGGGTTCAAGGGCGTCGTCTCCTATGTCGAGATGGATGCCGACAGGCTTCGTGTGACGGCAAGCGCGAAGGGGCAGGAGCAGAAGGGACGGGGAGCGGCTTCCGCGGATGTCTGCTTTCAAATCACCCCTGACCCGGACGGTTCGCTTGTGTCGATCGAGACCGACCTGAACCTTGCCGGCTCGATCGCTCAATATGCCAGGGGCGGGACGCTGGTGCAGGCGGCCGCGCAGCTCATCATCGACGAGTTCGCCAAGAACCTGAAGGGCGAACTAGAAGCCGACGCAGCGGGAACCCGCGCCCGCGGCGACAGGAAGGGAGCGGCACCAGTTTCGGCGACGAAACTCTCCTGGATGGCCGTCAAGGGCCTGGTCGGAGGCCGCAGCGGGTGACCGCTATTTGCCTCGGCCCGATTTTCATTTCCAAAGGACCGCGCACGTGAGCAACGCATTTACATCCACCATCGACCATGCGCAGGGCGTCGCCACCGTCACCCTTTCGCGGCCCGAGACGGGTAACAAGATGACCGGTGGCGATCTCCTCGAGCTCGCCACCGCCATCCAGGCCGCGGGCTCGGATCAAGGCGTGAAAGTGATTGTCGTGCGGGCGATGGGCGATGCCTTCTGCACCGGGCGCGATCCGGGAGCCAAGCCGCTCACACCGCTCACGGCACTGGAAATCCGCGACCGCATGACCCAGCCGATCATGAATCTCTATGCGGCGGTGCGGTGTGCGCAGGTTCCCGTTCTGGCCATTGTGCAAGGTGACGCGCGCGGCTTCGGCTGTGCCTTCATAGGTCAGTGCGATATCACGCTGGCATCCGAGACGGCACGGTTTTCGCTGCCTGAACTCGATGTCAACCTGCCTCCGACGCTTGCGATCTCTGCCCTGCTCCACAAGGCGCCTCCCAAGGCGATCGCACGGCTCGTCTATTCGCGCGACGACATCTCCGCTGCCGATGCCTATGCCTTCGGGATCGTCAGCCAGGTCGTCAGCCCGGCTGATCTCCAGACGGCTTCCGACGATCTGATCACCAAGCTGGCAAGCCGTCCGCGGGCGGCGCTTGCGACGGTCAAGGAGTATCTCTGGACTGCGCTCGAAACAGACACCTACACAGCAGCTCGCCTCGCCGAGAACATGATCTCGGTCGCCATGTCGAGTCGATAGGCAGGACAAGGTTGAAGCCGATGAAACAGAAATCCGACACGCTGGGCACGGTCGCAAGAACGATCGAGATGTTGCGCTACATCGCGGAACATTCCGACATCGCCATCCGCGATGTATCCGCTGCCGTCGGATTGGCGCCCAGCACCTGTCATCGGCTTCTCGAACTTTTGCAGCGGGAAGGAATGGTCGAACACGACAAGGTGCTCAAGCGCTATCGCATCGGCGCCGAATTCTTCCGCCTTTCGGCCCAGGTCCATATGCATTTCGACGTTCGCAATCTAGCCATACCTTATCTCCGGAAGGTCGTCGAAAACTGTAACGAGACCTGCATTCTCACCCTCTACGATGCCGCATCGCGCAGGTTGTCCATCATCGAGCGAGCCGATTCGTCCCACGCGCTTCGCTACCAGTTGCCAATGAACACGCCGATCTCGCTGATGTGGGGATCGAGCGGCCGTTCGGTGCTGGCATTCCTGCCTTCCGAGGTGATCGACGGAATTTACGAGCAGGAAACGGCCTCCCCGGGCACCGGCGAGCCACGGCCGTCCCTCCAAGAGCTACACGCCATTCTGGCCGGAATTCGCGAGCGGGGGGTGGCGACATCGGCCGGTCAGCGTATCGCCGAAGCGGTGGGTGTGTTCGCCCCGGTCTTCCGCACCGACAACAACGTCGTCGGCAGCTTCGGCATTACCATTCCCAACACCCGGATTGACGCCGCCGACATGAACGGCCTGTGCGATCTGATCCGACGAACCGCGGCCCAGCTGTCAAGGGCGCTCGGTGCCGACATCGCCTCTGTGGAGACAACTTAGCAAATGAATGACTGGAACACCGCCATGGGTCAGTGTCCGAAGACCGGGCGCGGCCCGCTCTCACACCTGCGCGTCCTCGACCTGACGCAGTTTCTGTCGGGGCCTTTCGCCACGCAGATTTTAGGTGATCTCGGTGCCGAGATCATAAAGGTCGAGGCGCCGGATGGAGACATGACCAGAGGTTTGCCTCCTCATTTCGTCGGTGACGAGAGCGCCTACTACCTGAGCGTCAACCGCAACAAGCGCAGCATCGCTCTCGACCTGAAGACCGATTCGGGAAAGGCGGTGCTACGCAAGCTCGCCCTCGCCAGTGACATCGTGATCGAGAACTTTCGGCCGGGCGTACTCGACAGGCTGGGCCTTTCCTACGCGGACATTTCGCGGGAAAAGCCCGCCATCATCTGGTGCTCGATTTCCGGGTTCGGTCAGGACGGTCCGTATTGCAACCGACCTGCTTATGACATGATCGTACAGGCACTTTCGGGCGGGATGAGTATTACGGGCGAGCCCGACGGGCGTCCTGTTCGCTCGGGAGTTCCAATCGGCGATCTCGCTGCCGGCCTCTACGCCGTGATCGGTGTCTTGTCCGCGCAGACTCAAAAGGCGAACGATGGCAAAGGCAACTACATCGACGTCTCGATGCTCGACTGCCAGATTGCAATGCTCTGTTACCAGGCGGCCTATCACCTGACTTCCGGCCATGTGCCGTCAAGGCAGGGAAGCGGGCACGATTCGATCCCCACATACCGGTCGTTCACATCTGCGGACGGAACCGACTTCGTCATGACTGCGAATACGGAGCGCATGTGGCGACGGCTTTGCGATGTCCTGGGCAGGCCCGAACTCGCTCACGACGAGCGCTTCAGCAGCAATGAGCGCCGCTATGCGAACCGATCCGATCTATGGGGCATCCTGGAGCCTGAATTCCTGCACAAGCCGGCCGTTGAATGGGTCGAGGCACTCGTCGCTGCCGAGATACCGGCCGCCGTCGTCAACACCCTCGACCGAAGCCTTTCGGACCCGCAGGTCGTTCATCGCCGCATGGTGCTCGAGATGACCGACGATGCGGGCAATACAGTTGCCGTTCCGGGCAATCCGATCAAGCTCGGCAGAAGCGAGCTATCCGAGCATTCCTATCCGCCCACGCTCGACGGCGACGGATTGTCGATCCTCACCTCGGTGCTGGGGTTCGGGCCGCAGGAGGTAGCGGACTTCCTCACCGCACATGCGGCCGACGCGCATAGGGACGCTGTATCTCTCCCGATCAGGACATGAAGCGATGAACAAACTCTACACGGACGGTCTGAGAATTCGGCGCGATGTGCTGGGCGACGCCTATGTCGACAAGTCGGTGGCGAACGCGACCGACTTTACCAGACCCTTTCAGGACCTTGTCACGGAGTACTGCTGGGGTGCGATTTGGTCCCGTCCGGGCCTCGATCGACAGACGCGCAGCCTGCTCAACATCGCCATGCTGACCGCGCTCAACAGGCCCAACGAAGTGCAGCTCCATGTACGCGGCGCTCGCAATCAGGGAATAGCGAAGGAGACCATCCAGGAGGTGCTCCTTCAGGCCTCGGTCTATTGCGGTGTCCCTGCCGGTCTCGACAGCTTCAAGATCGCTCAACGCGTATTCGACGAGGAAAGCACAGAAGGCTGACCTGGTGGCGGAGCCCGCGACAACGGTATTCGCCCAGTGAAAACTAAACGGAAGAGCAGTCCGTTAACGGAACGTTATTGGAGAATGCGATGAACAGCGTTTTAGGCGAAACGAGCGGCGCAGCGATCGAATTGATCGCGCCGGAACTCGTCAAGATAGGAAGGGCAGGCGACGTGCGCCTGCGGATCGGCCGCTGCCGGCATTGCTCGGCGCTCAGCTTCCCGGCCGCCCCGGTTTGTGCGTCCTGCCTTTCGCAGGACATGGACGGCGAGACCGTGGAAGGCTCGGGCGAGCTGTATGCCTATTCCATCGTGCATCAGGCGCCAAGGGGTTGGAACGTTCCCTACGCGCTCGGCTATGTCGATCTTCCGAACGGGTTGAGAGTTCTCGGCCACATTCAGGTTGAGTTCGCCAGGCTGCGATCCGGGCTCCCGGTCGAACTGGCGCTCGGCGCCGTTCGCACAGCACCGGATGGCAATCCAGTCCACAGCTACGTTTTCAAATCCACTAAATAGGGAGATTTCCATGGAGGAAGTACATGTGATCGGGACGGGTCTCATCCCGTTCGGAAAATATCCCGACAAGACCCTGGCAGATATCGGCTGGCCGGCGGTGCGTCAGGCGATCCTGGAAGCGGGTGTGAAGATCGACGATATCGGTGTCGTTTATTGCGGCACTGCACTCGGTGGAATGCTTGCCGGGCAGCGCGTCATGAAGGTACTCGGCAAGACGGGTATGCCTATCGTCAATATCGAGAACGCGTGTTCGTCGAGCTCTTCGGCGATCAGGCAGGCGTGGATGGCGATTGCCAGCGGCTGCCACGACATCGCGCTAGTGATGGGCGTCGAGAAGCTGACGAAATTCGGCGGCGGAACTCTCCCACTCGAACAGGAGGATTGGGAGGTCCATCAGGGCATGGTGATGCCTGCAATGTATGCGATGCGTGCGCAGCGCTATATGCACGAATATGGATTAACACAGGAACAACTCGCGGAAGTCTCAGTGAAGGCGCATGATCACGGCGCACTTAATCCGAATGCGCAGATCCGCAAGCGGGTGACGCTGGAGGAGGTGATGAATTCCCGTCCGGTGTCCGATCCCTTCACGCTATGGCACTGCTGCCCGACGGGAGACGGGGCAGCCGCGATCATCCTCGCCAACAACAAAATCGCTCGGAAGCTTGGCGCACGCTCGGTGCGCGTCACAGGCTCCGAGGTGACGTCCGGTATCACCACCAACGGCTATCGCGACATGACTTGGGCAGAACTGACCGCGCGTGGCGCGGCCCATGCCTACGAAATGGCGGGCGTCGGTCCGGCCGATATCGATGTCGCCGAAGTGCACGACGCCTTCACCATCGCCGAACTCATGTACTACGAGGCATTCGGCTTCTGTGAAAAAGGCGGCGGATATGCCTTCATGAAAAGTGGCGCGACCTCGCTCGGCGGCAGCACGGTCGTGAACCCGTCAGGGGGGCTTCTTTCGCGTGGACACCCCGTCGGCGCAACAGGCACGGCCCAGGCTGTCGAAATCGTCCGGCAACTTCGCGGCGATGCCGGAGCGCATCAGGTCGCCGACGCCAAGGTTGGTCTTACGCATGCGACGGGAGGCGGCATTGCCGGCCTCGATCACGGCGCGTGCTCAATCCACATTTACTCGCTATGAAGCCGGCACCGTTCGAATATCACGATCCGCGCACGCTGGAAGAGGCGGTCTCGCTGCTCGGGCGCTGCGAAAACGCCAAGGTGCTCGCCGGTGGGCAATCCCTGGTGCCGATGATGAACTTCCGCTATGTGATGCCAGACCACATCATCGACATCAACGGCATCGCCGACCTGGCCGGGATCGAAGAGTGCGACGGCGTCCTGCGCATTGGCGCCGCTACCAGGCAGCGAGACTTGGAATTCAGCGATCTGATCGCTCGTCGCTGGCCGCTCATCAAGGCCGGCTTGCACCATGTCGGCCACCGCCAGACGCGCAATCGCGGGACGATGGGTGGCAGCCTGTCCCATGCCGATCCGTCGGCCGAGCTTCCGAACGTCTGTGCCGCGATGGACGCAACGATCGAGATCGCCGGCCCGCGTGGCACGCGGCTGGTGCCGTTTGCGCAGTTTAACCGAGCTTTCATGACGACGGCGGTCGAGCCGGACGAACTGTTGACGGCCGTGAAGATCGTTCCATGGGCTGAAGGCCATGGCTATTCGTTTCAGGAGTTTGCCAGACGCCACGGCGATTTCGCGGTGGTCGGCGTCGCAGCGCTCCTCGAACTGGAGCGGGATCTGGTCACCCGGGCCGCTGTTTCGGTGTGCGGAGTTTCCACCGGCCCGGTTCGACTGCGCGAAATCGAGCGCAAGCTCGTCGGCGCCGCAGCGAGCGACGAGACATTCGCCGCAGCCGCCATATCGGCGCGCGAGGTAGATGCAATCGGCGATCATCATGCCAGTGCCGACTATCGAAGGCATCTGGCCGGTGTCCTGTGCGAGCGGGCGCTCAGACAAGCAAGGGCGCGAGTGACAATTGCAACAGATGGAGCAGTCGGATGAGCATGACGCGCACGATTAATGTGACCGTCAACGGGACATCCTATGAGCACGATGTGGATGTCCGGCTAACGTTGGCGGATTTCCTCCGCCACGAATTGAACCTCACCGGAACCCATATCGGCTGCGAGCACGGGGTCTGCGGTGCCTGCACGATCCTCCTCGACGGTCGGACTGCCCGCTCCTGTCTGACATTCGCGGTTCAGGTTGACGGGCATTCGGTGACGACCATCGAAGGGCTGGCCGAGAAGGATGGGACCCTCAACCCGCTGCAGCGGGCGATGGTGGACAACCATGGCCTGCAATGCGGGTTCTGTACCCCAGGTGTGCTGGCGACCCTGACGGAACTGCTGAACGACATACCCAATCCGTCCGAGCAGCAGGTGCGCGAGGCCCTGACCGGCAATCTGTGCCGCTGCACGGGCTATTCCGGGATGATTGCGGCCGTGATGCAGGTTGCCAGGGCCAATTGCAACGATGACGGGAGGCAATAGAATGGGCGTCAAGCAGTTTGGAGCTCGCGTGGCGCGGCTCGAGGACACAGCGCTGCTTTCCGGACGCGGCCGGTTTGTCGACGACATCAAGTTGCCGGGCACCCTCCATGCCGTCTTCGTTCGAAGCACGTATGCGAATGCACGCGTCCTCGACATCAATGCCAGCGAGGCATTGGCCATGCCGGGTGTCCGGGCTGTTCTGACAGCCGCGGACCTGCCGACCAGGATGCGGACCCAGCGAATGCCGATGCTGGTTCCCAACACCCACATCAAGACGCTTCGGACCCAGCACTGCCTGGCGGTCGATGAGGTCCGCTACGTGGGGCAGGCGATTGCCGTGGTGATCGCCGAGGACCGCTATGTTGCGGAAGATGCCGCGGGGATGGTCTTTGTCGACTACGACGTCTTGCCTGCGGTCAACGACGTACGTGATGCCGTCAAGGATGGCACGCCGCTGGTTCATCCAGAATTCGGCAGCAACGTCGTCGTCGAAATGCCGATGACGTTTGGCGACGTGGAGGCTGCCTTTGCGAACGCTCCACATGTCTTCCATGAAGACATGTGGCAGCACCGCGGCGGTGGAAATGCCATGGAACCGCGTTGTGTGCTTGCAAGCTATGAACCGGCAACCGAACTGTTGACTGTCTGGTCGGCAACGCAGACGCCGCACATAAGCCGGCGGATGCTTGGCGAACTGCTCGACATGAACATCGAGCAAATCCGCTCCATCGCTCCCGATGTCGGTGGCGGGTTTGGGCCGAAGGCGATTTTCTATGCTGAAGAGGCGGTGGTGGCGTTTGCCGCCCGCCATATCGGTGCTCCGGTCAAGTTCACCGAGGACCGGCGCGAGCACTTCCTTTGTGCGACACAGGAACGGGACCAATATTGGAACATGTCGATAGCGGTCGATGACGACGGGACAATCCTTGGCGTCAAGGGTTCGCTGCTGCATGACACGGGGGCCTTCATGCCTTGGGGGATCATAATGCCCTATATCGCCGCTGCTACCCTGCCCGGCCCGTACAAGCTCAAGTCCTACAATCTCGACATCACGGTGGTTTTCACCAACAAGGTTGCTACTACGCCGGTGCGCGGTGCGGGTCGCCCACAGGCCGTCTTCGCGATGGAGCGGCTGATGGACCGCGTCGCCCACGAGTTGAACATCGATCCTGCCGAAGTCCGGCGGCGCAACTTCATCCAACCGGAAGAAATGCCCTACCCCGTCGGCCTCACGTTCCGTGACGGAAAGCCGCTCGTCTATGACAGTGGCGACTATCCCAAGGGGCAGGAAGTGGCGCTCGAAATGTCGGACTATTCGACTTTCCGTGACAGGCAGGCCGCTGCCCGCGCGCAAGGACGCTATATCGGCATCGGGATAGCGAACTATGTTGAGGGTACGGGATTGGGGCCATTCGAGGGGGTGACGATCCGTATCTTGCCGAACGGCAAGGTAAGGGTGGCAACCGGCGCAACGAACCAGGGACAGGGAACCCGCACCACGATCTCCCAGATTGTTGCCGATCAGGTCGGATGCCGGATCGAAGACATCGACATCTCCATTGGCGACACTGCAGCCATCGCCAACGGCGTGGGCGCATTTGCAAGCCGGCAGGCCGTTAATGCAGGAAATTCGGCGTTCATCGCCGGTACTGAAGTGCGCGGGAAGATACTCAAACTGGCATCCAGGCACCTTGGCGTGCCGGAAGAGGAGATCAATTTGGAGGACGGTATAGCAACCGCCAGAACCGGCAACAAACCTTCGATCAGCTTCGGCGAACTGGCTTCCCTAGCGCAGGGAATGCCGGGCTTTTCGATGAACCCCGATGACAGTGTCGGGCTTGAACACACGGCCTATTTCACACCGCTGCAGGCCGCCTATTGCAGCGGCTGCCATGTGGCAGAAGTCGAGGTGGATATCGGCACCGGTGGAGTGAAGATCAATCGATACTCCGTTTCCCACGATTCCGGCAACATCATTAACCCCCTCATCGTCGATGGGCAGGTCCAAGGCGGCGTCGCGCATGGTATCGGCAACGCGCTTCTGGAATGGATGAAATACGATGAGAATGCGCAACCGGTCACGGCTACGTTTGCAGACTATCTGATCCCGATGGCTACCGACGTTCCGACCTGCGCCATCGAGCATGTAGAGACGCCGAGCCCGCTCAATCCGCTCGGCGTCAAAGGGGCGGGCGAGGGGGGCACGATCCCCGCAGCCGCTGCCATCGTGGCCGCGGTCGAGAACGCTCTGGCGCCGTTCGGATGCCGTTTTGTCGAGGCACCCCTGGTCCCGGAGCGGATCGTTGCCGCTCTTTCGCAAGCCGGCGCTTACGGCGCGCCGGTTCGTTGACCATGCCTTTCCGGTTGCGATGGCTTGACCGGTCACCGTTGCCGGATTCGCACGCCCATCGCAGATCTCTCGATCCGATCGCTTGGACAAGTCAGCAGGAGCAAGCATGCGCTTTAGACACAGAACCGGCCTGGCGACAGGCTATTCCACGCGCGGACGTGGGGATGTGGTTGCCCTGCTTCATCCTGTAGGCACCGACAAGACGTTCTGGGAGCCCGTCATCGCGCTTCTTGAGAACCGATATCGGCTGATTGCGATTGACTTTCGGGGGCATGGAGACAGTGACGTGCCGACGCAAGGCTTCAGCCTAAATGACCTTGCAAACGACGTGGCTGAATTACTCTCGACAGTTGGCGGCGGCGGACGCGCAGTGGTTGTCGGCTGTTCGATGGGAGGGATGGTAGCGCAGGAGCTGGCCGTTGCGCATCCCGATCTTCTGCGGGCACTGGTGCTGACGAATACGGCGCACACCCTTCCCGAGCAGGGAAGGGCGATGATGCGCCAGCGCGCGGAAGCTGCCAGACAAGGCATGCCGGAACTGGTCGAGATGACTCTTGATCGTTGGTTCAGTGCGCCGTTCCGCGAAACAGACCCGAATGTGGTCGAGCAGATCCGCCAAAAACTCCTGAGTGATGATCCGATCGTCCATTCCTGGTCATGGGAAGCGATTTCCCTCCTGCATACAGAAACCGGCCTGAAGGCGCTCTCTATGCCTGTCCTTGTTGCCACCGGAGGGGCTGACGTTTCGACACCGCCGGCTATCGCAGAGGCTATCGCCGCGGCGATCCAGGGGGCAATTTGCCGGATCGCACCGGGTGCCGGCCATATGTTTCCGATCGAGCAGCCTGGACTGCTGGCTGGCTGGATCGACGATTTTGTCAGCCTCCTTGAGGCATGATCGGAGGGTTCCGTTATAAATCGAATAGTCGTGCAAGGGATCCTCGCCAACCTTGACGGTCGCCAGTTGGGTGAATACCGGTTATTACTGACGCTGCATCGGAGCTGCCACGGGGATCGTGCAACGCTGATCCTCCTTTGCCGTGGCCGCCACCTTGGCACATGCCGCCAGCGCCGCCTGATTGTCCCGCACAAGGTCGCTGGCCGAAACTAGATTATTCCAGTCCTTGGGGCATCCCGATCTCATCAGCGAGATTCCCGCGTTCCAGCGATCTGCATTGCGTCTCCCTCAGAACTGCTCCGAGGCGCCAATCCCTCCGACTGACTGATCCCCTAAGGGCTTATGCGAGATGGTCGGCATGCTGATGGCGAAACCATCACAAGGGCGTCAGGTTGCCGTCGTTCCTTTCACGGAAAGCACCTTGCGCCTAGACCACATTTTCGCCTGAGACTGGGCACGCGGAATGCTGGGCTTTGCGGTGGCGTCCTTCCTGTGCGGAATCGCGCCGGATGCGACCAACCTGATCGCTGCACGCTTATTGCAGGGAGCAACGGGAGCAATCCTGTTCCCCCAGGTCTACGTGCTGCTGCGCGTCATGTATGACGAGGCTGGGCGCCGCCGCGCCTTCGGTCTTCTCGGCATGACGCTGGGGCTTGCCGCCATGGCCGGGCAGGTGCTGGGCGGGCTGATCGTTGAGAGTGATCTGTTCGGTCTCGGCTGGCGCGTGATCTTTCTGATCAATCTACCGATCGGTGTGCTGGCCGCGATCTTCGCCCGCACTATCCCTGAATCGAAAGCGTCGGATGTGGCAGGCGTCGACTGGCCGGGCATTGGCCTGGCTACGGTTGGCTTACTCCTGCTGCTTCTGCCGCTGCTGGAAGGTCCGAATAGCGGGTGGCCCGCCTGGACATGGGGCAGCTTTCTCGCTTCCGGGCTATTGCTCGTCGGCTTCCTTGCCTGGGAGCGTCGGGCAGCTCATCCCGCCGTCGATCTGGGTCTTTTCGCCAATCGAGGGTTTTCGGCCGGGGCTGTTGTCGTCCTTTTGATCTACTCGACCTCGACCTCATTATTTCTGTGTTTCGCTCTTTTGCTACAGACAGGCCTTGGCCTGTCGCCATTCGAGGCCGGGATGTTGTTCGCGCCGGCGAGCGTGGGCTTTGTTGTGGCCTCGCTGATCGCACCAAAGCTGGTGGCGCGTTGGGGCAATGGAGCGATCGCTGGTGGCGCACTGATCTATGCGTTGGGGATAGGCTGGCTGATCCTCACGGCGTCCGAACTCGCGGGCCGAGAACACGTGCTTGCCCTGCTTCCGGCATTGATCCTGTTCGGACTCGGTCAGGGGCTGTCGATGACGCCGCTGCTCAACCTCGTTATCGGTTTCGTCGAAGAGCGTCATGCCGGTATGGCGGCGGGCATCATCTCGACCATGCAACAAGTCGGCGGTGCGTTTGGCGTTTCCATCGCCGGCATCTTCTTCGTGTCCATTCTGGCCGAGCATTCGAGCGGAACCGAACCGGAAGCCAGCCGCTACGTGGCCGCCTTTGCCGGGGCCATGCTCTACAATCTTGCGGCTGCTGTCGTTGCTGCTGTCCTGATTGCCTGGATCGCGCGGAAGAGAGTGGCACAATGACGGCAGAAGCGTGGGATCTATCAACTCATCGCCGCCATGGCCGATGGGCTGTTTCCAACAGCCGACGTCGTGTTTCTGCCGTTTGTCGATGAGTCGGATCCAATAGTATTCTCGGCTGTCTGGTTGCCACAAAATCGCAGCGCAACGCTCCGAAACCTACTTTCCCTTGCAGCAGAGATCACAAGACCTTGATGGTCAGCGGGAACGTCTATTGCCCTTCACAATGGAGGCAGCTTTCTCAAACTGGCGATTTCATTGACAAATCGAGGTCACCTAACTAAACCTACACTCAACGTCAGGTTCAGTTAGGTGATAAATTGTTTTCTCGCATGCAAATCGGCGAGCTGGCCAAGCGCGCCGGGGTCAGCCATCGCACAATCCATTATTACGAGCGTATCGGGTTGCTCAAGCCTGCCGAACGCGAGGGAGCAGGCTATCGCTACTACGACGACACCGCCTACCAGAGGTTGGAGAAAATCGCCGCGCTCAAACGGTTAGGACTGAGCCTGGACGAGATCGCGGCGGTGATTGACCTCTATTTCGAGGACGCAAGCGGTATCAAGGGTAAGGAGAAGGTGCTTGGAATCCTCGAAGCCCAGATTGCCAAGACCGATGCGCAGCTCACGGAGCTGACGGCTTTCCGCCGCGATCTGGAAAGCAATATAGCCCGCATGAAATCACTGATCGACCAAGCTCGTCGAACGGACTGCCCCCTATAGGAGACCTATATTTGCGTCCTCAATCTACACCTGACGTTAACTTACATAAACAGATGACAAGCCCGGTTAGTTTGCGTCACATCTCCCTGCTTTTTTTGCTCATGCTTTGCGGCTTCCTCGTTGTTGGCCAGCTCTATGTCACCATTCCGTTAGTCACTGATGTTGCCGGACGGTTCGACATCGCGCCGGAACGCGCTGCCCTTATCGGCTCGGCTTTCGGTTTCGCCTATGCCTCCGGATTTCTCGTGTTTGGACCGCTCTCGGATCACTACGGGCGGCGCCGGCTGATTCTGTTCGGGCTGACTGCGACCGCGATGGCAACCCTGCTGGTCAGCCGGGCGCAGAGCTTTGAGATGCTCCTCGCGTCGCGAGCAGTGCAGGGCTTCGTTGCTGCGGCATTCCCGCCTGCCGCGCTGTCGCTGATAGCCGAGGAACTGCCGCCCGCGCAGCGCCCGTTCGGCTTGTCCCTGATGAGCTTCGCATTTCTCGGGGCTGCCCCGCTCGCTCAGGTCTTTGCGGCCGGAATGGATGTCGGATTGCCGGGGACCATGCTGCGTCTGGCGCCAGTCTATCTGCTGGCCGCGATCGCTCTGGCTGTCGCGACCAAGACCGGGACGCGACAGGCCGCGCAGAAGGTGTCGCCACGCGGGCATCTGGCTTCGCTTCTGCACAATCCTGGCATCCTCACGGCATGGGCAGCCGCTGTCACCGTGCTGTTCGGCTTTGTCTCCCTGCATGCCGGAGCGCAAACGCTCGGGGTCGCCCTCAACGTCGACCTCCAGACCCTGCGCCTTATCGGCCTGCTGCCATTGCTTCTGACTTTTGCCGCTGCGCCGCTAACGCATCGTTATGACGCCACGGTTACGGCACGCCTCGGCCTCGTGCTGGCGTGTTTGGGGTTGATGCTGGCAGCTGTGGGAACATTGCTGACAGTGATGGGCGCGAGCATCTTCCTGTCGGCTGGCGTCGCTCTTGCCGTGCCTGGCCTGATCGCCACGGTGGCTGGAAGCGCTACTAATGCCAATCGCGGACTAGCGCTGGCGCTCTACACCTTCTGTCTTTTCATCGGCGCAAGCCTCGCTCCGCCCGTGTCGCAGGCGCTGGCGCAGTTCGGAACTGCGCCTCTTTGGCTGCTTCCAGCCGGTCTGCTGCTCATAGCTGCGCTCGGCATCACCGCCACCCGCAAGTCCTGATCAACAATCCCGCAAACTGGAGATCTCCATGCCCTCACGCAGAACTGCAATCAGCATCATCGCCGCCAGCCTGATCGCGGCAACGGCAACCTACGCTCTGGCCCAAACCGGCAAAGGAAATACTATGACCAGCACCACATCCGCTGAAGAAATCACCTTTCCACTCAATGACCATCTGCCCACCGGCTATCGTGAGGCGGGACGCCGTTCCGCCACCGTCGATGGCGAAGCAGCCGAGCTTGTTCGCTTTGAGCGCGAGGACGGGCGCAGCGTCGGGTTCGGCGGCGAGCATTTCAGCACCGTGACTGCCAGCAATGGCCGGCTCAAGGGGTTCGCACGTATCGTTCTGGATCTGGTCGGTCGCGATCTGCCGTCGCGCGAGGAAGCACAGGCCATTGCCATGGACTTCTTGCAGAAGCAGGCGCCGGACCTACTGCCGGGAATGAAGCTGAGCTGGATCGACCCGCATGACGAACCTCTTCGCGTTATCCGAGACGGTAGAACCGAGAACCTCACGCTCAAAGGCATGAAGGTGAAGATGCGTAACACAGCCGATGGCCGTTGGTTCTGGGTCATTGTCGGCGCAGACCGCAAAGTCATGGTCTTCGAGCGCGATATTCACTGGATCACCTTTCCCGGTCATCGCCGCACGGAAAAGTGGTTGCACGATTCATGGCTCGTTGAAGGCGGTCATTCACTGAACGCTGCCTGACGGCAAAATACCGATCTCAAAAGACGCCCGGTCATCATGGCCGGGCGCTCACCCGAAAAGGAATATGCCATGAAGGACCCCATCGTGATTTGCGGTTATGGGCCTGGAATCTCCCAAGCCGTTGCCCGCCGCTTTGGTGCGGCTGGGCATCCCGTTGCGATTATCGCCCGAAATGCCGAACGTCTGGAGGCTGGCGCCGAGGCGCTACGCAAAGAAGGTATCACCGCCAAATCGTTCCCTGCCGACCTTACGGAAAGCGATGTACGCGCCAACGCTTTCGCAGACATACGAGCATCGCTCGGGCCTGTCGGCATTTTGCACTGGAACGCCTTCCTGCCGGTCAATGGAGACATGCTTTCATCACCGGTTGAAGATTTGAGGCAAAGCCTGGAGCTACGCCTTGTCAGCTTCATTGCGGCAGTGCAGGCCCTGTTCGACGATCTCAAGGCGTCGGGTGGCACGATCCTGGCAACGAGCGGGATCACAGCACTCGACCGGCCGGAAATAAACAAGTTCGCCGTCGATTATGCTGTGATGGCCATAACGGTGGCTGCGCAGCACAAGGCTCTGGGCATCCTGGTCCCGACCCTTGCTTCTCATGGAATCCACGTTGCGGAAGTCATTATCAACGGCTTCGTCAAAGGCACAGAGGGCGTCGGAGCATTCGACCAGAAAGGTACAATCGATCCGAAGGATGTTGCAGAACGCAGACCTCCCGCATATTCGGGGCTGACATCATCGTGGAAGAAGCCTTGCGTCTAAATCCGCAGGATCATGGCGGAGACTATCGACGCGGCACCGCCGAGCCATAAAACATGCGGCGGCGATCTCATCAAAAACGTTCGGAACACACTTCCACCAGCAGCTGGATGTTTCCATCCTCGCTGTCCTCGCTGTCCTCGCTGTCCTCGCTGCGGCATGTCGGGGTCATTGATGGTGGCGAGTTGCGCCAGTGAAGTTTGAGCTTCGACATCTGCGATATGTTCTCGCGGCGGCGGAGCAGCGAAGCTTTCGCGGTGCAGCGCGCAGTCTTTGCGTTGAGCCATCAACGATCAGTCGGCGCATCCGCGACCTGGAGGATAGCATCGGCGCGGCTCTGTTCAATCGCGGGCATGCCGGCATCACGCTCACTCACGCGGGTGAGCGCTTCATCCGAAGGGCGCGTAAAGCGCTCAACCAGCTTGCCCATGCGACACTCGATGTTGGCGCTATCGGACAAGGCCAGCAGGGTCTCGTCCGGATCGGCCTGATGTCCTCAATGGCTTCGGGCTTCATCGCCGAGTTGGTTGATGCCTACGCTGCCGACCATGCCCAGGTGCGGATCGACTATATTGAAGGTGATGCTTCCGAACATATTCCGGCGATCCAACAGCATCGGCTGGATGTCGCCTTCCTGACCGGCAGGCCTGCGGCCGAAGGTTGCGACGTTTCCCATCTGTGGAACGAACGCGTTTATGTAGTGATGTCGACTAGACATGAACTGGTCGGAAGAGAGCAAATCTCTTGGGGTGACCTCCGGAACCAGGAATTCTCCATCAGCGAAGCGCAGTCAGGATCAGATATTCAAGACTATCTGGTGAAGCATCTTGCCGAGCCCGGCCATAGCCCAGCCGTTAAGAAGCATGCGGTCTATCGTGACACACTGATGCAGATCGTGGCGAAGGGAACCGCCCTTACACTAACGAGCGAGGCGACGACTGCAGCTCAATTCCCTGGCGTCGTCTATCGTCCGCTCGCCGGAGAGCTTTTACCCTTTTGTGCGATCTGGTCGCCGAAAAACGATAATCCCGCCTTCCGGCGCCTTCTCAGTCTGGCCAAGGTGATGTCGAAACGCTCCGGGGATTTTCCTAATGGGACGCAGAACCGATCCGACGAAGCTTCGCAAATCCTCGATCCGTCGCAATGAACCGCTCCAACATCGGCACGATCAGCCGCTTTGGATCGGCAGCAGATTGGCCGCTCTCTCTGGCCAAAGCCTCGGCATATGCGACAAGATCACGATGCAAGGCGGCCGGAAATTCAAGTGTCACCTTGATGGGTTTGTCCTCTGTGATCGGGCCGAGTTTCAGTTTGGTCATATCATCCTCCATAGGGCTCAAGGACGAGATCGCGGGTGACGATCACGCGGACGGGGAAGCCTGGCCTGATAGTGAGCGTCGGCTGCACATTGAGCTGACGCCGAACAATCTGCTGGCCAGCGTCGTTGATGGTGTCCTGCGCTCCATTGCGAATAGCGCTCAGAAGCCGGTCGTCGTCATCGACGGCTAGCTCCGTGCCGATAGCCAACAGGGTCGACAAGCCCGCTGCCTTGGCGAGATCCCACCAGTGATAGTCGACCCCATCCTCCACGCCGGCATAGCCTTGTCCATCGGCGCCTGGCTGACGTTCCAGCACGATGGAGCGACCGTTGGGCATGATGAGCCTGTTCCAGACCAGGAGAACGCGGCGCTGCCCGAAGCCGACATCGTTGCTGTATTCGCCGATGATACGGGTGCCCTGCGGGACCAGAAGCATACTGCCGGTTGGACTGTCGTAGATGTTCTCTGTTACCTGTGCCGTGATCTGCCCCGGCAGGTCGGAGCGGATGCCGGTAATGAGCGCGGCGGAAATCACCGCGCCCGCCTGAAGCACATAAGGCGATGCCGGCGCCATGACGCGATCCGGCGCAACGGTTCGGCGGTCGGTGCCGGCGTTGAGGAAGGCAAGCTGGCGGTCTTGGGCTGTGGGCGTGCCGGGCTGGCCGGACAGGCCTAATCCGGCAAGGTTCGGGGAAGCGCCGCCAGTTGGCGCCCCTGCCGTCGAAGTACCAGGCGCGGTCTGGAAGAAGACGCGACTCAGGCGGACCGCTTCCTCCTCGGCCATCCGGCGTTGCTCCTCCGGATCGACGTTGGGTGTCGTCATGGTCGGCGGTGCGATCGGCTGCCCGCGGTCCTGAGCGTCGAGGATCGGTCTCCCCAGATCGCCGGGCAATGCAGGCCCGAGGATTGGGCCGGTGTAGTCGCGTGGCAGACCGGCGATGCCATCTGCCGTGGCGCGATTGTCGACGGAATAAAGCTCCTCATTGCCTGAGCCGGCGTCGCGGGTCTGCAGCGCATAGATCAGGGCCCCGCCAATACCGATGCTGGCAACCAGACCGACACTGGCAAGCACCTTGCGCGAGATGCGCGTGACGCGGGGAGCGTCGGCGCGCAGTCGCATAGGGGCGGCAGGTTCGCCGGTCAGAGGCAGGGCATTGTCATCACCCTCCGCATTCGGCTGACTGTTCGCTGTGGGGATAGGGGTCATGATGCTGGCCTTCCGTCGGTGCGGACGATCCTGACGCTCTGCTGACGGTCGCCGCCGCCAAGGCGCAGTTCGGCAGCGCCGAACAGGCGGTCGACGATCAGGATGTTGTTATGAATCCGGCTGTTGACGATCTGCGGCTCGCCGTTTGGGCCGATGACAAAGAGCGGCGGCATCTCGCCCTGGACGATGCCGCGTGGGAACTCGACATAGACATGTCGACCATCGTCAAAGACGGAGACCGGCTTCCACGGCGGATTGCCGCCGGTGAGACCATAGCGATGGTTCCGGGCCGCTACGGCCGGAATGATGGGTGTGGTCGGCACGGATTGGCGCTGTGATGCGGGTTGCTGGGGATAGGCCCAGGCAACGGCCGGCATATAGAGGGCCTCGCGGGCGCGCAGTTCAATCATGTAGGTCCGGCGATCCGTGGTGATGACGAGATTGGTCGAGATTTCGGTGCGCGTGGGTTTCACCAGAACCTGCACGCGGCGGGTGAGGCCTGAACCGCTTTCGGTGTCGCCGATGATCCAGCGGGCGGTATCGCCTGCTGCGATTGGGCCCGCGCCGGTCAGGCTTTCGCCGGGCTCCAGAGCAATCGTGGTGATCTGGCCGACGGCAGCGTAGACCTGATAGAGGGCGCCGTCGCTCCATGGGTAGATCTGGATGGCGTTGTAATAGCCGTCGCGCCTCGGTTCCACGCGGGCGGCGGCATTGGCGTTCTCGACGCGCCCGGTCGGCGTGCCTGCCGAAGTCCCACCGCGGCTCGGCGTCCATGCTGGAGGCACATGCAGAGGCCGCGGCGGCTGTTCCGTTACCGCCGCCGCGATGGCGGGCAGCGTTGGAACGTAGGCGTCGTAGCTGATTTCCGGTGGCTTTTTCATCGTTGCGCAACCGGCGAACATGGTTGCAGCCAGGAGCACGGTCGCCACGGCCACACCTCTCTTTCCCGGCCTATCCGAGACGTGGACGGCGCGGGTCATTGGCTCATCTCCCGCGACCAGGAAATTGCATTGATGTAGATACCGAGCGGATTGGCTTTCAGCCGTTCGGCATCGCGCGGCGGCTGGACGACGATCGTGAGGATCGCGGTCCAGCGCTGCGTGCTCGAGAGCTGGCCGTTCTCATAGTGGCGTTCGGTCCAGGCGACGCGGAATGAATCCGGCGATGCGCGGATGACGCTCGATACTTCGACGGCGATTTGGCTCCGGCCGACCTTGGTGAACGGATCGTTGGCGCGCGCGTAGTCGTTGAGCGCTACCGCCCCGCGATCGGTTGTGAACTCATAGGCGCGCAACCAGTTCTGGCGAACGATGATGGCGTCGGCCGGGATCGAGCGGACCTGCTCGATAAAGCGGCCCAGATGCCAGGCTACCTGTGGATCGGTCGGGCGGTAATCGGCAACGGCCGGGGTGACTGCCTGCGATTGGCCGAGATTGTCGACCTGCACCACCCAGGGAACGATGGTGCCGCGCGCTGATTGCCAGACCAGGGCAGCAGCGAAGCCGCCCGCCAGCAGCAGCGAGCCGAAGGCCATCAACCGCCAGTTCTTCGCCTGGACACGGGCCGAGCCAATGCGCTCGTCCCAAATCTGTGCGGCTTTTTGGTATGGGGTCTCGGGCTCGGGCGTCTTGCCGTAATGGGTTGCGGGACGTTTGAACATCAGCGGTCACTTTCAGAAAGGTTGATGGAAGAGCCGCCGCCATGGCTGTCGCCGGATCGCACTGCGTGGGCGGCGGCGGAGACACCGTGGGACAGCCCCTGCGAGCGCTTCATGCGTTTGGCCCAGTCGGGTGGGCCGTTACCTGCAGGTGATGAGGGGGCACCGGCAGTGTCAGCACCGCCGCCGATCGTTCCCATGGTCGATGAGCCGCCGGTGGTCTCGAAGGCGGACTTGGCGCCGTCCGAGAAGCTGGATTTGACGCTCTCGGTGGCCTTTGACGCGGCGCGCTTCAACGGTGAAATTGCGGCGCCGCCCGCGGCTTTCATCGCGCCGCCGAGGCCGGAGGCAACACCGCCCACGCCAGACTGGCCAGCCGAGGCGAGACTGTAAGCGGTGGAGGCACCGCCAGCGGCCGCAGCACCACCGCGCACGGCAGCAGCGCCACCGGAAAGTGCAGCAATGCCTCCCTTTGCGGCGAGACCTGCCGCACCGCCCGCGGCCAGAGCAGCCCCGCCGACGGCGAGGCCGGTTCCGACTGCGGCGCCAGCACCAAGCTGGGGACCGCCGGAGACGAGGCCATTGGCGATGCCTGGCCCGAAAATGCCGAGGCCCAGCAGAGAAAGGGCCGCCAGCACGATGGCCATGGCGTCGTCGATGGTGGGCGTGGCGCCGCCAAAACCTGCGGTGAACTGACCGAATAGGGTCGAGCCGATGCCAATGATGACGGCCAGCACCAGCACCTTGATGCCGGAGGAGATGACATTGCCGAGCACCTTCTCGGCCATGAACGCTGATTTACCGAACAGGCCGAAGGGAATGAGGACGAAGCCTGCGAGCGTCGTCAGCTTGAACTCGATGAGCGTGACGAAGAGCTGGACGGCCAGAATGAAGAAGGCGAGCAGCACCAGCGCCCAGGCGAACAGCAGGCAGGCGATCTGGATAAAATTCTCGAAGAACGACCAGTAGCCCATCAAGCCGGAGATCGACTCCAATAGGGGTCGTCCGGCATCGAGCCCGGTCTGCGCCACCTTGCCGGGGCGCAGCAGATCGGCGGTCGTGAAACTGGTGCCGGACCCCTTGAGGCCGAGGCCGGCGAAGCTATCGAAGATGATTTTCGCCAGATTGTTCCAGTTGGAAATCAAATAGGCGAAGACGCCGACGAACAGGGTCTTCTTGACGAGGCGAGCGATGATGTCGTCATCGGCACCCCAGCTCCAGAACAGGGCGGCGAGCGTCACGTCGATGACGATCAGCGTGGTAGCGATGAAGGCGACCTCGCCGCCGAGCAGGCCGAAGCCAGAGTCAATGTAGCTGGTAAAGACCTGGAGGAACTGGTCGATGACGCCTGTGCCGCCCATGATTATTGTCCTTCGTTCTGATGGGGAGCGGCCGGTGCGGCAGGCGCTGTGGTTCCGAGGAAGCGGTCACGGCTTTCCGCCCAGACGCTCAGGCATTCCGGGTCGCGGGTTGCGGCTTCACCGAGTTGCTGGCAGCGGCGTTGTCCCGCGCGCAACGGGTCAGGGCTGGACGGCTGAAGCTGGCGGGCGATGGGGGCTGCCGGGGCTTCTTCCTTGCGAGTCATCTCGATTGCGGTCGCGGTGATCGCGACGGCGACGAATATGACGGCGCCCAAGCGGGCCAGCATCTTGCCGTCCATGGTGCTCCCCCTTCTGGCGTCAGTTGCCGTTGTTGAACATCTGGGTGTTGCCCGGCTGGTAGCCGGAGCCCGGTGTGAGGAAGCGGCGGCGTTGCTCACGGCCTTGCTCGACCGCCGCAGCCTGTTCTGCCGCCGACAGAGCCTCGGCCCGACCATTGGCGGTGAGCAGCGCGGTCAGATCGGCGAGTTGCTGCGCTTGTAGGGCGAGGAGCTGATTACCGGCCTGGGCCGCCTGCAGCGCGCCAGTTGCTCCCTGGCTCTGGCCGATCAGGGCTGACATTTCGGCGCGCTGCCCGTCGATATTGCCAACGACCCCGGCTTGCACGCGCATGGCGTCCTGAAGACCGCCGACCGTGTTCTGCCAGCGTTCACGCGCACCGGCGACGAGCTGTTGGTCCGTCGCCGAGAGCGAGGCTGCGCCATATTGGGTCTGAAAGGCTTGATCGATCTTCTGAACGTCGAAGGCGATGTTCTGGGCTTGGTTCAGAAGCTGCTGGGTGCGCTGCACCGACTGCTGAATCTGCTGGAGCGAGGAATGGGGGAGGCTCGCCAGGTTGCGGGCCTGATTGATCAGCATCTGCGCTTCATTCTGAAGCTGGGTAATTTGTTGATTGATCTGCTGGAGTGTGCGCGCCGCCGTCAGCACATTCTGCGCATAGTTCGACGGGTCGAAGACGATGCCGCCAAAGCCGAACTGTGCATGTGCCGGGCTGGTCAGGATGGGGGTGAGCGCAAAGGGAGCGGCAAGCATGGCGGCCGCGATGAAGGTCGCGCGAGAACGACGAATGATCATGATTGTGTCTCCTGATTGTTGAGGTCGGGGATGAGGTCGAAGGAGCCGGTCAGATCACGATTGAGCCGCGAACGGTGGCCACTGGCATGCCCAAGTTCGTGTAGCGCCGTGCGGTGCCAGTTGATCGGCTCAAAATAGGCTTGTGGCGGCGGCACCTGCACATAATCGTGGGCCGGGACGTAGAAGGCACGGTTGCCGCCGATGCGGAGATCGATGCCGGTCGCCTTTATCAGGGCTTCGACCCTGGGTTCGATCAAACCCGGCAGCGGCGGCGACGCGGCAGCGGCGATATCTTCGGGAAGACCGTCGCACTGCGCCGCATTGAATACCGTGAAGCGCTTCAAGAACGGGATCGCCTGGGCTTCCTCGCCAGCGTCGCGCGCGCGCTTCTTCTCATCGCCCGGCACAAAGCGGTCGGCGTAGACGACGGTGGTGCCGTGCTCACCCTTCCTGACATTGCCACCGAGAGATAGCGCCTGGCGAAACGTCAGCCAGCCCTGCCCGGGAAAGCCGTGTTCGATCACCGCGCCCCAGAGGATCAGGACGTTGATCCCCGAATATTGGCGGCCGGTGGCGGCATTCTTCGGCATGGCGAGCGGCGCCTTCGCCGCCGCGGTGCCCCAGGGCTGGACCCAGGGTACGCGCCCGGCCTCCAGCTCGCCGATGATCTTGTTGGTGATGTTGTCGTAGAGGCTCGATCTGTCCGAGCCGGTGCGAGCGCGAGTGGTGTTTTTGGACATCGCGGTTCTCCGCGACGGGGGCCAGAAGCCTCTCTCCCGACCTTCAACCCGTCACGGAAACCCGGTCCGCACTCTCACTCTAGCGGGGCGTTGCGGGGTCGCCGGCCCCGCAGAAGGGGTCGATCGAGACGAGAGGCTCGGACGCAGGGGAAGGCTTTCCCCTCAACAAACCTTGCGCCTGTGACAATTTCATTCCAGCTTCTGGCCGAATAGAGGCAAGACGATATACTGATGTTCGATACGTTTCTGGTATTTTTTGAGCTGCTGGATGCAGGTTGCTCTCAGTCAATCAGATATGCCAACCGGCTGGAGGGCAATTATGGACTTCGAAGATCTGGTCACGGCGCTTTCGCCGCCGCCCAACCGCATCGGAAAATCCGACGGTGAGCATGAACACCATCTTTATGAAGGCGCGGTGATGGTCGCCTATGCGATGCACCTGTTGCGAACGCAGGATACCCACCACGTCCGCGTCCATCCCGATGGCGAACATGGCAAACAATTCGACTTCTCGGGTTGGCTGGTCCGGCGAGGCTTCACCAAGATTTCGAGCATCGGCAGCACCAGCTACGGCGGCACATATCGGAACACTGCGGGCCAGGAGATCACCGTCAATCCCAAGTCTGGTCTCGGGGATGTGGTTGCGGAGGTCGGCAACCAGGTCATCTCCGCCGAATGCAAAGGCGGGATCATCAATACCAGGCATTCGGGTCAGGTGTCCCAGCTCTATAAGGGCCTATGCGAGACGGTCGGCATGCTGATGGCGACCCCATCGCAAGGGCGTCAGGTTGCCGTCGTACCTTTCACGGAAAGCACCTTGCGCCTGGCGGAACGACTGGCGCCCCGCTGCGCGGTGGCCGGCATCGAGATCGCGCTGGTCGGCAGCCGTGGCGAGGTCATGGACGTGACGTCGACGCGGGACGCGGAGCGTGCTGCAGGAACAAATGGCGCGGCGGGCGACGGTCGCAGAAGTCGAAAGAGGAACGGCTGATGAGAAAGGTGCTGACGATCGGCGTGACCTATACCGGTGACGCGATCGAGGGAGTGGACATCGAAAATTTGGGTCTGTGCCGGCCAGGCGCGGATCGCGAGCGTGCCGCGTATCCGCTCTATGAATATGACACGATCATCATCAATCCGGAGAGCTATACGCATTTCCTGTTCGGCAGGGCCGGCGAGTTCTCGAACGAGCCCAACGAACTGGGTAAGCTGAAGCAGCAGAACGACAGCTACGACATCGACGCTGCCTTTGACGCGGAGGACCGGCAGAAAGAAATGGAGGCGGCGATTGCCGATGGTGCCACCGTCGTTTGGTGCCTGTCCGAACCTAAACGGATGAACTTCTTCGGCTATCGCGAGACGCATCTCGGCTATGTTGCGCCGAAGATCGCCAGCTTCGTGAAGCGCTCGGATCTTCTCGTGAAGAAGGGGCGGCGGATGGGCAGCGTCGAGCCCGACAGCCCGTTTTCCCGCTACTTCGACGAGTTGTCTAAGGCAGGCGGCTGGACCCTTTGCTTGTCCGATCCGACCGACGGGTTCAGCGCGATCGCGACGACGCCGGAAGGCTATAGTCTGGGCGGCAGGGTGACGCTCGGGACCATGACGGGTTGGCTGGTGACACCTCCGACGTCGCCGGAGGCTGCCAACCAGCTCGTTCGCGACAGCCTGGCGGTGGAAAAGGCCGATCCCGCGCACGAGAAATACCATGGCATCTTCCTGAGCCACACGGGCGTCGACAAACCCTTCGTCCGCCAGCTTCGCAAGGATCTCATGGCGCATGGCGTGCCGCGTGTATGGTTGGACGAGGCCGAAATCGACATTGGAGATTCGCTCATCGCCAAGATTGAGGAGGGCATGAAGCTCAGCCGGTACATTGCGGTGGTGTTGTCGAAGAAGTCGATCGGCGCGCCCTGGG
Organism: Alphaproteobacteria bacterium; assembly: GCA_036678505.1. Lineage (GTDB taxonomy): Bacteria > Pseudomonadota > Alphaproteobacteria > Rhizobiales > Rhizobiaceae > Mesorhizobium. Next base: position 48,815 of record JAZIHP010000013.1, read on the forward strand.
TAAAAAAGGAGCTCGACGTGGCGATGAATAGGGAGATCGCCAGCGGCGAGGTCGTGGTGCTCCCGCTGCTCTATGAGGAGTGCGATCTGCCTGAATTCCTGAAGGGCAAGCTCTACGCCGATTTTTCAAAGTCCGAGGACTATGAGGCGGTCCTAAGCAAGCTCCTGCGGCGTCTTCGGATCGCCTGATGAGCGGAGCCGAGACCGGACCGAGCGTGGCCCTGCTCGACGCGATAGCCGAGCTGTGGCGGCTTCGCCCGCCTGGACCCGACAATATCCTCGCACATCCGGCATTTTTGCGTCTGCGCGAGGCATGCCGCGACGACCAATCCGGGACCGGGACGATCGGGTTTACCTTTGCGCTTTCAACGGCGCTGCGGACACTGGGCATGCCATGCTCGCTGCCCGACGATATGGGCGCTCTCGCCATGCCGTGCGACCTGGCAGCCGATGCGCTAACCGCGGCGTTGCGCGCCACGCAGGCAACGCGTCTGCATCTCGCTCCGCTTGATCTCGCTGATGAACTGCCGTCGCTGGCGTTCGGTTCGGCCCGGGTGTGTCAGCTGACGCCGGACGAGTTGCGGGCGCTCGTCGATGAGCCACGGCTGAAGCGCTTGTATCCGAGCCAGGAATTCGACGCTGAGCGGTTTTCACAATTCCACTGGCTCATTGTTGAGGAGATCGTGGCGCTCGCGGACGAGCCCGGGACGCGAGCCATTCCGGTGTTCGGCATGGATTTCAGTCAGGATCTGGGGCGAATCGAGCCGCATAAAGGGCGTTTCCCGAACGCCTTCGAGGAAGCGCTGTTCTTCCTCCTGCTGGCGCCTTGGGAGGGCTGGTCGACCATGCCGGAATTCGACTGGCGAGGGTTCCGCGTACCGTGGGTCTACACCGTCGATAGCGACCTTTTCGTGCGTCTAGGTGCGCCGCCGTCACCCGACACGCTGTGCTGGGAGGACCGCATCTATGATGATGGCTATGGCGGGACCTATGAGGAAGAGCGGCCGCTCGAGTTGCAGCTCGACGACAACGCCGCGACCGAGCTGACCGTTTGGGACCAGGGCCGGTGGGAGATTCTCGACCGGGCGAAGCAGTCGGTTCTGTTCGAGACGCCAATCGCCCACTTCCTCGTCCGCGCCTTCCTGGCTGATGGCGTGGACGAGTTCCTGGCGCACATCACGACGATTGAGGCAGGGCTCGGCCTGCGTGCCGATTATCAAAACAGTTTCCGTGTCGCCGCTGATCGTCACAAAAAATGCGTGCGACGAACCGGATGCGAGGGCGCATTGCGGGTCTGCTCGGTGACCGTCTCTATGCCGACCAGTATGAGCAGCTTTTCAATATAAGAAGCGCTTTCCTGCATGGTCGCGCCATGACCGACATCTCGACGCAGGAGCGTATGATGGCCCGTTCGCTGGCGCGTCAGGTCGTCGAGGCGCTGGTCCTCGCTACCCGCGCCGGCACGGTCTCATCGCGAGAAGACTTTCTAGATGATCTTCTCGATAAGGGCGCTCCGCTGATCTAGCGCCGCGCGAGGGCGCACTCGACCGTTGATTGCAAACTGTCAGAAAACTGCGTATATTTCTGACAGGAGATTGACTATGCAGCGCTTGACCGAACAGATTCTCGAATATGCGAGGCGGCTGCCCGAGGGCATGCCCATCGCGGCAAAAGGCTTGCTCCACCTCGGCAATCGCGCCGCAGTGGATCAGGCATTGTCGCGTCTGTCTGGGCGGGGTCAGCTGATGAGGGCCGGGCGTGGGGTTTATCTTCTCCCGGTCACGAGCCGGTTCGGCACCAGAGCCCCTTCGGTCGAACTGGCGGTCGAGGCGCTAGCGGCTCAGCGCGGCGAAGTCATCGTTCCGAGCGGTGCCGCTGCCGCCAATACCCTTGGTCTCACGACCCAGGTGCCGATCCGGTCGGTGTATCTGACGTCCGGTCGTACTCGGAAAATGAATCTCGGCAAGCAGGTAGTTGAGCTTCGCCACGCTCCGCGCTGGCAACTGGCTATGGCCGAGCGACCGGCCGGTGAGGCGGTACGAGCGCTGGCCTGGCTTGGCCCAGACAAGGCCGAGGCAGCTCTGAACACGTTGAAGCGGAAGCTATCGCCAGCGGCCTTCAGCGAGTTGGTCGCGGCGGCGCCGCAGCTTCCGACCTGGCTCGCGCGCAGCGTAGGGAGGGCCGCGCATGGCTGACGCGTTTCTCCACCTTTCGGTCGCGGATCGCCGCGAAGCGATGAGCGTCGCGGCCGATCGCTCTGGTCGACCGGCGCACCTTCTCGAGAAGGATGCGTGGGTGGTTTGGGCGCTTGCCGTGCTTTACGGATCGCCGCTCGGCGACCACCTGGTGTTCAAGGGCGGCACCTCCCTGTCTAAAGCCTATGGGGTAATCCGGCGGTTCTCCGAGGACGTCGATCTGACCTATGACATTCGGACGATCGCCCCCGACCTCGTGGGCGACGATGGCGAGGGGTTGCCGAAGACCCGCAGCGAGGAGAAACGCTGGTCGAGTGAAGTGCGCAAGCGGTTGCCGAACTGGGTGGGTGGCACCGTTCAGCGGATCATCGCCGACGCGCTGGCCGCAGAGTCCCTTGAGGCCACCATCCGCGCCGACGGCGAAAAGTTGTTCATCGATTACGCAGCAACGACGGCTGGCTCCGGCTATGTCGCCCCAAGCGTGATGCTTGAGTTCGGCGCGCGATCGACGGGCGAGCCGGCCAGTTTGCGCGACGTGGTCTGCGACGCTTCTGGCTTGATCGAGGGGGTCGTCTTCCCGACCGCCCGGCCGCGTGTGATGCATGCGGAGCGGACCTTTTGGGAGAAGGTGACGGCTATCCACGTCTTTTGTCGGCAGGAGCGCCTGCGCGGTGATCGCTTCGCGCGGCATTGGCATGACGTGGTTCGGCTGGACGAAGCCGGCTTCGCGGCCGCCGCTTTCGCTGATCGCGAACTGGCCGACGCCGTCGCACGCCACAAGACGATGTTCTTCGCCGAAAAGGCGGCGGATCGATCGCTGATCGATTACTCAGCCGCCGTTAATGGCGAGCTGCAGCTCGTACCGGTCGGTGATGGCGCGAAGGCTTTGGAAGAAGATTACGCCCGCATGGTCGAGGATGGTCTCCTTCTGGAGGATGCCGAGCCTTTCGCTGCACTCATGGAGCGTTGCGCCGACATCGCTGAGCGCGCCAATGGCACGACAAGATAAGAAAAAATGCTGAGGGGGCGACTGTGTATATTTCTGAAATCTATGCGAGCGGCTTCAGGTGCTTCGCGCCGACCGCACCGCTAGAACTCAAACTCTCGCCTGGGCTCAATATCCTTGTTGGGCCGAATGATGCGGGTAAGAGCGCGATCATCGATGCCGCCCGCTACGTGCTGTGGACACGCGGCGACGATTATATCCGTCCTGACGAGCACGACTTTCATGTCGACACGGCGGGCGTGCGCGGGTGCGACTTCATCGTACGGTGCACCTTCGATGACCTCGGTCCTGACGAGGAAGCTCGCTTCCTCGAATGGTGCACCAACGAAAAGGGAAAGCTGCGCCTCCAAGTCTGCATGCGCGGCGCGCGGCGGATTTCGCCTGGTGGCGGCAGCGTTGTCGCCAGCCAGCATCGAGCCGGCGGCGAAGGTGAGGGCCTGCCGCTCGACGGCGAGTTGCGTGAGTATCTCAAGGCGACTTATCTGAAACCGTTGCGAGACGCTGAGCGCGAGATGCGCGCCGGCCGCCGTTCCCGTCTGTCGCGCATTCTCGGCGCGATGCCGGCGATGGGTCCGCAGAGCAAGCCTGCGGCGCTGGGCGCAAACGCAACGCTCCACGACACTCTCGCCGCGACCGACGCTGCCGTGCGCGACAATGCCGCGGTCGGCGGAGTCGCGAGCAGCGTCAACACCGATTTCCTCGACAAGCTCTCCTTCGTCGACGATCGCCTCGTCGCAACACTCGACCTCGGCGCGGGCGGCTCGTTCGACCAGATACTCGAGCGTTTTGAGCTCTATCTGAATGCCAAGGCCGGCACCGAGCGTGTCCAGCGCGGGCTCGGATACAATAATCTGCTGTTTATGGCCGCTGAGCTACTGCTGCTCCAATCGCACCCCGACCAGGTGCCGTTTCTGTTGATTGAGGAACCTGAGGCGCATCTCCACCCGCAGCACCAGACATTGTTCATGGAGGTCCTCACGGCCCGTGCCGCCAAGCCCAACGCCGAGAAGGGGGAAGCCCATCAGCAGGTCCAGGTCTTGCTCACTACGCACAGCCCACAACTCGCCGCCGGCGCCGATCTCGAGACGATGACGATGATCGTCGGACATCGCGCCTATCCGCTGGGCGCGGCGCATACCCGACTCGAGCCGAATGATTATGAATTCCTGCGCCGCTTTCTCGACGCAACCAAAGCGAATCTCTTTTTTGCACGCGCGCTGATCGTGGTTGAAGGCGACGGCGAGCATTTGTTGCTGCCTGCCATAGCCGAGAAGCTCGGTCGCCCGCTTAGCCGCCACGGCGTTTCGATCATCAATGTCGGCCACCGCGGGCTGTTCCGCTACAGTCGCATCATACAGCGTAAGAACGGCGAAGCGATTGCAGTGCCGGTTGCACTGATCCCCGACCGCGATATACCTCCTGTGGAGGCGAAGGCGTTGGTCGGCAAGCGCAAGGCCGCTAACGAACTGACGGAAGGCGATGTTGCGGGGCGAATGAAGGCGCTGCGACGCGACGTCGGCGATCCCGTCGATGCCTTCATTGCTGATAGTTGGACACTCGAATTCGACCTAGCGCTTCAGCCAGAGCTTGCTGAAAGCGTTCACCAGGCAGTCCAACTCGCCAAGACCAGCAGCCGTAAGCCGGAGCGGCTCGCGAAAATCAGCAAAGATGCGAGCGCCACCTACGTAGGGTGGAAGGAAGAGGGTCTGACAGCAGTCGAGATCGCAGTTAAGATCTACCAACCCGTGCACGACAAGGAGGCATCCAAAGCTGAGGTGGCGGAGCAACTCGCCGCAATCCTGCGCAAGCGCACCGACACCCCCCAGGAGATGCGCGATCGGCTTCCGCCCTATCTGGTGCGTGCGATTGATTATGTGACTGGCGGTTATGCCCCCGGCGCGCCGCCTGTCGTCGCCGACGACCCGGATGCAGAGGACGGCGAAGTGGGAGTGGACGGTGTTGCGGCGCCGGCGGCCGAGCACGATGTTTGAGATCCTGCCACTCACCCCCGAACTACTCGCTGAACTCGGCACTGAGCTAGGCGGCTGTGATTTCACTGATCCGAGCCAGACCAATTTCCTCGGCAGGACCGACCCGTGCGATGTCCAAGCCGCGCCCGGCAATGGCAAGACTACACTGCTCGCGGCCAAGCTCGCGTTGCTGTCGCGCAACTGGACGACCCGCCAGCAAGGCGTCTGCGTCATCTCGCACACCAACGCCGCGCGGACCGAGGTCGAGGGTTTGATCGCCAGCCACCCGACCGCGGCACGGCTGATGGCCTATCCTCATTTCATCGGCACCGTCACTGCCTTCATCAACCAGTATATTGCCTTGCCTTATCTTCGCGGGCTGGGTTGGAGCGTCCGGCAGATTGACGATGATGCGTTCGCGGCCGAGGCACTGCGACGATATCCGGGTTGGCGCGTCCTTGATGGTTTGGCGAAGAACACCAAACTCAAGCTGAAGCGGCGGCTCGAGGACTGGATAGCACGCCTCGATCTCGACCCTGCTTTTTCCGACGCTGGTTCATCCCCGGCAAGCTTGGCGGTGCGCCGCCGCAAAGGCCAGCACGGCGCGGAGACGCCTTGCGGCATCGCGCTTGGCCAGCTCAAGGCGGCAATGGTCAAGGCCGGTGTCTATCGCTACGCAGACATGACAGCGCTCGCCTGGCGCGCGCTCAAAGACAATCCTGAGCTTGCCGGTAGGTTGCGGGCGCGCTTCCCGCTCGTCCTCCTGGACGAGGCGCAGGATACCCATGGGGAGCAGCTCAGGTTACTTGAGCATGTCTTCAAGCGGGCCGGTACTGCGTTTCAGCGCTTAGGCGACAGTAACCAGACGCTTTACGAAGACGATGGTGCTGTGCCAGCTTATTGGGCGCCGGGACCAGAATGCATCCCGCTCAATACTAGCCGTCGCTTCGGCGAAGAAATCGCGGGCTTTGCAAGTCAGCTAACTGCCCGTCAGGCGCAAACCATCATCGGTGCTAATGCGCGACCCGCTTCGCGCATAATGTTTTTATTCGACGAAGCGACGATTGGTGGCGTGCTGCCAGCCTTCGCCGATGAAGCGCGCGAGTTTTGGGGAGGCATGTGCGGCGCGCGCGATATTTGGGCGGTCGCCTCTCGTCACAACCTGCCCGGTAAGAAAGGTGCATGGCAACCCAAGAGCCTCGTCGACTATCACCCGGCATATCGGAGCGAAGGCGGGTCGCGCGCGAAAGCCAATCTCCTCTGCCGCCAACTCCAGAGAGCAGCAGTTCACCACGCTGCGACACGGTCTCCCGCAGAGGTAGGCGAGATGCTCGCTGTTGGCGTTGCCAGCCTGGCGCGCGCTTATGGATGGATGGCCGCCAACGATCATTTGATTACCGCACACAATGTCTGGGCGACGCTTGCGCACCGCAACGTCGCCTTGCCGCACAAAGTGCGCCGGTTGCTGCGAGATCATGTCCTCGCTGGCGACGCAGTTTGGGAAGAAGCCCGCTGGCTGGTGTTCCTCGAAGCGCTCCTGCCGCTCTTCAGTCCGCACCCCGAGGGCGGGGCTGAAGAGATCGCCGTGTTCTGTGGCTTCGCCCCCGAACAAAAGGCCGATCTCACTGATCCAGAGCGCCGCTCGACCAAGCACATGCAGTTTGGCGATATCACGCTGCGGCTTGGATCAATTCACTCGGTCAAGGGCAAGACGGTGGACGGAATCCTCGTCGTAGAGAGCGAGGTGTGGAAAGGCAGCAGAGCGGATGAGCAGTGTATAGACCTGACTACGGTGCTCCCGCGCGCCTTCGGCGTCACCGCCCAGCCTTTCGCCGGGGTGGGACTAACAGCGGCGACCAATGTCTTTGTAGGGGTGACCCGGCCGCGCGAGTTGCTTGGGCTGGCGCTGCGTAAATCAGAGGCAAAGATGTTGATCGGGCCAGCGCAGGAGCAAGGCTGGAAGGTGGTTGATCTGGTCACGCCGACGGCGAAGTCGGCTGGAACTGTTATAACAAGATGACGGCAAATTTAATCCCAAGCCGTCTTCGGGGGCACTCTTTAGATTGTAGGATTGTGTAACTGGCGCATCACCACTTGAGCTGGGGTTGGAACACGGTCACACTAAAACTAGTGGGGGGCGACTAAGAGTGGCTATGGTTAAGCAACAGCAGGGCGCAGGTCATTCGGCGGAAGCTTCCGCGCTGGGGTTCTACTATCAAGCATTCTTCGCGCTTCTGACATTGATGCGCCAAGATACGGACAACGCAGCTGTAGGGATTGAGCAGCTGGACGACGTGGACCTGAAAGTTGATGGCCACAATTTGCTGTACCAGCTTAAGCACTCGACCAGCGATGCACCGCCGGCGATCAGCCTTAAGTCCAAGGCGTTGTGGAAGACGGTGAAAGTCTGGGTTGATATCCTGCCGGATCTTACTCTCTCCGAGACAACGCTTCATCTGGTGACGGTCGCTAAACTTGGGCTCGATAGCCCCCTGATTGCTCTGACTAACCTGGAGGCTGAGCGGACCGAGCTAGTTGAGGCAATGGTGGAAGAAGCTCAGCGCGTCTTGGATGCGCGCGCTGCCGCCAGCAAAATGGGCAAGGCATTGCCCCATGCCGACCGTGTTGATGGCTGTTCGGCCTTCCTGTCGCTCACGGATACAGAGCGGCTCAATCTCATGCGTCGCACAATGATTCAGCCCGGCAGCGCTGCCGTAGGCGCCATTGAGGACAACGTTGCCGGACATCTAAAGCTTCTCCCGCCCGAGCAGCGGTCGGCCGTAGCTATGCGCCTGGTCGAGTGGTGGGACCGACAGATCATCTACTCACTATGCGGAAAGCGAGAGCGGGTTATCGCTCGCAGCGAATTGCAACACCAGATCAGCGCCATCGTCTCGGATATCGAGCACGACAAGCTCGTGCCCGACTTCGAGATCGCTAGCCCGCCGAGGGATTATCAGCCTGACGGCATGCTCGCTCGTCAGATTCAATTAGTCGACGGCAAGACGTCGGACTTCTCGAAAGCGATCCGTGAGGAGTGGAAGGCGCGAGAACAAAGATCAAAGTGGCTCAACGGCAGTCCTGCAATGGCGGTCATTATTAACGATTACGATCTCGTGCTCGAAGAACACTGGTCCGATCGCCACAGTCAGATGGTCGAGGAATGCGCTGAGCTTGATCAAAAGGGGAAGTGTCAATCGGGTCTCGAAATCCTGAGATGGACACATGAGGACGCGCCCAGTACTGTGCGGCCAATCGCGCAGGGTTGGAGCGCCGCTTACTACATTCGTGGCAGTTATCAAGTGCTGGCGATCGACTTAAAGGTCGGCTGGCACTCCGACTATGCCAAGCTGCTGGGCGATGCTGAATGAACGTTGCTCACGATATTTATTCCGAAACGAATCCCGCCTTCTGTGCCCTCGTCTTGGCCAGCTTTACGACTGCATACCTCTCGATAAACTCCGAGGGGCCTGAGGTTCCAGCAGTCTATCTAGCCTTGCCAATCGCCTTAGCCGGAGATCTTGGCCGCTGCTTTGACGGAACCAACAAGAACACCGGCTTACAGGAATGGTTGAACCGTCGACCACAGGTGCAAATTGGCCTTTCAAACCTGGTTAACTCGTCCATGGGCATCGTAACCGAAGCGATCCGTTTTGGATGCTTTAGCCGCATCCTTGTTGTGAGCCCGGCTGCACGGCTGGAACTGGGTAGCCAGAAGGTAAAGAAGGGCGCGATCACCGCGCTGAGTGAGGGCCCCGCTCAGTCGATCAAGCTTGCTGAGCGGCTCGGCTTCTGGTTCGCCTCCGCGGGCTCCACACGCACAATCTTCGATATGATGGGCCTTACAGTATGACGCGCTGGAATATCTCTAATATCTTCTTTCTCAGCGTGTCTGGTGAACGCAGGGAGGTAGAACTCAAGCCTGGTGTCATGAACATTATCACCGGCGCATCCGGCACTGGTAAATCGACCCTCATTAAGGCGATCGACTACTGTCTGGGGGCAAGCAAATGCGAATTGCCGGCCCACGTCCGGCGTCGAACCGTGGCAGTAGGAGTCAAGTGGACTAGCGGTTCCGGCGAGATGATCATTGGGCGTATCGTCCCTCCTGTCGGTCAAGCAACCAGCACGCATATGTTCACGTCGTCGGGTATGAACTTACCTTTGCCCGGAATGATCGCTGATTTCGAGGGGGCCACCACGTTGGATGCCGCCAAGGCGTTCATCGAGCGAGCTTTCGGAATCGGCGACCTTGGTGGTGAGGTCGACGTTACCAAAGCAGTGCGAGGTAGGGCCACTGTCCGTCATGTTACACCGTATATGTTCGTGACAAAGGAGGTCATCTATAGCGAGACGGTCCTACTTCACGGCCTTGAAAAGGCGGACAAGGCCCGGGATATCCTCGCGTCGATGCCCTATTTCCTACGGATCAATGACGAGGCGAGCGCCATGGCTGAGCGGCGGCTTCGGCAACTGCAGCGTGCACTCGACAAGGAGGAGGCCCGAGAGCGATCTCGGGTGGCAGCTGACTCAGTCTTGAAGCAGCGCGCTGCTAGCCTGCTTGCGGAAGCGCATCGGATTGGCATCGCGTCGGCGCCATCCGATGACGCTGGTGAGGCAGAACTGCTGGCGCAAGTTAAAGCCGTCTCCGACACTCAGCTTGAGGCGAACACATATCCCAGCGAAGGGGAACTCGGAGCGCTTCATTCGCGCCGTCGCGAAATACTAGGCGCCCTCGGCAACTCACGACGCCAACTCCAGGCGACTCGCACCGCAATCCGCGAAGCATCTGGTTTCGAGGGCGCAGTGACCCAGCAGCGCGAGAAACTCATGCTTGCCGAGCATCTTCACCTAAAGGATATCGCTGGCGTGTGTCCGGTGTTCGACGCACCTTCTGAACGGGGCCGCAAAACGGCTAGTGCGTTGCAAGCGACCCTCGCGACGGTACGAGCCGAGAGCGCAGCGGTTGAGCGGGTAAGGCCCAAGCTGGTCGAGCACGACCGAACCCTTGATGACGAAATTAGCAGGCTCAATGGTGAACTTCGAAGTGTGGATGACCAAATCCGAACCTGGCTGCGGCAGAGTGAGGACACACGTCGGATGGCCGATTTGGCGCAACTGCGGGCGCATCTCCTTGGACGAGTGTCTTTCTTTCTAGAATCGAGCGTGGATGAGTCACGCCAAGTGTCGCGCGATTTGAGTGTACTAAGGGCCGAGATCGCAGAATTGGAGTCTCGCGTCGACCGTGAAGCCAAAGAGATCAAGCTGCGTCGCGCCGAGAACAAGATCTCCCAGTTCGCGTCGGAAGCCTTTGCAGTACTGCCAACGGTGGCTCCTTGCGTGGGATCTGAGCTCGACTTCTCGTCCCGCCAGCCGGAGGTCACGGTGATCGAGGCGGACGGCGGTGCTATCCTACGAATGCCGGACATCGGTTCTGATCAGAATTATCTAGCTATCCACATCTCACTATCTTTTGCATTGCAGCGATACTTCGAGTCCGTCATCGCCCCGGTTCCTGGGGTGCTCGTATTTGACCAAATTAGCCGTCCGTATTTCCCTACGAGTGGAGAAGATGAAGACGAGACGGAGATTGCGGGCCGCGAGGAAGACGAAGACGTGCAGGCCATGCGCAAGCATATAGACTTCCTATTTCGTGAAACCGCTCGGCGGTCCGGCCTGCAAGTTCTACTGATAGAGCATGCGTATTTTGCTGATGATCCCCGCTATGTGGCTGCCACTCGTGAGCGGTGGACCAGGGCTTCAGGCCGGGCGCTCATCCCATTGGACTGGCCAACGCGCGATGATGTCTAATCGGGCGCGGGTAGGATCTGCGACAGCGTCGAAGCGTCGAACACCTTTGTCCGTCAGCTTCAGCCGCAGGAACCAGCGATAGGCGACATTGACCTCGATCTCGCGCACCAACTGCCGCTCCGAGCGAACCCCGAACAAATAGCCGATGAACAGCGCCTTGAACGTTAACGTCGGATCAAGCGGCGGGCGGCCATTGTCGGACGAGTAGAGCGGCGCCATCAGATCGTGGATGAACGAGAAGTCGATCACCCGGTCGATCTTGCGCAGAAGATGGTCCTTGGGAACCAGTTCCTCAAGCGTCACAATCTCAAGGGCCGTCTGTTCGGGAGCGGGGCGCTTCAACATGACCCAGTGAATCAAAAACCCCCGGCAAATGCCAGGGGTTTGTCAGCAGTCTGAAGGCCGCGGATGCGGCCTTTTCTGGTTGGTCTTTTTCCGGCCGGCGCTGTCACTACGGCGCAATGAGGCGCGTTCCAGCTTCGGCTTGATCTGCTGAAAATCCTTGTTTGAATATTCAAAACCAGATATATGGATATTCAGAAAGGAATATCTGCATGGCACTCTACATTCGAGATTCAGCCGTCAACGATCTGGCGGAACAGGTTCGCGCCAAACTTGGCGCGAAGACCAAAACGGATGCTGTTCGGCTGGCTTTGTTGGGCGAGCTGGAACGGCGGAAAAAGACGGTTTCGGTGCGTGACACCTTTGCGGATTTGCGTCGGCAAGCTGATGCCCGGCTCGGGCCGGTCAGCCCTGACGTTGATCTGAAAAAATTCATGGATGACATGTGGGGCGATGGCGACGATGTTCGTTGATGCGTCGGTGATTGTCGCGATCCTGAATGGCGAACCGGGCCATGAAGAATTTGAAAAGCGCTTTGAAGAGGGCGGGAAATTCTACATTTCTCCGCTTGTCCGGTTTGAAGCGGTGACGGGCATTGTAAGGTCGCGCCGGAAAGAGAACACGCCGAGATCCGCGGATGGGCCTCTGATCGGGGAAGCGCAAGCTTTGGTGGATCTGTTTTTGCAGCGCATTTCGGCCAAGGAAATTGCGATCGACGGCAAGGTTGGGCGATTGGCGCTTGAAGCGATGATGACTTATGGCGCGATGGTCCGCCACAAGGCGGATTTGAATTTTGGCGATTGCTTTTTCTATGGCGCAGCAAAATCGCTGCGGTTGCCCTTGCTCTACAAAGGCAATGATTTTTCGCGAACAGATCTAGCATGAGAGAAGCGCGGGCTTTGCCCGCGCGCACGAGCGATCGTCACCGAATGGCCGAAACCGCTTGCGGGTTCGGTGAGCGCAGCGAATAGAACGTGGCCGCTTTGCGGTGTGCCATTTTTCTTCTGCCATTTGTGTTTGTCAGCTCAAAAAAGATGAAGTGCCATCCACCCCGACGGCGACTTTGAAAATGCGACAACGCCTTGCCGCACTGGGCGCTTCCGGATTTTGTGTGAAATCGACTGCGCACATGACACCAGGGCCGGTTGTGTTTGGCGAGTGTGATTAAGCATGGAATAAGGACCCCGTTGGCGGGGTGATCGGCTTCCAAAAGGGACCCCTTCTGACGATGGGGTTACAACAGCGCGCCGCCTCTCTTATCCGGTGCATGGATGCCGCGCAGGCGGCCATTCACCCAGCTCCAAACCGTGAAGCCACTCTTCGCCAGATGATTGATCTGGCCATGGGCTGGCACCGGCGGGGCGGCCGTTGGATGCGGTCTACCCGCTGGTGTTCTTCGATGCCCTTCGAGTCAAGATTCGTGACGAGGGCCTGGTTCGCAACAAGGCCGTGCATATTGCCCTGGGCGTACGCGCCGACGGGGCGGCCAAGGAGATCCTTGGCCTATGGATCGAGCAGAACGAGGGCGCCAAATTCTGGCTGCGGGTGATGAACGAACCGAAGAACCGCGGCGTCGAGGATCTGTTGCTTGCCGTCTTTGACGGGCTGAAGGCTTCCCAGAGGCGATCGCCGCCGTCTTCCCGGATGCCACCGTTCAATCGTGCATCGTCCTGGACCTGTCACGGTTTCGTTCCGGTCAGGTGCTCATGTTAAGCTGCCCTCTGTTCGAATTCCACGGGTGATTTCCAGCAAAGGGCCGAGTGTTTACGGCGCGGATTGTAAAAGCCGTTGATATATTCGAAGAGG
>JAZIHP010000014.1:0-60899 GCA_036678505.1 Alphaproteobacteria bacterium
ACATGCTTTAGCGCCGCTCAAAGCTTCGCGGAATCGCCGAACGGCTGCAAGTCTTTGTTTCGTCGCGTTTCCGAACCGGAAACACTCCGGGAAAAACTTTCTTGGTCTGACGTGATTTACTTCGGCCGGAAAAGAAAACCCACCCGGTAAATCTGCGGGATAGGAGGCAGATCAGACGCAACACGCTTTATAAAAAAAATCTGTGATCAGGCTTTCGCCGCGAGTTCCGCAACCTTTGCGCCGCATTGAAACCCGGCAACCGTTCGCATCAGAACGCCAGCCAGCAAACCGACATCCTGCTGCTCGGCGGATTTTCGGATAATTTCGAGCTCTGAAGCCAGATCCTCGGGAGACACGAACCCCTCCCACGCCATCATGATATGCGGATTGGAGGTGGGGCTGGGGTTGTCGCCGATCAGCAACTCTTCATAGAGCTTCTCGCCGGGCCGCAGGCCGATGATCCTGATCGCCATATCGCCATCGGGGTTATCGGGTGTCCGTTCGACATGGCCCGACAAGCGAATCATCTTCCGTGCAAGATCGATGATCTTGACCGGTTCGCCCATGTCGAGAACGAACACTTCACCACCCCTGGCCATCTGCGACGAGTGCAGGACAAGGCCGACAGCCTCCGGAATGGTCATGAAATAGCGAATGACTTCGGGATCGGTCAAGGTCAGCGGGCCGCCGGATGCGATCTGGCGCCTGAAAAGCGGAACCACCGAACCGCTGCTGCCGAGCACATTGCCGAAGCGCACCATGGAATACACGGTTTTCTGTCCGGGTTTGGCAGCCAGCCCCTGAACGATCTGCTCGGCAAGGCGCTTGCTGGCTCCCATGAAATTCGTCGGGCGCACGGCCTTGTCCGTGGAGATCAGGGTAAAGCGCTCCACACCGGCCGCTTCCGCCTGGCTGGCCACGATTGCGGTGCCAAGTATATTGTTGGTTGCGGCTTCTATCGGGTTCGATTCCACCAACGGCACATGCTTGTAGGCTGCGGCATGATAGACCAGTTGCGGGCGGTAATTCTTCATTACCATCCTGACCCGGACATCATCCCGGATTGAGCCAAGGCAGGATATGATCTCGGTTGCAACCTTCAGCTGAGGCGCGAGCCTGCGCAGTTCGTCGTCGATGGTATAGAGGCTGAATTCATTGTGGTCGAAGAGGATGAGCTTGCCCGGCCCCAGCGACAGAAGCTGCCGGCTCAGTTCGCTGCCGATCGACCCGCCGGCCCCGGTGACCAGAACCGTCTTGCCGATGAACGCTGACCTGTCGTGTGAAGTAACGATCGGCGCCCGGTCCAGAAGATCGATTATCTGAAGCTCCTGAATCTCGTCGATCTGCGCGGTGCCGCGGGCCAGATCGAGAATGCCGGGGATCGTGCGTACGCGCACATGAAGATCGGCCAGGGAATCGACGATTTCCCGCCGCCTTTCCACCCCGGCGCTCGGGACCGCAATGAGTATGTCGCTGATACCGAAGCGGGATATGATTTCCGCGGCATGTGCGGGATCGAACACCGGGTAGCCCATTACTCGCCGGTCATGCTTTGAAGGATCGTCGTCAAGAAATCCCCTGACACGGTATTCCGGCGTCATGACCAGGGCGTCGCAGGCCTGTGCCCCTGCCTGTCCCGCCCCATAGATCAGCACGCTCCTGACGACAGCCTCGCCCGGCATCGACCGGACGAGCAGCTGCGACACGACGACGCGACTGCCGAATACGAGGGTAAAGAACAGGATTGGCTGCAAAAAGCCGATCGATCTCGGCACACCGGGAAATTTGGCGATGAAGAGAGCAAGGCTCAGAACGATGCCATAAAGGAAAACAGCGCTGGCCACGGACACAAGACTTGAAACGCCCGAGTACCGGAAAATCGCACGATAAAGCCCCAGCCTGATAAAAAACGGGACAAAAAGGAAAGCAGCCAGTCCGTAGGGAATCCATTCGGCGCCCTTTGGCGCGTGATCCACATCGAGCCTGAGCGAGAACGCCAGCCACATCGCTATAAGCGACATGACGACGTCGGCAAACAACGCGAGAAGCTGTTTCTGCCGCCGCGGCAAACCAACAAGCTTTGAACGGATATCAAACGCAGAGGCCATAATTCGCCATTTACAAGCAACAACCAATAGTTGAAAGACAAAAATAGCGCCCGAAGCAAAAGTACCGCTATTATCTGCCGCCGTGAACCTCAAAACCAGAGCGTTTCCGGCGAAAAAGGGATCGCCCGCAATGCTCCATCTCTTTTTCTACACAATTCCTGACGTAAAATCGCCGCGCATTTTTGCTGGATTTGCGCTTGAGCGGCGGGCTATGCGGCGAACGCGGCTTCCGCTGCCGGTTTCTTTTCTTGGCCGTCTTTATGCGACATCAAATGTTTCCGCCCGACTGCAAAATGTTCCGCATAGCGAAGAGGCGGGCTCGCGCTCCGCGATCCGATGCCTCCTGATGCAACTCCCCTCATCGAGTTCACGCGCGATGCTGCAATCAAGGATGGAGCAAAGCCACGCCTGTGCGGGCTGGATCGAAGGTGACGGCCACGATCCTGCTTCGTCATTCGGGCATCAAACGAGCATGAAACCGCACGCCCTTCGATGCAGCGTCAGTATTGAAGGCCTGCTTTAAAATCAACCTGGCTTGCGCAGAGGTGATCTTCGGAAGCACGATCAGGCCGTCACATATTTTATCGGCCTTGCCGGCCGCCATTATTCACTTTGCCTGCCTCCCATCCGATAGCGGCATTTTCAGCGACATTATCGGAAAAATCGGCAGGCCCCGCTCAGCTTGCCTCGCGCATTGCCTCGGCCTCGTGAAGATCGACCGAAACGAGCTGGCTCACCCCCTGCTCCGCCATGGTGACGCCGAACAGGCGGTCCATGCGGGCCATGGTGATGGGATTATGGGTGATGACGACGAAGCGCGTTTCGGTGCTCGCCGCCATTTCATCCATCAGATTGCAGAAGCGCTCGACATTGTGATCGTCCAGCGGCGCATCGACCTCATCCAGAACGCAGATCGGCGCGGGATTGGTCAGGAACACGGCGAAGATGAGCGACATCGCCGTCAGCGCCTGTTCACCGCCCGACAACAAAGTCATGGTCTGCGGCTTCTTGCCGGGCGGGCGGGCGAGAATTTCAAGTCCCGCCTCCAGCGGGTCATCCGATTCGATCAGCTGCAATTCGGCGGTGCCGCCACCGAACAGATGCGTGAACAGGCGCTGGAAATGCCCGTTGACGACATCGAATGCGGCCAGCAGGCGCTCGCGCCCTTCGCGGTTGAGGCTCTGGATCGCCTGCCGCAGCTTGCGGATCGCCTCGATGATGTCGTCGCGCTCCGACACGATCAACTCCAGGCGTCCGGAAAGCTCGCGCTGCTCTTCCTCGGCGCGCAGATTGACCGCACCCAGCCGCTCGCGCTCGATCTTGAGGCGCTCCAGCGTGCGCTCCACATTGCCTGCATCGGGCATCGGGTCATCGGCCTGCAATCCCGTATGACGGATGACCAGATGCGGCGGCGTGTTCAGCGCTTCCTGAATGCGCGCCTCGACCTCCTGCCGCCTGTCGTCAGCAGCCGTCAGGCGCTCCTCGGCGCGGGCGCGGGCCTCTCGCGCCTCGGACAATTGCTGGATCGATGCAGTCGCCGCCTTGTCCAGCTCAACCTGCCGGTTTTCGGCTTCCCGCAACCTGTCCGAAGCCTCGCCGCGGCTGGCTTCGGCTTGCGAGAGTTGCGACAGGAGCGAGCGCCGGCGTGCATCGAACTCGTCCGGCGCGTCCGCCAGCCCTTCGCGTTCTTCCAACGCCTCGGCGCGGCGCTCCTGAAGCGCCCTTATATGGCCGTCGGCGTTCTCGGCCCGCATCAGCCAGTTGCGGCGCTCGGCCTCGATTGCCTGAAGCCGGCGGGCCCGCGCGTCTGCTTCACGGCTCAGGCCGTCATGGATGGCGCGCGCTTCCGCGAGGGCGCCACGGTCGGCTGAAACACGCGCCATCGCCTGTTCGAGGCGCAGTTGCAGGTCGGCCGGGTCGGATGTTTCACGCAGCGCCTCTTCCGCCCCGGCATGGATGGCGGAGGCCTCTTCCAGCTCCTCGATCAGCCGCTGGCGCGCATCCTCCAGAGCATCGCGGCGGCTTGCGATCTCGCCCGCCGCGCGTTCCGCCTCGGCCAGGGCCCGGCGTGCATTGTCGAGCCCATGCTGCATGTCGCGCAGCGCCTGGCGTGCGACACGCTCCATTTCCGCATTGGCGCGGATAGCGGCTTCGGCGGCAGCGAGCGCCTCTTCCGCAGCGCCCAGTTTCGCTGTCGCCTCGACTGCCTCGGCGTCCAGTTCGGCCAGCCGGTTCTTCTGCGCCAGACGAAGCGCTGCCGCCGTCGGCGCGTCGGCGCTGGCCGTGAAGCCGTCCCAGCGCCACAGCGCGCCTTCGCGGGTCACCAGCCGCTGGCCGGGCGCAAGCGACGGCTGAAGCATCGGACCATCGGCAGCCTCCACGATGCCGATCTGGGCCAGACGCCGCGCCAGTTGTTGCGGCGCATGCACCACCGAGGCGAGACTGCGAACGCCCTGCGGCAGGACCGGATCGCCGCTCGACGCAGGCTGAACGTCGCCCCAATGGACCGGCGCGCCACGGTCGAGCGGCACGTCGAGGTCCTCGCCGAGCGCTGCGCCCAAAGCCGTCTCGAAGCCGCGCTGGACATCGATCTGCTCCAGAACGGCGGGAAACAGGTCGCCGCCGCCCGCGCTCAGCATTTTCGCAAGCGTGCGCGCCTCGGTTTCGATGCCGGCCAGTTCGGCGCGCGCGTCCTGCGCGGGGCCGCGCGCTTCAGCCTCAGCCTCGCGCGCTTCCGCCACGGCCTGTTCGCAGGTCTCGACGGAAGCCCCGGCCTCTTCGAGCGCCGCTTCCGCATGCTCGACCAGCAGCTTCTTTTCGGCAGGATCGGCAAGTGCCGCCATGCGTGATGCGATCCCGGCCAGTTCGCGATCCATCTCGCCAAGCTGGCGGGCGAAGCGCTCGCGCCGCTCCCCGGCCTCACGCAGGGAGCGTTCGAGCTGGTTGCGGGAAGCTGCCGCTTCCGCCCGCTCGGCGGTCAGCCGCGAAAGCGCGTCCTCGCTGGCGGCCAGCGTTTCCGAAGCGGCTTCAAGGGCTGCCCGCATCGCTTCCGCGCGCTCGTCGGATCCCGCGTTTTCATCGAGGAGAACGCTTTCCTCTTCGGCCAGCCGCTCCAGAATATCCGCGTTTTCGCCCACCATGCGCTCTTCGCGCGCGATGTCGGCATCGAGCTGTTCCAGCCGCCTGTCGAGTTCCGACTGGCGTGAGAGAATGCGCCTTGCCTCTTCCTCAAGCTGCGCATTGGCGATGGACAGGCGCTGGAAGGCGGCGGCGGCCGCGGCTTCCGCCTCGCGCAACCGCGGCAGTTGATGGGCCCCGATGGCCTGCTCTTTGGCGGCCTCCAGCTGCGTTGCCGCGCGCTCGCCGACCAGCGACGTCGCCTGCGCCAGCGAAGACCGCGCCTCCCCTTCCTGCATCTTCGCGGCTGTCCAGCGCAGATGCAAAAGCGTCGCCTCGGCCTTGCGGATGTCCGAAGACAGGTTTTTGAAGCGCGAGGCCTGCCTTGCCTGTCGTTTCAGGCTCTCGATCTGGCCTTCCAGTTCGCCGACCACATCGTCGAGACGCTCAAGGTTCTGCTCCGCCGCCCGCAGCCGCAACTCGGCCTCATGGCGGCGCGTGTGCAGGCCGGAAATGCCGGCCGCCTCTTCCAGCAGCGCGCGCCGCGCCTGGGGCTTTGCCTGAATGAGCTCGCCGATACGCCCCTGCCCGACCATCGAGGGCGAGCGCGCGCCGGTCGACTGGTCGGCAAACAGAAGCTGCACATCCTTGGCGCGCGCGTCCTTGCCGTTGATGCGATAAACCGACCCGGCCTCGCGTTCGATGCGGCGCGACACCTGCAATTCATCGGCATCGTTGAAGGCGGGCGGTGCGGTGCGGTCGCTGTTGTCGAGGAACAGCGTGACCTCGGCCGTGTTGCGGGCCGGACGCGACCCGGAGCCGGAAAAGATCACGTCGTCCATGCCGGACGCGCGCATGTTCTTGTAGGAGCTTTCGCCCATGACCCAGCGCAGGGCCTCGACAAGGTTCGACTTGCCGCAGCCATTCGGTCCGACAATGCCGGTCAGGCCGCGCTCGATGACGAACTCGCCGGGTTCGACGAAGGACTTGAAGCCGAGAAGGCGAAGGCGCGAGAACTTCATCCGCGCCGTCTTCTTGCAGGGCAAAAGCCGCGCATCAGGGTGTACGGCACGCCGGAAGCGCGCCGCCCCGACGCTGCCGGGACGTTACAGCAGCGGATCGATGACCGCCGAGAACTCGTCAATCGACATGGCTCCCTTGTAGACCTTGCCATTAATGATGAAGCTCGGCGTGGAGTCGATCTTGAACTCCTCCGCGCCGCGCTTCTGCACTGCTCTCACTTGGTCGAGAAGATTCTGGTCCGTCAAGCAGGCGTTGAAGCTCTCCTGTGTAAAACCGGCCAGCTTGGCGAGCTGGAACATGGCGTCCTTGACGTTTTCGGCCGCGGCCCAGTTCATCTGCTGCTTGAACAGCACATCGATCATCGCGAAATAGTTGTCGCCCGAACAACGCGCCAGCATGAAGCCGGCCTCGGCGCGCGGATCGAACGGGAATTCGCGCAGGATGAAGCGAACCTTGCCGGTATCGATATATTTCTTCTCCACCTGCGGATAGGTGCTGACCGCGAAAGCGGCGCAATGCGAACAGGTCATCGACGCATATTCGACGACGGTGACCCTGGCGTCCTCGCTGCCCTTCGCCTTGTCGGGCAACGCGCCGGGCTTCAGCACTTCAGCCATGTCGAGCGTGCCCGATGGCTGCGGCGCGGCGGAAGCCGTCGGCGCGGCATTGGCAACGCCTTCCTGTCCGGAATCGCTGCAAGCCGACAGCATCAGGCCGGCGGGAACAGCCGCCAGAGAAGACAGTATTGTTCTGCGGGACAAGGTCATGCGAATCACCCGATTTGTTTTCCGATTGTGCACTGTGAAGGGCTATAAAAGCGAGAGTCGTGGCCAATTAAGGCATTGGCGCGAACAATCCAATCACCAGGCCGATTTTACGCGATCACGAAAGCGCGATGGCGCAGCCGCGCGCCTCACTTCCGGCTGCCGAGAACCGTCGCGCCCAGCCGCTCCAGCGAAGCCCTCAGTGCTTCATCCTCGATGACCTCCACCGTATGCGCCAGCTCCACCTTTTCCTGCTGCGACAGGGCGCGCAGGACAGGCCGCGCCTTTCGCGCCGCGCCGGGAAGCGGTTTCTGGACGATCCTGATGCGGCCGATTGCGGCGAAGCCCAGAAAAGCGTTCACCCGACCGATGATCTCGCCGCTCTGGTGCTGGATATGAAGTGCCGCCAGCCCCTCGCAGGCCACGACCAGAACGGCGGGCTCGAACGGGTCTTCCTCGCGCATGCGCCGGGGCCACTGTATCTTCTCCGGCCTGCAACTTCCCGCCAGCCGCTCGCCCACGATCTCGTCCCATGACTGGATGAGGCCCACCGAGATGCCGGTGCGCTTGCGCAGCACGGGATCGAGAATAGCGGTTGCAAGATCGCTGACCGGAACGGGATTGCCCCGGAAGGGTTTCCCTGCCATGTGCGTACTCCAGCGACGTTTATCTGAACCTCAGGCACCGGAAACCGGCACTCCCCGATCAATGGCACCGCAGGACCAAAGCCGCAAGTCCGGCATAGCCGCCCGGCTCCTCGACTGGTACGACGCCCACCATCGCGAACTGCCATGGCGCGTGACGCCGCCGGAACTGGCGCGCGGCAAGCGGCCCGATCCCTACCGGGTGTGGCTGTCTGAAATCATGTTGCAGCAAACCACGGTGGAAGCGGTCAAATCCTATTTCACCGCCTTCGTCGCGCGCTGGCCGGCCGTCGGCGCGCTTGCTGCGGCACCCAATGACGACATCATGAAAGCGTGGGCGGGGCTCGGCTATTATTCGCGCGCCCGCAACCTGAAAGCCTGCGCCGATCTGGTCGCCGCGCAAGGCGGCATCTTTCCGGATACGGAAGAAGGCCTGCGCGCCCTGCCCGGCATCGGGCCCTACACGGCGGCAGCCATTGCCTCGATCGCCTTCGACCGCCCGGCCGCCGTTGTGGATGGCAATGTCGAGCGCGTCATCTCGCGGCTTTATCGCATCGAGACGCCGCTGCCGCAGGCCAAGCCGGAAATCCGCCTCCTTGTCGGCCAGTTGCTGCCCGTAAACCGGCCCGGCGATTTCGCGCAGGCCACCATGGATCTCGGCGCCACTATCTGCACGCCGCGCCGGCCGAAATGCATGCTGTGCCCGCTGCGGGACGATTGCGATGCGCTGAGCGCCGGCGATCCCGAACTCTATCCGGTCAGGCTGGCGAAGCCGGAAAAACCCTCGCGTCGTGGCGCCGCCTTCGTTGCGGTGCGCAGGGATGGCGCGGTGCTCCTGCGCAAGCGGCCGGAAAAAGGCCTGCTTGGCGGCATGAGCGAAGTTCCGACAACCGGCTGGACCGCACGCCAGGACGGCGAGACCACGCCCGATGCCGCGCCCTTCCCTTCACAATGGGAACGCAGCGGCCGGATCACCCATGTGTTCACGCATTTTTCGCTGGAACTGGACATCTATCGCACCGGCTTCGATGGAAATGCTCCGCAAGACCATTTCTGGTCGGGGCCCGATGCACTTCATGGCGAGGCGCTGCCCACAGTCATGAAAAAGGCGATAGAGGCCGCCATTCCGGGCGCAACCAAACGGAAAAAAGGGTAAGCTCATAAAAATCCGGCACATTGTTTTCGATATCGGCAAGGTGCTGGTTCATTATGATCCGGACATTCCCTTCAGCCGCATCATTCCCGACCCGGCCGAGCGCCAGTGGTTTTTCGGCAATGTCTGCACCGGCGCGTGGAATATCGAGCAGGATCGCGGGCGGTCATGGGAGGAGGCCGAGGCGCTGCTGATCGCCGAACACCCGGCCCATGCGGACAATATCCGCGCCTTTCGCCGGCACTGGCACGAAATGGTGCCGCATGCCTGTGACGACAGCGTCGCGCTGCTGGAACGCCTGATCGATGCCGGCCACGACGTGACCCTGCTGACCAACTGGGCGGCGGATACGTTTGCGGAAGCGCGCAGCCGTTTTCCGTTCCTAAAAAAACCGCGCGGCATCACCGTTTCCGGCGAGATCGGGCTGATCAAGCCGGACCGCGCCATCTACGATCATCATGTTGCGAGCTTCGGGACGGAACCGGCGGCCACGCTTTTCATCGACGACAGCGAAAAGAATGTCGCGGGCGCGCGGGACGCCGGGTGGCAGGCGGTGCTGTTTACCGATGCCCGCGCGCTCGAACGCGATCTGGTCGCGCACGGGGTCGGTTTCTAAAGCGTTTCCAGGAAAAGTGGAAACACTTTTCTCCGGTCGAAAACGCGACAAAACAAAGAGTTAGAGCCGTTCGACGATTCCGTGAAACCTTGAACGGCTCCAGCCGGTCAGGCGCCGGCTTTTTCCATGCCGAGGCGCGCGATGCGGCGCAGTTCGTCGATCGGGGTGAGGCCGCCGGCGCGCTCATAGTGCCAGAAGGTCCAGCCGTTGCAGGCGTCGAAGCCCTGCACGCGCGCGCCCATCTTGTGGATGGAGCCGGCGTCCTCGCCGATCGTCAGCGTGCCGTCGGCGCGCACCCTGGCCGACCAGCGGCGCTGCGAATCCCACAGCGTGGTGCCGGCCTTGATCAGGCCCGTATCGACGAGGCTGCCGAAGGCGACGCGCGGTTCGGCGCGCTTGCCGGTCAGAACCGTCAGCTCCATCGCGCCCAGCGGCTTCACATTCTCGATGCGCTGTAGTGCCGCGTCGATATATTCCTGCTCGCGCTCGATGCCGACGAAGTGGCGGCCGAGCCGCTTGGCGACAGCACCGGTGGTGCCGGACCCGAAGAACGGGTCGAGCACGACATCGCCCGGCTTGGTCGAGGCCAGCATGACGCGCGCCAGCAAGGCTTCCGGCTTCTGCGTCGGATGCAGCTTGTCGCCCTTTTCGTTCTTCAGGCGCTCATTGCCGGTGCAGATCGGGAACAGCCAGTCGGAACGCATCTGCACGTCCTCATTGGCCGCCTTCATCGCCTCGTAATTGAAAGTGTAGCCCTTGGCCTTGTCGTCGCGCGAAGCCCAGATCATCGTCTCATGCGCGTTCTGGAAACGGCGGCCACGGAAATTCGGCATCGGGTTGGTCTTGCGCCACACGATGTCGTTGAGAATCCAGAAGCCCAGATCCTGCATCCTGGCACCGACGCGGAAGATGTTGTGGTAGGAGCCGATCACCCAGATGGTGCCGCTCGGCTTCAGCACGCGGCGGGCGGCCAGCAGCCAGGCGCGGGTGAAGGCGTCATAGGCCTCGAAACTCTCGAACTGATCCCAGGCATCGTCCACCGCATCGACCTTGGACTGATCCGGCCGGTGCAGGTCGCCGTTGAGCTGGAGGTTGTAGGGGGGGTCGGCGAAAATGACGTCGACGGAAGCGTCGGGAAGCCGGTTCATCGCCGCCACGCAGTCGCCCTTGAGGATCGTGTCCAGCCATTCCGTTCTGGAAGAAACGCCGGAAAACTCGTTGAGACGACGTACTGCAGACATGTTGTACACCCAGGATGCGCGTTACTGTTTACCTGCTGTTATGGTTACCGATCAGCGTAAACAATCCGTGAAGGACCGGCGCAATTTGCGTGGTCCCACGCCTTGATGTATGCCCGCGCCACCAGTTGCTGGTGCCTTTTTCTCCTCTTCAAACCGAAATGCGGACCGCCATGGAAAAGCCCGACCTCATTATTTTCGACTGCGACGGCGTCCTGGTCGATTCGGAAATCATCGCCGCGCGCGTGGAAGCCGGTCTGCTCACCGAAGCGGGTTTCGAGATTTCGGCCGAAGAACTGGCGCAGACCTATGCCGGGCTGACCTTCAAGGACATATTGCTGCGCATCGAGGAAATCTCGGGCCTGCCCTTTCAGGCGACGCTGATCGATCAGGCCGAGGCCGCCGTCGATCGCAGGCTGCGTCAGGACGTGCGCGCCATCGAGGGCGTGCGCGAGGCCGTAGCTCAGGTTTCGGACCCTTGCTGCATATGTTCCAATTCACCCAGCGCGCGCATCCGCGCCGTGCTGGAAAAAACCGGCATCCTGCCTTTGTTCAAGGGCCCCATATTCTCGGCGGTGGAACTTCCAACCGGCAAAACCAAGCCGGCGCCAGATGTATTCCTGCACGCGGCGAAGGAATTCAACGCCGATCCGGCGCGCACCTTCGTCGTCGAGGATTCGGTACATGGCATTGCCGGTGCGCGCGCTGCCGGAATGCGCGTCATCGGTTTCACCGGGGGCGCTCACTCCTATCCCGGCCACGCCGATATGCTGACGGAAGCGGGCGCGGAAACCTCGATCCGCCGCTGGAGCGATTTCAGGGGCGTTCTCGACGCCCTGCTCACATGGTCGGAAGACGACTGAGCATCCAGCCACACTGAAAAGGCCGCCCGGGGCGGCCTTCATTGATCAGCGCGGAATATCCGAGGCCGAGGTGGTGGCCGGCTGTTGCGGCTGCGCCGGGGCCGCCGGCTGCGCGGTGCGGGCCGGCACCTTCTTGCGCGCCACGGGGCGCGGCTTGTCGGCGGCCTTCGGCTTTGGCGGGCCTTCATCGTAACCGACGAACACCTGATAGTCGCGCGCGCTTGGCTCCGGAACCGTCACGTTCGGATCGTTGAACACGAACTGGGTGGCGGATGAGGTGTCGCTCACCTGCACCTTGTGCTGGTGAAGCTGGGAATAGAGCACATTGCTGCCGCGCGTCACCACCACGCGGATCGGCATGGTGATGGTTCCGGCTGCGCCTTGCGGTCCGGGAACGATGCGGCCGGCGGCCGCGACATTCATGGTCAGCTGACCGTTCGCCCTCTTGCAGTCGCGGGTGACCTCGCCGATGGATGCCTGATAGACGATTTTCGACGGATCGTCCTGCCCGCCTCTGGCATAGGTGTTGAAATAGGCCGTGCCCTCGCGCAAGGTCAGCGTCGGGCAGTAGGCGTTCAGCTCGCTGGCCAGAACCTTCTCCGTGGAAGTCTTGTCCGCCTGCGCGCCCTGCACGTTCAGCACATCGCCGCTGTTCGACTGGCACCCCGCCAACACCAGCAGCATGCCGGACAGCGCAAGGCCCGTGACAAGGCGAAAATTCGATGTAGCGGCTACCATGAAGTGCATTTCCCTCTCGCGACGGTGGTGTCCTATAGCAATCCGGCGGCGAAAATGCGACTGACGAAAGCGACAAATCCACACGCCTGCCGACTGGAAAAGACGGAATACCTTTCATGAACTACATCAGCACCCGTGGTGAAGCGCCTCGTCTCGGTTTCTCCGATGCCGTCCTTGCCGGGCTGGCGCGCGACGGCGGCCTTTATCTCCCGCAGGAATGGCCGCAATTTTCCGCCGCAGACATCCGCGCCATGCGCGGCCTTTCCTACCAGCAGATCGCTTTGCGTGTGCTGACCCCTTTCGTCGGCGGCGAGATCGCGACCCCGGTGCTGGAAAGGCTGATCGACGAGGCCTACGCCACATTCCGGCACGAGGCGGTGTGCCCGCTCGTGCAGCTTGGCCCCAACAGCTTCGTTCTGGAACTGTTCCACGGGCCCACGCTGGCCTTCAAGGACGTGGCGATGCAACTGCTCGCCCGCCTGATGGACCATGTGCTGGCCGAGCGCGACCAGCGCGCCACAATCGTGGGCGCCACTTCCGGCGATACCGGTGGCGCGGCCATCGAAGCCTTCGCCGGGCGCAGCCGCACCGACATCTTCATTCTCTTCCCCAATGGCAAGGTCTCGCCGGTGCAGCAGCGCCAGATGACCACCTCGACGGCGCACAATGTCCATGCGCTCGCCATCGAGGGCAATTTCGACGACTGCCAGGGGCTGGTGAAGGAGCTGTTCAACGATCATGGCTTCCGCGACCGCGTGGCGCTGTCGGGCGTAAACTCGATCAACTGGGCGCGCATCATGGCCCAGATCGTCTATTATTTCACCTCGGCCCTGTCGCTCGGCGCGCCGGACCGCGCCGTTTCCTTTACGGTGCCGACCGGCAATT
Source organism: Alphaproteobacteria bacterium (assembly GCA_036678505.1). Lineage (GTDB taxonomy): Bacteria > Pseudomonadota > Alphaproteobacteria > Rhizobiales > Rhizobiaceae > Mesorhizobium. The sequence goes on from JAZIHP010000014.1 coordinate 13,150, forward strand.
TCGGCGACATCTTCGCCGGTTATGCCGCAAGGCGCATGGGATTGCCGGTCGACGTGCTGACCATCGCCACCAATGACAACGACATTCTGGCCCGCACGCTGGAAACCGGCGAATACCGGATGCAGGGCGTGGTCGCCACGACCTCGCCTTCCATGGACATCCAGATCTCGTCGAATTTCGAGCGCCTGCTGTTCGAGGCTTCGGGCCGCAACGCCGAAACGGTGCGGCGCTACATGAACGGGCTCGGGCAATCCGGCGCCTTCACCATCGAAAAGCAGGAGATCGAGACGATCCGCGACGGCTTCGGCGCCGGCCGGGCGAGGATGAAGGACACCGCCGAAACCATCCGCTCGACCCTTGAAACCAGCGGCTATCTGCTGGACCCGCATACGGCGACGGCCGTTCATGTCGCTGCCGGCCGGCCGGAATCGCCCGCCCCCAACGTCATCCTCGGCACGGCTCATCCGGCCAAGTTCCCGGCCGCCGTCGAGGCTGCCTGCGGCATATCCCCTGCGCTGCCCGCATGGCTTTCCCACCTGATGGACGCAAAGGAAAACTATACGGTGCTTCCATCGGACAAAAAAATGTTGGAAGATCATATTTCCTGCCATACGCGGGCTCATCAGTAGGGAGCGAGATCTACATGGGTGTTGAGGTAAGCCGTCTGTCGAACGGCCTGACAGTCGCCACCGAAACCCTTCCAAGCATGGAATCCGTCGCTCTGGGGGTCTGGGTAAAATCCGGCGCACGCAACGAGCGCGACGACGAGCACGGCATGGCTCACCTGCTTGAACACATGGCGTTCAAGGGCACGGCCAGGCGCTCGGCGTTTCAGATCGCATCCGAGATCGAGAATGTCGGCGGCGAGATCAACGCCGCCACCAGCGTCGAGACCACCTCCTTTTATGCGCGGGTCCTATCCGGCGACGTGCCGCTGGCGGTCGATCTTCTGGCCGACATTCTCCAGAATTCCAGCTTCGATCCCGAAGAGCTGGAACGCGAGCAGAACGTCATCCTGCAGGAAATCGGCGCGGCTCACGACACCCCCGATGACGTCGTCTTCGATCATTTCACCGAAACCGCTTTCCGTCACCAGACGCTTGGCCGCTCCATCCTCGGCACGCCGGAAACGGTGCTGTCCTTCAACTCCGCGCAACTGCACCGCTTCATGCAGCGCGAATATGGCGCCGACCGCATGGTCGTCGTCGCCGCCGGCGACGTGAAGCATGACGACTTCGTGCGCGAGGTCGAAAAGCGGCTCGGTAATTTCCGTCCCCATGCGCAGGGCGCCGTTTCGCAATATGCGCAATATGTGGGCGGTGATTTCCGCGAGGACCGCGACCTGATGGACGCGCAGGTGATCCTCGGCTTCGAGGGCCGCGCCTATCATGTGCGCGATTTCTACGCCTCGCAGGTTCTTTCCATGATTCTCGGCGGCGGCATGTCTTCGCGCCTGTTTCAGGAAGTGCGCGAAAAGCGTGGCCTGTGCTACTCGGTCTACGCTTTCCACTGGGGTTTTTCCGATACCGGCATTTTCGGCATCCATGCCGCCACGGGCCAGAACAATCTGTCCGAACTCGTTCCGGTGATCGCCACGGAGCTTCAGAGAGCCGGCGACGGCATTCTTCAGGAAGAGCTGGACCGCGCCCGCGCGCAATACCGCGCGGGGCTCATCATGTCGGCGGAAAGCCCCTCCAGCCGCGCCTCGCAGATCGCGCGGCAATTGCTTCTGTTCGGCCGGCCCATCCCCAAGGAAGAGCTGATGGAGCGGCTGTCGGCGCTGACCGTGGGGCGCCTGGCCGACCTCTCCGGGCGGCTGTTCTCCACAAAGCCGACGCTGGCGGCGGTGGGCCCTGTCGGATCGCTGACCTCATATGAATCGATCGCCAGCGCGCTTCCGGCGTCGGCTTCGATGCAACACCGGCTTGCCGTGTAGAATTTTCCGCAGTCGTGTTCTCCCTTCCGTTCATCCGCCGCGAAACGCCGGAACTGGAAGGCGACAAGGTGCGGCTGCGCATGCCGCGGGCAGGCGACTATCGCGAATGGGCCGAGCTTCGCGCCAGCAGCCGCGCCTTCCTGGAGCCGTGGGAACCGCGGTGGATGCCCGACGAATTCGAGCGCTCCGCCTGGCGGCTGCGTATCAGCCATTACCGGCGCGATCATGCGCAGGGCGCAGCCATGGCCTTCTTCATGTTCGAGCGCGGCCATGGACGGCTCGTCGGCGGCATAACGCTCGGCAACATACGCCATGGCGTCTCAAAAAGCGCGCAGATCGGCTACTGGATCGGTCAGCCTTATGCCGGCCAGGGGCTGATGACCGATGCCGTCAGGACGCTTTCGCGCTTCGCATTTGGCGAGCTGTCATTGCACCGGATCGAAGCAGCCTGTATTCCCGAAAACAGCCGCTCGATCCGCGTGCTTGAAAAAGCCGGATTCCGGCGCGAAGGACTGATGAGGTCTTATCTGAGGATCAACGGCGTCTGGCAGGACCACTATCTGTATGCCCGGATCGCCGGCGATCCGCCAGTTGCGTGAACGAAGGACTGATTTTGACGACATCCCTGAAAGCGAGGTCGCTGCTGGCCGCCCTCCTCGCCGCCATGGCCCTCCTCTTCCAGCTGGCCGCGGCGCACGCGGTCGAACCGATCAAGATCGCCCGCGACGACGTGGCGCTCGACCTGTCGGGGGCCGTGGAGATCTATCGCAATCAGGGTGAGAATTTTCAGGTTTCCACAGCCCCCGGCCCGGATGGCATCGTGCGGCGCATCGAGGTGGAGGCCAACGACAACCGCTCCACCGGCGACTGGGCCGTCTTCGCGCTTGCCAACACGACCGAAGAGCAGATCGACAGGCTGATCGTCGCACCGCATTTCAGGCTGGTGAATTCCGGATTGCTGTGGCCCGATCTCGGCTCCACCCGCATCGCCGCGATCACGCCCAGCGAGGGTTTTGCGCTCGACCGGCAGGCGAGCCCCGATGCCGATGTGTTTCGCGTCACGCTCAATCCCGGGGCGGTCGTCACCTTCGTGGCCGATCTGGCCTCGCCAAAACTGCCGCAGGTCTATCTGTGGGAGCCGGAAGCCTACAAGGATTCCATCAATTCCTATACGCTCTATCGCGGCATCGTCATCGGCATCGCCGGGCTTCTGGCACTGTTCCTGACGATTTTGTTCGTGGTCAAGGGCACCTCCATGTTCCCGGCCACCGCAGCCCTTTCCTGGGCGGTTCTGGCCTATATCTGCGTCGATTTCGGCTTTCTCTCCAAGATCATCGAGATGTCGCCCGGCAACGAGCAGATATGGCGGGCGGGAACGGAAATCGGCCTTGCCGCAACCTTCGTGGTGTTCCTGTTCACCTATCTCAACCTCAACCGCTGGCATGGCCATTTCAGCTATGGCGCGCTGGCGTGGATGCTGTGCCTGACGGTGATCGCGGGCATCGCCATCATCGACCCGCCGATTGCGGCGGGCATCGCGCGCTTCTCCTTCGCCGCTACGGCGGCGGTCGGTCTTGGCCTCATCGTGTTCCTCGGCATACGCGGCTACGACCGCGCCATCATGCTGGTGCCGAGCTGGGTGATGGTGCTACTGTGGCTGACGGGATCGTGGATGGCGGTGACCGGCCTGCTCGACAACGATATCGTCCAGCCGGCGCTCGGCGGCGGGCTGATCCTCATCATCCTGCTGATCGGCTTCACCGTCATGCAGCATGCCTTTGCCGGCGGCGCGCTTCATCAGGGCCTGTTCTCCGACATCGAAAGGCAGGCGCTGGCGGTGATGGGCGCCGGCGACACCGTGTGGGACTGGGATGTCCTGCGCGATCGCGTCGTCACCCGCCCCGACATCAGCATTCAGCTCGGCCTTGCCCCCAACAGCCTCGGCGGACCGGCGCGCAACTGGCTGCCGGTGCTGCATGCCGACGACCGCGACGCCTTCCGCACCACGCTCGACATCGTGCTGGAGCACCGGCGCGGCCGCGTCGCCCAGCAGTTCCGCATGCGCGGCGCCGATGGTCATTACCACTGGTTTGCGCTGCGCGCGCGTCCGGTGATCGGGTCCGATGGCGAGGTGATCCGCTGCGTCGGCACCATGATCGACGTTACCGAGCAGAAGAAGGCGGAAGAGCGCCTGCTGCACGACGCCGTGCATGACAATCTCACCGGCCTGCCCAGCCGCGAGCTGTTCATGAACCGGCTGGAAGCCGTCATCTCCATCGCCCGCACCGAGGAAAAGGTGCGTCCGACAGTGTTCGTCATCGACATCGACCGCTTCAAGCAGGTCAATGACGGGCTCGGCATATCGGCCGGCGACACCATCCTGCTCACCATCGGGCGGCGTCTGCACCGCCTGCTCAAGCCGCAGGATTCGCTTGCCCGCTTCGCCGGCGACCAGTTCGCGCTGATGCTGCTTTCCGAGCAGGAGCCGGCGCGGATCGCGGCAATCGCCGATGCCATCAAGCACGCCATTAGCGCGCCGATCACTTTCGCCAGGCGCGAGATCGTGCTGACCGCATCCATCGGCCTCATCACCTGGACCTCCGACCAGTCCTCGGCCGGCGACATGGTCAAGGACGCCGAGCTGGCGCTCCATCAGGCCAAACGCTTCGGCGGCGACAGGATCGAGCCGTTCCGCCCCTCCTTCCGCACCGTCGGCACCGACAAGCTGCAATTCGAATCCGACCTGCGCCGCGCCATCGAGCGCAAGGAACTGACGCTCGCCTACCAGCCGATCGTGCGGCTGGAGGACAACAGCATCGCCGGCTTCGAGGCCCTCATGCGCTGGGAACATCCGCGCCGCGGCATGATCCCGCCGGCGGACTTCATTCCGATCGCGGAAAATTGCGGCCTGATCGTTCCGCTCGGCCTGTTCGCCATGCAGAAGGCGGCCGAGGACCTCGTCTCCTGGCAGAAGCAGATCGGCGACGTGCCGCTGTCGGTATCCGTCAATCTCTCCAGCCGCCAGCTCATCCGCCGCGATCTGGTCAGCGACGTTCGCTCCATCATCGCCCGCGCCAATCTGAAGGCGCGCTGCTTCCGCCTGGAACTCACCGAATCGCTGGTCATGGACAATCCAGAGCAGACGGCCCATGTCCTCAACAAGCTGAAGCAGCTCGGCATCGGCCTCTCGCTCGACGATTTCGGCACCGGCTATTCGTCGCTCGCCTATCTGACCCGCTTCCCCTTCGACACGATCAAGATCGACAAGAGCTTTGTCGACGACACCACCCCGAAACGCACCATGCTTCTGAAATCCATGGTCAACATGGCGCATGAACTGGGGCTGTCGGTGGTTGCCGAAGGCGTGTCCGATCAGAGCGACGCGCTGGAACTGCGCCAGATCGGCTGCGAATATGTGCAGAGCTTCATGTTCGGGCCGCCGGTGGCCGCCGATCAGGTCATCCGGCTGCTCAAGGAGCAATATCCGCTGACGCAGGCCTGACCGGGAAAGCGCGCTCCGCTCAGGCGTGGCCGGCGTTGGCGCTCAGATGCGCGATGTCGATGCCGATCGAGGCCAGAATGCGGTCGTACTGGCTTTCGATATCGGCGTCGAAAAGCAGTTCCGGCGTTGCCGGGCAAGTCAGCCAGCCGTTCTGGACGATCTCGCTTTCAAGTTGCCCTGAACTCCAGCCGGAATAGCCGAGCGCCATGAGCGCGCGCTGTGGCCCGCGCCCCTTCGAGATCGCCCGCAATATGTCGACGGTCGCCGTCAGGCAGATATTGCCGGCGACGCTCAGCGAGGATTCCACCCGGTAATCGCCAGTATGCAGAACGAAGCCACGGCTGCGGTCGACAGGGCCGCCGTTGCGGATGACCAGATCGCGCGCCGGCGGCGGCAGGCGGATCGCCTCCTGCTCCTCCATGAGGCCAAGCTGCACCAGAAGATCGGGAAACAGAATCTGCTGGGTCTGGTTGACGACCAGTCCCATGGCGCCTTCTTCGCTGTGGGCGCAGACATAGATCACCGCGCGCGCGAACCTGTCGTCCTTCATGCCGGGCATGGCGATGAGGAACTGATCTTCGAGGAAACCGCCGCGCCCCGAATTCGCGTTCTTGCCGGACAGAATATCCATGGCGGGAAAGTTAGCGTGTTTCGGCGACAGTTGAAAGATGGACTTGCAGGACGCGGCCGACACGGCAACCGCCGGATTGGAAAGGCTCACGCAAAAATGATCCCCGCCGCGCGCCGAAAAGGGTTGCAGAGATACGGGCGGGCTATCAAATCAACGGCCATGCGCATCGGGTTCATCATCGCCACTGCATCCCTTGCCGCCTGCGCGGCGCTCCTCCCCGCTCATTCGGCCTCCTCCGGCTGGCATGACAGCGAGGGCGGACGCATCCGGCTGGTCACCACCGGCCAGCCAGACGCGTCGGGGCGATTGAACGGCGTGCTTCAGATCGATCTGAAGCCCGGCTGGAAGACCTATTGGCGCGACCCCGGCGGCAGCGGCGTGCCGCCGCAGATCATGGTCGATCCCGCCCGGATCAGGGAAGCGAAGCTGGCCTTCCCGGCCCCCGTTCGCCATGATGACGGCTATTCGGAGTGGGCGGGCTACGACCGGTCCGTGCTGCTGCCGGTCAGCTTTACGCTGGCCGAAAAGGCGATTCCGGCCGAAGGCATCGCCGCCCGGATTCTGATCGGCATCTGCGAGAAAATCTGCATTCCGGTTCACGCCGATCTGGTCGTCGGCGCGGAAAACCCCGCCCATGCCGTCGTGGAAGAATCCCTGGTGCACGCGGCACGCGCTGCCTTGCCCGGCCGCGCCAGTTCCGGTTTCGGCGCACGCCTTGCCGGTTCGCACAGCTCCGCGATGACCGTGACGGCATCCTTGCCGCCGGCCGCGGAAACGGCCGAGCTTTTCGTCGCCGGCGAGGATGGCTATGTCTTCGGCACGCCTGTTACGAAAACCGGTGGCGGCAAGCTCGTGTTCGAAGTGCCCGTTCTTTCCCGCCCCGCAGCAAGGCCGCCGGGCGCGGGCGTGCCCTATACGCTGACTTCTCCCGCGGGGGCGGTTTCGGGCTTCCTGCCCTACCCTTGAGCGCAGCGTCATTGCGACCGCCGGCATAGTCCGCTATCGGTCTCATTCCCCTGTTCATGATGAGGAATTGCAATGACGATCTCCGTTGGCGACAAGCTGCCTGAAGCCACCCTGAAGACGATGACCGCCGACGGCGCGAAGGACCTGACCACCGCCGATATTTTCGCGGGCAAGAAGGTCGTTCTGTTCGGCGTTCCGGGCGCCTTCACGCCAACCTGCAACAACAACCATCTGCCCGGCTATCTGGAAAACAACGACGCCATCCGCAGCCGCGGCGTGGACACCATCGCCGTGGTCGCCGTCAACGATCCCTTCGTCATGGGCGCATGGGAAAAATTCACCGGCGGCGAAGGCAAGATCACCTATCTGGCCGATGGCAGCGGCGATTTCGCCAAGGCGCTCGGCCTCGACATCGACCTCAGCGGCGCCGGCCTCGGCCTGCGCTCGAAGCGTTTTTCCATGATCGTCGAAGACGGCAAGGTGACCGCGCTCAACATCGAGCCGGTTCCGAGCCAGGCCGATGAAACGGCGGCGGCGAAAATTCTCGAACAGCTTTGATTGTTGCGCTGAAAGCCTGCTGAAGGCTCCCTGAAGCGGCTTTCAGTAGCTTTGCGAAGACCGACGCGCTTTGACGGGCGCCGGTTTTTTCGCATCCGAGGCGGAAGAACCGGCCGAAGGCCGTCCAGCTCCCTTCCTGAACGGCGCCATGCCCTCGCGGGCGAGTTCATCGGCGCGCTCGTTCTCGGGATGCCCGGCATGGCCCTTGACCCAATGCCACTTCACCTTGTGACGCAGGCGGGCCTCATCCAGCGCCTGCCAGAGCTCGACATTCTTGACCGGCTTGTTGTCGGCCGTCTTCCAGCCCCGGCGCTTCCAGTTTTCCATCCAGCTCGAAATGCCGTCCTTCACATAGCTGGAATCGGTGTGCAGATCGACTTCGCACGGCTCCTTCAGCGCATTCAGCGCCGAGATGGCGGCCATCAGTTCCATGCGGTTGTTGGTCGTCTGCGCCTCGCCGCCGCACAATTCGCGCGTCACGCCGTTGAAACGCAGGATCGCGCCCCAGCCGCCCGGCCCCGGATTGCCGGAACAGGCGCCGTCGGTGAAAATTTCAATGCACTTCATGCCAGTCCATATTCCTGCGGCGAGACGATGGCGCGATGAAAGCGCATCTTGCGGATATATTCGGCCGGGTCGCGCTTGACGACGAGATCGCCTTCCGGCCCATGCAGCCAGTCGTAAAGCCTGGTCAGCATGAAGCGCAGCGCCGAGCCGCGCGCCAGCATCGGCAGGGCCTGCTTTTCCTCATCGCACAACGGGCGCACGCTCTGGTATCCGGCTAGCAATGCCGTGCCTTTGGTGAGGTTGTAGGAGCAGTCCTTCTCGAAGCACCAAGCGTTGAGGCAGGTGGCCAGATCGTAGGCCAGCAGGTCGTTGCAGGCGAAATAGAAATCGATCACTCCCGAAAGCTCGTTGCCGAGGAAGAACACATTGTCGGGAAACAGGTCGGCGTGAATGATGCCCGTGGGCAGTCCGGCTGGCCAGCCATTCGCGAACAACGCAAAATCCGCATCCACCTCGGCTGCCAGACCGGGCTCGACCTCATCGGCGCGGTCGCGAGAGTCGGCCCACAGGTTCCGCCAGCCTTCAGGACCCAGCGCGTTTTCCCGCGACAGGGCGAAATCGGCTCCGGCCAGATGCATCGACGCCAGCGCCTTGCCGACCTCGCGGCAATGCGCCGCGGTGGGCCTTCGCGGCCACATGCCTTCCAGGAACGTGATGATCGCCGCCGAGCGGCCGGCAAGCGTGCCGATCATCTCGCCGTCGGCGCGATGAACGGGAAGCGGGCAGGAAATGCCTTTTGCCGCCAGATGATCCATCAGGCCGAGAAAAAACGGCAGGTCGCCTGTAGCCACCCTCTTTTCATAGAGGGTGAGAATGAAAGAACCGCCGGTGGTGTGCAGCAGGAAGTTCGAATTTTCGGTGCCCTCGGCAATACCCTTGTAGGAGAGCAGCTCTCCGACCGGATAATCGCGCAGGAACGCGCCCAGTTCACCCTCGGTGACATCGGTGTAGACGGCCATGCGTGCCTGCTATCGTTCGCCGTTGACAAAGGCCATGTCGGCCCTGGTAAGCTCCACATCACGCAGAACGCGCATGACCGGAAAATCCTCGGTTTCCGTGGCGGTGACGGCAAGATCGACCGTCACCTCGAACCGGGCCCTGAAGGCATCGATGATCTCATCGACGATGATCTCCGGCGCCGATGCGCCGGCCGACAGGCCAAGCGTCGTGATATCGCCGATGTCGTTCCACGGAATTTCGCTGGCGCGCTGCACCAGCAGCGACATGCGCGCCCCGGCCCGTTCCGCCACCTCGACGAGGCGGCGCGAATTGGACGAGTTCGGTGCGCCCACCACGAGATAGAGATCGACGCCGGGAGCGGTTTCCTTCACTGCCTCCTGACGGTTGGTGGTGGCGTAGCAGATCGATTCCGCCGCCGGAGCCTGCATGGCCGGGAACCGCTCCTGCAATGCTTCCAGAATATGCGCCGTATCCTCGACCGACAGCGTCGTCTGCGTCACGAAGCCGAGCGCTTCGGGATCGGCCGGCTGGAAGGTGCGGGCGTCGTCCTCGGTCTCGATCAGCGTGACCGCGCCATCTTCGAGCTGGCCCATCGTGCCGATCACTTCGGGATGCCCCGCATGGCCGATCAGCAGCACATGGCGGCCGTGGCGATAGTGCCGGATCGCCTGCTTGTGCACCTTGGAAACCAGCGGGCAGGTTGCATCCAGATAAAACAGGTTGCGCTCCCTGGCGTCGGCCGGAACGGATTTGGGCACGCCATGCGCGGAAAACACCACCGGGCTTTGATTGTGCTCCGGGGGTATCTCGTTCAGCTCCTCGATGAAGACGGCGCCCAGATTCTGAAGGCCCTCCACCACATAGCGGTTGTGGACGATCTCATGGCGCACATATACCGGCGCGCCATATTTCTTGATCGCCAGAACCACGATCTGGATTGCCCGGTCGACGCCAGCGCAGAAGCCGCGCGGCTGGCATAGCCGCAGCGTCAGGGGTGGTTTGGAATGTGTAGGTGCGGCATCCGCCGGTCTGGTTTGCAGCATCTTGTCCTTCGCCTGTCCGCCCGACATGGGATGAGCACCCCTGTCATGTCAAGGGCCAGCCACGTCGGGGGCCAGCCACGTCAGGGGCCAGTCGTGTCGGGGGCCGGGCGTCCGATGCCGTCAGCGTCTCTTCCCGCGCGCACGCCCGACTAGCGGGAACAGCATCACGCCGGCCAGCGCGGCGGCAAGCCCATACCAGGTCACCGCATATTGAAGGTGATTGTTGGGCAGGGAGACGATGGTGACGCCTCCGGCCGGCCAATCGCCCGCATTCGGGGTCTGATCGGCATCGATGAAGAAGGGAAGCAGCACGTAACCGCCGGGCAGTCCCGCCGAAGCGGCCATCGCGTCACGATCCTTCCAGTAGAACACGTTCTTTGCCGGATCGTTGTCCGGCACCATGCCGGAAGGTTTTTCGGCAAGCGGATTGCGGGCAAGCCCCCTGACCGTGACGACGCCTTCCACCTGTCCCGCGGCCCGGGAAGATGCCTCCTTCAGCCAATAGGGCACGAAGCCCCTGTTGACGAGCAGGAAGCGGCCATCCTCAAGCTTCAGCGGGGTATAGACGTAGAACCCCGACTGCCCCTTCCATGTGGCCAGAAAATGCCGTTCGCCTTCATGCATGAAACTGCCGGTGGCGGTTGCCGGCACATAGTCCACATCCGAGGTTTCCGCGAAGAGGCGCTCGGTTTCTTCCAGCGTGAGAGGGGGGGAGCGCATGCGCCGGTCGATGGTGGCGATCAGGTCCTCCTTCCAGTGGAGACGCTGCATCTGCCAGGTTCCAAGCCCCAGCAGGATGGCGATCGCGACGCTCCCCAGCACGGCGGCGAGCCACCACTTCCTGCGGGACATCGTTCCCGTCCCCGGTTCCGGGAGCGAACTCATTTTCCGTTATCCAGCCGGCCCTGCGCAGCCCTGTTGCGATATTGCAGGGTCAGGAGAATGCCCTTGATGACCCGCAGGGATCCAAGGCACAGGATCAGCGCAAGCGGTATCCACAGCACCAGATGCACCCAGAGCGCGGGTCCGTAAGTGACCTCCATCCACAGCGCCAGTCCCAGCACCACGAAACCGATGATGAGGATGACGAAGACCGCCGGCCCGTCTCCCGCATCGGCATAGGAATAGTCGAGCCCGCAATTCGTGCATTCCTTGCCGACGGCCAGAAAACCGGAAAACAGCCTGCCCTCGCCGCAGCGCGGGCAATTCCCGGCGATGCCTGCGCGCACCGGATCGACCGGCGCCCATAGCGCCCGATCGTCAGCGGCGGGATTTTCATTCTGTGTCATCGGCATATCCTAAAGCATGTCGCCCAAGAGGGGGAACCGGTTTCCGGATAACGGCATGCGAAAAACGGCGACCCGAAACGCAAGAAGCGATTCCGAAAGAACCGCGACGCGCTTTGGAAAATGTCAAAAGCGCCTTTTATCGCCATGTATGCATCCGGCGAAACGATGCAACCGCGCAAGCGGCATTATTCGCCGCTACTCCTTGCCTGCCCCCAAAAGACAAGGCGGCCACGTTGCCGCAGCCGCCCTGAAAACTCATTGCGTTGGCCGAGCCTCAGTGGACGGCGATGTCGGCGCCCACGGAAGCCCAGACATAGATGGTTGCATAAAGGAACAGCCACACCACGTCGACGAAATGCCAGTACCAGGCGGCGGCCTCAAGGCCGAAATGCTGCTTGGGGGTAAAGTCGCCGCGGATGGCGCGGATCAGGCACACGGTCAGGAAGATCGTTCCGACAAACACATGGAAGCCATGGAACCCGGTCGCCATGAAGAAGGTGGCGCCGTAGATGGACTCCTTGAAGTTGAACGGAGCGTGGACATACTCATAGGCCTGCACGAAGCTGAACAGGATGCCGAGGGCCACGGTGATCGCCAGACCGTTGATCAGCCCCCTGCGATCGTTGTGCAGCATGGCGTGGTGAGCCCATGTCAGCGTCGTGCCCGACAAAAGCAGGATGATCGTGTTGTAGAGCGGCAGATAGAAGGGGTCGAGAACTTCGATGCCCTTCGGCGGCCAGATACCGCCGGTATATTCATTGCGGGCATATTGCGCCACTTCGCCGGGGAACAGGCTGGCATCGAAGAATGCCCAGAACCAGGCGACGAAGAACATCACCTCGGAGGCGATGAACATCATCATGCCGTACCGCAGATGAAGGGAGACGACGCGGGTGTGGTGGCCCTCATGCGCCTCCTTGACCGTGTCCGACCACCAGCCATACATCGTGTAGAGCACGATGAGCACGCCGATCCAGAACAACCACGGCGACGCCATGTTGACGCCGAAGACGGCGAACTCGTTGCCCTTCAGATACTGCATCCAGAAGACGCCGCCGATGCACATGACAAGTGCGCCGAGCGAACCGAGAATCGGCCACGGGCTCGGATCGAGGATATGATAATCATGTTGTTTTGCGTGCGCTTCAGCCATATCAGCCCCCGACATCTGCTTCGGTGTTCGTGGTGGTTACAGTGCTCCGATCGATTGAACCGGTTGTGGCCGGCGCCTCCTTATCGATCGGGAACATGGTGTAGGACAAGGTGATGGTCTTGACGTTCTTCAGTTCCGGCACATCCACGATGTCCGGATCGACGAAGAAGATCACCGGCATGTCCATGGTCTCGCCGGCGGCGAGCGTGGTGTCGGTGAAGCAGAAGCATTCGACCTTGTTGAAATACGCGCCCGCCGTTTCCGGCGTCACGTTGAAAGTGGCGCGACCGCCGGTAGCCGTCGCGGCCATATTGGTTGCGGTATAGTGAGCCTGCGCCGTCTCCCCGATCCTGACCGTGATGGCGCGGTCGACCGGCGCGAACTTCCATGGCACGCCGCCGGCCGTGTTGGCGTCGAAGCGGATGGTGATGTCGCGATCGAGCACACGGTCCGAATATTGCGTCACGCGCTGCGTCGTGCCGCCATAACCGGTCACCTGGCAAAACAGGGTGTAGAGCGGCACGGCGGCATAAGCCATTCCGATCATGCCGCAAAAGAACGCAACGCAGATCGCGGCAACCCTGCGGTTGCTCTTGCGCTTTGCATCGTCTGCGGCAGGGGAGCTGGTCATCCTTCGTCTCACATAGGCCGGTTGAGCACCGCCGGACCGAACTTCGCCAGCGTCGCCACGTAAAATATGATCACCAACGCCACCAGCGCCAGCCCGATCGCGATGGACCGCAGGCGCCGGGCCTTCTTCTGCCGCTTGGTCAGATCGACGGTTTCGAGCTTGCCCATGGTGCTCATGCTCCCGTTCCGGCCAGATGAGCGACAAGGCGGTCGCCCATATAGGCAGCGAAGATGACGAACAGATAGACCAGCGAGAAACCGAACAGCTTCTTGGCCGGAACCATGGCCTTGTCGTCATCCGACATGCCCAGAACCTTCCAGGAATACCATACGAAGCCCGCACCCAGCACCAGCGACACGACGCCGTAGAACAGGGTGGTGTAGCCAAGCAGCCACGGCGCGACGCCGACCGGTGCCAGCAGCAGGGCATAGGCGAATATCTGGCGGCGGGTCGAAGCCGGACCGGCGACGTTGGGCATCATCGGAACGCCGGCGCGCTCATAGTCGCCCGACTTGAACAGCGCGAGAGCCCAGAAATGGGGCGGCGTCCACAGGAAGATGATGAGAAAGAGGATGACGCTTTCCAGGCTGATATTGCCGGTGGCGGCAGCCCAGCCGATCATCGGCGGGAAAGAGCCGGCAGCACCGCCGATGACGATGTTCTGCGGCGTCCAGCGCTTCAGCCACATCGTATAGACGACGGCATAGAAAAAAATGGTGAAGGCAAGCAGCGAAGCCGACAGCCAGTTGACGAGGACGCCCAGCGTCATCACCGAAAGAACCGACAGGACCAGACCGAAGCCCAGAGCTTCGCCCGCGGTGACGCGCCCGGCCGGGACCGGCCGGTTGACGGTGCGGCTCATCACCTTGTCGATATCGGCGTCGTACCACATGTTGAGGGCGCCCGAGGCGCCCGCGCCAATGGCGATGGCCAGGATGGCGATCGTGGCGAGGAGCGGGTTCATCGTGCCCGGCGCGGCGACGAGGCCGACCACGGCCGTAAACACCACCAGCGACATCACGCGCGGCTTCAGCAGCGCGATATAGTCCCCCGGCGTCGCTTCCGACATGCGCAGCGGCGCTTCGTCAATACATCTGTCGTCGATCAGGGCCATGCGTACTCAAACGTCCGATCATTCCGTGTGGTCGAACCGCCGGCCAAAACCGGCGGTCCGCATCGGGATCCGTATCAGCGGATACGTATCAGCGGATACGGGGCAACTGTTCCCACTGGTGGTAAGGCGGCGGCGACGGCAGCTGCCATTCCAGCGTCGTGGCGCCCTCGCCCCACGGATTGGCACCGGCCACCCGCTTCCTCTGGAAGGCTTCGAACACGCCGAAGAGGAACACCAGAACGCCGATACCCGCGAAGTAGGAACCATAGGACGAAACCATGTTCCAGCCCGCATAGGCATCCGGATAGTCGACATAGCGGCGCGGCATGCCGGCCAGGCCAAGGAAGTGCTGCGGGAAGAACACCACGTTCACGCTGATGAAAGTCAGCCAGAAGTGGAAGTTGGCGATCCGCTCCGAGTACATGTAGCCGGTCATCTTCGGGAACCAGTAGTACCAGGCCGCGAAGATCGCGAACACGGCACCCAGCGACAGCACGTAGTGGAAGTGCGCCACCACATAGTAGGTGTCGTGATACATGCGGTCGAGACCGGCATTGGCAAGCTGCACGCCGGTGACGCCGCCAACGGTGAACAGGAAGATGAAGCCGATCGCCCACAGCATGGGCGTGCGGAAGGTGATCGATCCACCCCACATCGTCGCGATCCACGAGAAGATCTTGATGCCGGTCGGAACCGCGATCACCATCGTGGCGAAGGTGAAGTAACGCTGGGCGTTCAGCGAAATGCCCGAGGTGAACATGTGGTGGGCCCACACGACGAAGCCGACCGCGCCGATCGCGACCATGGCGTAGGCCATGCCCAGATAACCGAACACCGGCTTGCGCGAGAAGGTCGACACGATGTGGCTGACGATGCCGAAGCCCGGCAGGATCAGGATGTAGACCTCGGGATGACCGAAGAACCAGAACAGGTGCTGGAACAGAACCGGGTCGCCACCGCCTTCAGGAGCGAAGAAGGCCGTATCGAAGTTACGGTCGGTCAGCAGCATGGTGATGCCGCCGGCCAGGACCGGGAGCGACAGCAGCAGCAGGAACGCCGTGATCAGCACCGACCACGCAAACAGCGGCATCTTGTGCATGGTCATGCCAGGCGCGCGCATGTTGAAGATGGTGGTGATGAAGTTGATGGCGCCGAGGATCGACGACACGCCGGCGATGTGAACCGACAGGATCGCGAAGTCCATGGCCGGGCCCGGCTGGCCGGAGGTGGAGAAGGGCGGATACATGGTCCAGCCGCCGCCGACGCCGTGGGCGCCCGGAGCGCTCGGCACGAAGAAGGAGATCAGCAGCAGGATCAGCGCCGGCGGCAGAAGCCAGAAGGAGATGTTGTTCATGCGCGGGAACGCCATGTCCGGCGCGCCGATCATGATCGGGATCATCCAGTTGGCAAAGCCGCCGATCAGCGCCGGCATGACCATGAAGAAGATCATGATCAGCGCGTGCATGGTGGTGAACACGTTGAACATGTGCTTGCCGGCGTCCAGCGCGGCCGCGCCTTCAACGCCGTAGACCATGGAGGCAAGGCCGTGGAAAATCTGAATGCCCGGCTCGGCCAGCTCCCAGCGCATCATGATGGACATGATGCCGCCGATAAGCCCCGAGATGATCGCGAAGATCAGATAGAGGGTTCCGATGTCCTTGTGGTTGGTCGAATAGACCCAGCGAACCCAGCCACGCGGCGCGTGGTGTTCGTCATGTGTTGCAGCTTCTGCCATTTCCGGCTCCGTTACCTTGAATACCTGGGTTGCGGGCTCAATTCGCAGCGGCCAGCTTGCTGGCCGCCTCGATCTGCGCGGTCAGCGCCTTGTTGGCGCCGGGCAGATCGCTCTTGGCTGCCGTCAGCCAGCTTTCATACTGCTCCGGCGAAACGACGCGGACAGCGATCGGCATGAAGGCGTGGTCCTTGCCGCAAAGCTCGGAGCACTGGCCATAATAGAAGCCTTCCTTCTCGACCTTGAACCAGACTTCGCTGAGACGGCCGGGAACGGCGTCGCTCTTGATGCCGAAGGAAGGCACGGCAAAGGCATGGATCACGTCGGAAGCCGTGACCAGCACGCGAACCACGGTGTTGGCAGGCACGACCAGTTCGTTGTCGACCGCCAGCAGGCGCGGATAAACCGACTTGTCTTCCTTGCCCGCATCCGCGCGATCTTCCTCGTGCAGCATGGCGGAGTTGAACGAGGGACCCTCGTTGTCCTGATACTCATAGTCCCAGTTCCACTGGTTGGCCGTCGCCTTGATGGTGAGGCTGGCCTCTTCGGGCGGAGAATACTGGTTGGTCAGAAGCTGAAAGGAAGGAACGGCCAGCAACAGCAACACGACGACCGGACCCACGGTCCAGATGACCTCGATGGCGGTGTTGTGGCTGGTGCGCGACGGCACCGGGTTCACGCCCGCGCGAAACCTGAAGATGCAATAGGCGAGCAGCACGAGAACGAGCACCGTGACCGGTATGATGAAGGCCAGCGTGTAGCCCTCGAACCAGGTGATCTGGTGCATGATGTCGGTCGCGGCGGGCTGGAACCTGTATTCCCAGTCTACCGGCTGCGCCGCCCAGGCGGACGCGGCGGAAAGCAATGCGGCGGCAGCACACAATCCCCCTGCAATGGATCTTTTCATCGCCCTATTCTTCTCCCTTGCTCGCGTATGCGCCGCGAGAATAATCCAATTGATGCCGGAACGGGAATCCCGGACAGTCGATGTTGGTTCAAACCATACTCTGTTTCCCTCCGCAAGGAAGGACCGGGCTCATCCATGCGGCATTTTTGCGCGCGTCACCAAAGCAGCGCCGCCGTCATGAAACCGGCCTATCTTGCTGCACGCCGGCCAGACAGGCAAAAATAGAAGTGAAAAACCGCATTATTGCCGCACTCGGCAGCGATTGGACATGTTGATATCCTTCCGCTTGGCCCGTGTGCGGCTTAAAGTAAGACGATTCGCAGTGGAGCCGTCATGAAGTCTTGGGTTTCGGGAACCTTGGCGAAGGTCACCCTTCTCGCCGCCTCTGTTGGAGCGCTATCCGCCTCCGGCACAGCCCTGGCGCAACAGAGCGGCAGCGTGCGCTCGACGCATGGCGCATGGTCCGTGATCTGCGATACGCCCGCGGGCGCTGCGACCGAACAATGCGTGATGATGCAGAATGTCGTTGCCGAGGACAGGCCGGAAATGGGTCTTTCCGTGGTGGTGCTGCGCACCGCCGACAACAAGGCGGAGATTTTGCGGGTGCTGGCGCCCCTGGGCGTTCTTTTGCCGAACGGTCTCGGCCTCAATGTCGACGGCAAGGATATCGGCCGCGCCTATTTCGTGCGCTGCTTCCAGGATGGCTGCTACGCGGAAGTGATTCTGGAAAAGCAGCTGCTCGACACGCTGAAATCGGGCATGGCCGCCACCTTCATCGTCTTTCAGACCCCTGAAGAAGGCATCGGCATTCCCGTCGACCTCAAGGGCTTCGCGGACGGCTTCGCCGCCCTGCCATGACCTTGACCTAACCTGCCCCGACCGGACGATCCGCACCGGCTTCGCATTGCCGAACGGGCCGCGCGCGCCTACATGGCGTGCAAACCCTGATCCGAGGATGCGTCATGACCAGCCTGCTTTCCGAATTCGATATTTCCGAAGAGCGCATCCGCACTCTGGTGGCCGATACGCTCGACGGCGCGGATGACGGCGAACTCTTCCTTGAAAGCAGCGAAAGCGAAGCGCTGCTTTTCGACAATGGCCGGCTCAAGACCGCCAGCTTCAATACCGACCGCGGTTTCGGCCTGCGCGCGGTGGCCGGCGAGGCGACCGGCTACGCGCATTCGAGCGAACTCTCGCAGGCCGCGCTGCTGCGCGCCTCCGATGCGGTCGCGACCGTCAAGAGCGGCCATACGGGAACGCTGGCCGAGGCGCCGGCGCGCACCAACCGCCACCTCTACTCCGACGACAACCCGATCCCCTCGCCCGGCTTCGACGCCAAGGCCAAGCTTCTGCAGGAGATCGACGCCTGGCTGCGCAATGCGGACCCGCGCGTGCGGCAGGTGACGGCTTCGCTCGCCTCATCGTGGCAGCATGTGGAGATCCTGCGCGGCGACGGCCAGGTCGTGCGCGACATCCGGCCCATGGTACGCATCAACGTCTCGGTCGTCGTCGGGGACGGCGACCGCCAGGAAAGCGGCTCCTATGGCGCTGGCGGGCGCAAGGCGTTCGGCGAGTTCCTGACGGAAGAGAACTGGAAATACGCGGCAGGCGAGGCGCTCAGGCAAGCGCTGGTCAATCTCGAAGCGGTTCCCGCTCCTGCCGGCACGTTCGACATCGTTCTGGCCAATGGCTGGCCGGGCGTGATGCTGCATGAGGCGGTGGGCCACGGCCTCGAAGGCGACTTCAACCGCAAGAAGACGTCCGCCTTCGCCGGGCTGATGGGGCAGCAGGTCGCCGCCAAAGGCGTCACCGTCGTCGATGACGGCACCATCGCCGAGCGGCGCGGCTCGATCACCGTGGACGACGAGGGAACGCCCGGCGCCCACAATGTGCTCATCGAGGACGGCAAGCTCGTCGGCTACATGCAGGACAGGCAGAATGCCCGGCTGATGGGCATGAAGGCGACCGGCAACGGACGCCGCGAAGGCTATGCCCACCGCCCCATGCCGCGCATGACCAACACCTTCATGATGTCGGGCGACAAGACGCCGGAGGAAATCATCGCCTCGGTGAAGAAGGGCGTCTACGCCGTATCCTTCGGCGGCGGCCAGGTCGACATCACCTCCGGCAAATTCGTGTTCGGCTGCACCGAGGCCTACATGATCGAGGACGGCAAGGTGACCCATCCGATCAAGGGAGCCATGCTCATCGGCAACGGACCGGACGCCATGCATCGCGTCGCCATGGTCGGCAACGACACGAAGCTCGACACCGGCATCGGCAATTGCGGCAAGGCCGGTCAATGGGTTCCGGTCGGCGTCGGCCAGCCGCATCTGCGCATGAACCAGATGACGGTCGGCGGCACACAGGTCCGATGACAGGCAAAAGGACGTTCGCAGTCATCCTGGGGGCCGTGCTGACGGCGCTCGCCGTTTCTCCGGCACGCGCGGCAATCGTGTGCACGGTGATCGCCGATGCCCGCACCGGGACCGTGCTGGTGAACGAAGGCCGGTGCGCAGACCGGGTCACGCCGGCCTCCACGTTCAAGATCGCGCTGGCGGCAATGGGTTATGATTCCGGATTTCTGCTGGACGCGGGCAATCCGGTGCTGCCCTTCCGCCCGGGCTATCCGGACTGGGGCGGCGCTGCATGGCGCAGGCCCACGGACCCTGCCGCATGGATGCGCCATTCGGTCGTCTGGTACTCGCAGCAGATCACGCGCGCGCTTGGCGCGGAAAGGCTGCGCGGCTACGGTCAGGGCTTCGCCTATGGCAATGCCGATTTTTCAGGAGACGCGGGAAAGAACAACGCGCTGGAGCGCGCGTGGATTTCTTCCTCGCTGGCCATCTCTCCTGTGGAGCAGACCGTTTTCCTGCGCAGGCTGATCGCCGGGCAATTGCCGATCACGCCCGATGCGGCGGCAAAGACCATGGCGATCGTCGAAAGCAGCGATACGCCCGAAAGCTGGCGGATTGCCGGCAAGACGGGAGCCGCCTATCCCCGAAACGCCGACGGAACCTTCGATCGCGCGCGCATGTGGGGCTGGTATGTGGGCTGGGCGAGCAAGGGCGACGTGACACTGGTGTTCGCGCGTCTCGCACAGGACGAGCAGCGCGAAAAACGCTCCGCAGGCCTGCGTGCGCGGGATGACTTGCTGGCGCAATGGGACAAGCTCGCCGCGCGGGCGAGCAGGTAAGCCCCGACCTGAAGCCGTTCATGGTTTCACGGAACCGCCGAACGGCTCCAAATCCTTGTCTTGTCGCCCGAAAGTGGGAACCGGTTTCGGGGCGACGACATGCGTAAAAACAAAAACTTGAAGCGCAGGGAGCGAAACTGGAAGATCGCGACACGCTTCAAATCCACGAAGCGGCCGACTTGGGCAGCCGGTGGTCCGGGTCGATGACGGCAAGGTCGGGCGCGCCATTGCCGTTCCAGCGCCACAGCGCCACGCAGGTGCCGCCGGGCGACATGAAGGACGGATAGACGACGCCGTCCCATCCCTGCCGCAACAACTTTGCCCGCAGCCTGTGGGTATCGGGCACCTTGCCGCGATCCATCGCGTCGCGCCATTCGCATTCATGAATGGCGGGCGCCATGCCCAAAGCGTCCAGCGTCTCGTCATCGGTGAGGTCGGCAAGCCGCGCGCCGCTGAGCTCCAGCCGCGCGATCAGCGCCGGGTGCTGGACGAAACCCTGATTGTATTCGGCCCAGGCCGTCGACAATTCGCGCGCCGCATAGATCGTGGGCGCGCCGACCGGGTTCCAGCGCCCGCCGAAGCGGGCCGCCCCGTCACCGGACAGCGGCAGATGGGCCCATTGCGGCACGAAGGCGCGCCACAGGGCAAGCGGCGCGCTGTCAGGCATAGACGCCGGAGCGCACGGCCTCCAGATAGGCGAGCACCTTGTCGGCCTTGCCTTCGCGCACCAGATCGTAAGCCGTCTTGCCGGCCCAGCCGGGTATCGGCTGATGCTTGAACCAGATGGCCGCGCGGCGTTCATCGCCCGCCATTTCACCGGCCATCGCCAATATGCGCACGACAGGGCTGAGCGCAGCATCCACCTTGCGCGCGCCGGTTTTGGCGGCCAGCGTATTGCGGGCGACGCCGATCAGCGCCGCCAGTTCGGACAGCGTGACGCCAAGCACTTCAGCCACCCGCCGTGGCGACAGGAAAGGCGAACCGCTTTCCCCAAAGCGGGAGGCATCGATTTCAAGGGCCATGGAGGTCAAGATGCGCCCTCCTTTCATATTTTGAACGTCTTGCGTTCAAAATAGGCGCAATCGACGCTCAATTCAAGCGCAGCGCTTTTACCGCCGCTTCTTCGGCTTCTCCAGAAGCGCCACCGCCTCGACATGCGGGGACCACAGGAACTGGTCGATCGGCGTGACCTTCTTCAGGCGATAGCCGCCGGCAAGCAGAATGGCGAGATCGCGCGCGAAGGTGACCGGATTGCACGAGACGGCAGCCACCAGCGGAACATCCGAACGCGCGATCTGGCGGCATTGATCCTCGGCGCCCGCGCGCGGCGGATCGAAGACCAGCCCGTCGAAACCGTTCAGTTCCCTGAAGGTGAGCGGGCGGCGGAACAGGTCGCGCCTTTCCGAGGTCACGCGCTTCAGCCCCGTCGCGAAACGGAAGCCGCGATCCAGCGCGGCAAGGGCGGCGGCATCGCCTTCCACCGCATGCACCTCCGATTTCGTGGCCAGCCGCAGCGCGAAGCTGCCGCAACCGGCAAAGAGATCGGCGACCTTCTTCGCCCGCGCCAGATGCCGGCCGGCCAGTTCGGCCATGGCCTGCTCGGCCGGTTCCGTTGCCTGAAGGAAGGAGCCCGGCGGCACAGGCACCGCCGCGGCGCCGAAGAGAACCACCGGCTTCTTCGGCTCGATGACGATTTCGCCATCGACCGAGAGCCGCGCCAGCCCATGGTGGACCACGAAATTCGCGGCGATCTGGCGCTGGCGTTCGCCCATGCGCCCCGAATCGGAAGCCGCCACGTCGAGACCCGACGCGGTGGCGGTGACAGTCATGTGGAAAGGTTTCGCCGTGGCGCAGATCAGCGCGCCAAGCTCACGCAGCATATCCAGCGCGCCCACGATCTGCGGCACGGCGACGGGGCATTCCTCAAGCGGAACGATCTGCGACGACAGATGCCGGTTGAACCCCAGGACGAGGCCCGTGTCGGTGCGCCGGGCGCTGAAGGAAACCCGGCGGCGCGTGTGCGGCGCGCACGGCACCAGATCGTCCACCGCGCATTCGATGCGCGCGCCCTTCAGCGCCTGCACCACCCTGTCGCGTTTCCATGCACGATAGGCGCCCTCTTCCAGATGCTGGACCGCACAGCCGCCGCAATCGCCGAAATGGCGGCAGGCGGGCTCGATCCTGAGCGGGGATTTTTCCAGAACGGCCATCAGCGTCGCCCGGTCGCGCTCGCGGGCGGCGGTCACCACCTCTCCTGCAAGGGTGTAGGGAATGAAGACCTGCCCGCTTTCGGTGTTGGCCACGCCATCGCCCTGCGCGCCCAGCCTGTCTATCGTGAAGCGCGCGCTCATCGGTCTTTCACTCCGGCCAGCAGAAATTCGCGGTTGCCGTCGCCGCCCTCGATTGGTGAGGGGTGCAGGCCGAGCGCCCGCCAGCCCGGCTGCGCATCCAGCCAGTCGCGCAGGCTGCCGGCGACCCGCCCGGCATCGTCGGCGCTTTTCAGAAGCCCCCCCTTGCCGATGGCCTCGCGCCCCGCCTCGAACTGGGGCTTGACCAGAAGCACCGCTTTCGCCCCTGCCGCCGCCAGCGCCAGAGCCGGCGGCAAGGCAAGTTTCAGCGAGATGAAGCTGACATCGGAAACGATGAAATCCGGCACGCGGCCGCCCAGACCGGCGGCGGTCAGGTCACGCGCGTTCAGGCCTTCTATCGACGTAACGCGCGGGTCGGCCGCGATTTCCCCGCGCATCTGGCCATGCCCGACATCGATCGCCGTGACGTGGGCGGCGCCCCGCTCCAGCAGCACCTGCGTGAAGCCGCCGGTGGACGCGCCGATATCGAGCGCCGTGCAGCCAGCCGGATCGAGGCCGAAGCCATCGAGACCGGCGATCAGCTTCAGCGCAGCGCGCGAGACATAGGCGCGGGCCGGATCGTCGATTTCCAACGCGGCATCGACCGCCACCGCTCGCCCGGCTTTCGCCGCTGCTTGCCCGTCCACACGCACGGTTCCACGCCCGATCGCGTCGCGGGCGCGGGATCGGCTGGCGAACAGGCCGCGCTCGACAAGCAGTTCATCGAGACGCAGCCGCCGGCTGGCGGGTGCTTCGGGCTTCATCCGCCTTCATTGACGAAAGGCGGAGCGGAACGCAAGCGCCGTCAGCGGGTCTTCCTTGTTTGCGGTTCCGGGCGCGGGCTTTCGCGATAGCGGCCATACTGGAGAACCTTGAGCGGCTCGCGCGGCTTCCGCTCCGCTTGCCGCCGGACGAGGACCGGCTGCTGGCCGGGCGCGAAGCTGCCGCGCAACTCGCCCATCCGTGCGGCCACGATCTCGCGCGCCGCCTCGTCGATGCGGGAATCGATACGCAGTTCGGCGGCGCCATGCGCCGTTCCCGCCATCAAAACCGCCAGACCGCAGA
Organism: Alphaproteobacteria bacterium; assembly: GCA_036678505.1. Taxonomy (GTDB): domain Bacteria; phylum Pseudomonadota; class Alphaproteobacteria; order Rhizobiales; family Rhizobiaceae; genus Mesorhizobium. The sequence continues at coordinate 36,748 of JAZIHP010000014.1, forward strand.
AAATCGCTTTCACTGTCATCACGCCCCTTGTCGAGGTCAGAGCTAACAGCGCGACGTTGAGATTCGGCCAACCAAAACGGTAAGCGAAACGCCAAAAACCAGCGTAAACAGAGAGTTACGAGCAAGGCGGCAGGAACGGCTCCACGCTCGCGATGCAACGATGCGGCAACCATGCCGCAAATGCGGCAGGGCAAGCGAAACAAGCCTTCGCCGATATCCGCAGCGCGCTCAGGCGTGCCGGGCGCTTTCGGCGCGGCCAAGCGCTGCAAAGACGGTCCTGACGATACCGGCGCTGTCCAGCCCGGCCTGCGCATACATCTTCTCCGGCTTGCCGTGATCGGTGAACGCGTCCGGCAGCACCAGCGGGCGCACCTTCAGGCCGCCGTCCAGCAAACCTTCATGGGCAAGGAAGTGCAGCACATGCGTGGCGAAACCGCCGATGGCGCCCTCTTCCACCGTCACCAGAATTTCGTGCTCGCGCGCCAGGCGGCGCACCAAGTCGGCATCCAGAGGCCTGGCGAAACGCGCATCGGCAACCGTGGCGGAAAGCCCGGCCGCATCCAGCGCCTCGGCGGCCAGCAGGCAGTCCGCCAGCCGCGTGCCGAAGGACAAGAGCGCCACGCGCGTGCCCTGCCGCATGATCCGCCCCTTGCCGATGGCGAGCGCCTCGCCGCGTTCGGGCATGTCGACGCCGATGCCGTTGCCGCGCGGATAGCGGAAGGAGATCGGGCCGTCGTCATATTCCGCCGCGGTGCGCACCATATGCTTCAGCTCCGCCTCGTCGGCGGCGGCCATGACCACGAAGCCCGGCAGCGAGGCGAGGAAGGTGGTGTCGAAGGCGCCGCAATGGGTCGGCCCGTCCGCTCCCACGAAGCCCGCGCGGTCGATGGGGAAACGCACCGGCAGCTTCTGGATCGCCACGTCATGCACGACCTGATCGTAGGCGCGTTGCAGGAAGGTGGAATAGATCGCGGCGAAGGGGCGATACCCCTCGGTGGCGAGCCCTGCGGCGAAGGTCACGGCATGCTGCTCGGCAATGCCCACGTCGAAGGTGCGTGAGGGAAACGCCTCGCCGAACAGGTCGAGCCCGGTGCCGGAAGGCATGGCGGCGGTGACGGCGACGATTTTCTCGTCCTGCCGCGCTTCCTGGATCAGGCTTTCGGCGAATACCCTTGTATAGGCCGGCGAATTTGCCGGCGCCTTGGCCTGCGCGCCGGTGATGACGTCGAACTTGTTGACGCCATGATATTTGTCGGCGGCGGCTTCGGCGGGCGCATAGCCCTTGCCCTTCTGCGTCACCACATGGATGAGCACCGGGCCTTCGCCATGGTCGCGCACATTCTTCAGCACCGGAACCAGATGCTCCAGATTGTGGCCGTCGATGGGGCCGATGTGGAAGAAGCCCATCTCCTCGAACAGCGTTCCGCCGGTGACATAGCCGCGTGCATGCTCCACCGCCCGGGTGATCGCCCGGTCGGCGCGCTTGCCCAGATAAGCGGTCAGTTTCTTGCCCAGTTCACGAAAGCCCTGATAGGTGCGCCCCGAAGCGAGCCTCGCCAGATAGGCGCTCATCGCGCCGCTGGGCGGCGCAATCGACATGTCGTTGTCGTTGAGGATGACGATCAGCCGCGAGCCCTGCGCGCCCGCATTGTTGAGCGCCTCATAGGCCATGCCGGCGGACATGGAGCCATCGCCGATGACGGCGATGACGTTGTTGCGCCCGCCGGCCAGATCGCGCGCCACCGCCATGCCGAGGCCGGCGGAAATGGAGGTGGAGGAATGCGCCGCGCCGAAAGGATCGTATTCGCTCTCGTCGCGCTTGGTGAAGCCCGAGAGGCCACCTTCCTGCCGCAGGGTGCGGATGCGGTCGCGGCGTCCGGTGAGGATCTTGTGCGGATAGGTCTGATGGCCGACATCCCAGACGATGCGGTCGGCGGGCGTCTCGAACACATAGTGCAGCGCCACGGTCAGCTCGATCACGCCAAGCCCGGCGCCCAGATGGCCTCCCGTGTGCGACACGACGTCGATGGTTTCCCGGCGCAGCTCATCGGCCAGTTGCGGCAATGCGCTTTCGGGAAGGGTTCGCATGTCCGCCGGAATGCGGACCTTGTCGAGAAGCGGCGTCTCAAGAGGCTTGGTATGGGGCGTGGCGTTCATCGATGGCGTCCTCCCGAAGCTGGAGCCTGTGGCCGGAATAGGCCGGCAGGCCGGAAATGTAAACGCCGCCCCCAGGCCCGGCACACTTGTTGCTCAGCCCTTTGGCAGCGGCACGAATTCTTCCTCGTCGCCCGGCACGATATCGAAGCGGCCGCTGCGCCATTCTTCCTTGGCCTGCTCGATGCGCTCTTTCGAGGAGGAGACGAAATTCCACCAGATATAACGCTTGCCGCCCAGCGAATCGCCGCCGAAGAGCATGAAATGCGCGCCGCGTTCGGAACTCACCACGATCTCGTCGCCGGGCTTGAAAACCAGCAGCCGGTCGGCAGGGAAACGATCGGCGGAGATGGAAACCTCTCCGTCCAGCGTATAGATGGCGCGTTCCTCGGCATCCCGCGGTATTTTCACGCTGGCCCCGGCCTCCAGCCGGATATCGGCATAAAGCGTCTTCGAGGCCACCGAGACCAGCGAGTTCATGCCCTCGAAGGTGCCGATGACGACCCTGCCCTTCACACCTTCGGCCTCGAAGCGGGGCAGTTCGGCCTTCACCGTATGGTCGAAAACGGGGGCAATTTCTTCCTTGCCGACCGGCAGGGCGAGCCAGGTTTGCAGGCCGGAGACGGACATCGGCGCGCCGCGCAGTTCCTCGGGCGTGCGCTCGGAATGAACGATGCCCCGGCCAGCCGTCATCAGGTTCACGTCGCCCGGCTCGATCACCATTTCGGTGCCCAGCGAATCGCGGTGCCTGATCTTGCCGTCGAAAAGATAGGTGACGGTGGACAGCCCGATATGCGGATGGGGGCGCACGTCCAGCGCCTCGCCGGCCCGCAATATCGCGGGACCCATGCGGTCGAAGAAGATGAAGGGGCCGACCAGCCTGCGGCGGGCTGTCGGCAGGGCGCGGCGCACCTGAAATCCGTCGATGTCACGGGCATTGGGCACGACCATCAGCTCGATCTGGTCGCAGGCGAACGCATCGCCGGCATTGGGGTCGTTTCCGGGAAAAAAGCTCATGGCCTGCCTCACAATTTGGCGTCGGGACATCGAAGCGATGCCCGTCCGGCATTTTCGGATTTTGCCGGTGCCCATCCAGAATGCCAGAGCCTGCCCTGCACGACTGCCGCCACGTCTGGCGCTCCGATGCCGGCAATGTAGGCCGCACCGGGCCCGCCGGAAAGCGCCGTTCGGGTAACGGACCGTTCAATGTCCGCCGCTTTCAGGCCCGCCGCTTCCGGGTCGGCCGCGTCCGGCTTATTCCGCGTCCGGCTTATTCCGCGTCGAGAGGCTCGGTGCCGGCGGGCTTGCCGTCGCGGGCGAGCCTGATCTTCTCCACCTTGTCCTCCGCCGCCTTCAGCAGGCGGTCGCAATGGGCTTTCAGAGCTTCGCCGCGTTCATAGATGCGGATGGACTGATCGAGCGGAACCTCGCCGCGCTCAAGGTCCTCGACGATCTTTTCCAGAGCGTCGAGCGCCTGCTCGAAGCTCATCGCCTTCACGTCTTCGTTGGTCGAAGCTTCCATGCATCCTATCCCTTCATCAGGCGGCCGACATGCGCCGCCACTGAAAACGCCAGCCCTTGCAGGTCGTAGCCGCCTTCCAGCAGGCTGACGAGCCGGTTGTCGCAATAGCGCGCCGCGCGCTCCAGCACATAGCCCGTCGCCCAGTCGAAATCGTCCTCGGTCAGATTGATATCGGCCAGCGGGTCGCGATGGTGAGCGTCGAAGCCGGCCGAGATGACGATCAGGTCCGGGGCGAAGTCGTCGATGCGCGGCAGGATGCGGGTGCCGAAAGCCTCGCGGAAGGCTTCGGAGCCCGTGCCGGGCGCCAGCGGCGCATTGACGACATTGCCGAACGCGCCGGTTTCATTGCGCCGCCCGCTGCCGGGAAAAAGCGGCAACTGGTGCGTCGAGCAATAAAGAACGCTCGGGTCGTCCCAGAAGATGTCCTGGGTGCCGTTGCCGTGATGAACGTCCCAGTCGATGATGGCGACGCGCCCGGCACCGTGCTTCTTCTGCGCATGGCGGGCAGCGATCGCGGCATTGTTGAACAGGCAAAAGCCCATGGCCGTGCTTTTCTCGGCGTGATGACCGGGAGGGCGCGAGGCCACGAACACATTGTCCGCAGCGCCCGAGAACACATCGTCCACCGCCGCATTGGCCGCGCCGATCGCGGTCAGGGCGGCCTGCCAGCTCTTCGGGCTCATAACGGTGTCGCCATCGATGGTGGCGATGCCCTCCTGCGGCACGGCGGCGCGCAGTTGCGCCACATAGCTTTCGGGGTGGGCGTAAAGAAGGGCCGCCTCATCGCCTGGCGGAGCCTCGGCGCGGTCCAGCAATTCGAACGGCTCTTCCATCAGCACGCGTTCGATGGCGCGCAGGCGGTCCGGACGCTCGGGATGTCCCGGCGGCGTCAGATGCTCCAGATAGACCGGATGGCTGTAGAGGCGGGTGACCATGCCCCGATATAAGCACATGCCGCCCGCTTGACCATGTTTTCAGTGCCGGGAAGCTTTTTGATCAACAGCTCACTTGGCGAAAGCATCCATCCGCGTGCATGAAGGCCGCGTGCATGAAGGCCGCGCGCATGAAGGCCGCGGCTTCTTACGCAGTCTTTCGAAGGACGCACAAAACCAGCCCCGCATCAGCGAGGCGATGACGAGCGCCCGCCGCCCCTCTGGCCCTCTGGCCCTCCGCTCCTCTGGCCCTCTGGCCCTCGGGTCCGGCGCGGGCAGATCGGGCGATCTCAAAAATGCGATCGCCCAAAAAATCACGACAGATGCGAAATCAGGCGATTTCAGTCTTTGCGATGCGGATGCCGAAGCCTTCCAGCCCGATATAATGGCGCTCGCGCGACGCGATCAGGTTGATCGACGAGATGCCGAGATCCTTCAGGATCTGCGCGCCCAGCCCGATCTCGCGCCATTCACTTTCGCGGGCGCGGGCTTCCTCATGGTCCTCGTCCGCGCCACGGTTGCGGCTTTCCTTCTGGCCGACGCCGACCGAGCCTTCCCGCAGATAGACGATGACCCCGCGCTGCTGCTCGCCAAAAGTTTGCATGATGCCATCCAGCCGGCCGCCGGTGCCGAACACGTCGGCAACGACATCTTCAGGATGAAGGCGCACCGGCACGTCCTCGCCGTCGCGAATGTCGCCGAAGACGATCGCCAGATGCTGCATGGGGTCCCACGGAAGCGTATAGGCGTAGAGCCTGGCCTTGCCGCCGGACGTTTCGATATCGGTGCAGGCGACGCGCTCGACCAGGGTTTCCTGACGCTGGCGGTAGGCGATGAGGTCTGCCACAGACACCTGCTTCAGCCCGTTCTTTTCAGCAAAGGCCTGCACCTGCGGTCCGCGCATCACCGTGCCGTCGTCGTTCACCAGTTCGGAAATGACGCCGACGGGCGGCAGATTGGCAAGCTTGCACAGATCGACGGCAGCTTCCGTATGGCCCGAGCGCATCAGCACGCCGCCCTCGCGGGCGATGAGCGGGAAGATGTGGCCGGGGCGCACGAAATCGGACGGGCCGACATTGCCATTGGCCAGATTGCGCACCGTCAGCGTGCGATCGTCGGCGGAAATGCCGGTCGTCGTGCCATGCTTGAAATCGACCGACACGGTGAAGGCGGTGGTGTGGGCGGAATCGTTTTCGGCCACCATGGGCGCAAGGTTGAGCCGCCGCGCATCCTCGCGCAGCATCGGCGTGCAGACGATGCCGGAGGTGTGGCGCACGATGAAGGCCATCTTCTCGGGCGTGCAATGAACGGCGGCGACGATCAGGTCGCCCTCGTTCTCGCGTCCGTCATCGTCCATGACCACCACGATCTCGCCACGCTCGAAGGCGCGGATGGCTTCGACGATCTTCTTCTGGTCGTAGGACATGGGGCTCACTTCGCTGAAAGGGAACGATGCAATAAGGCACCAACGGCATAAGGCCTCGAACGGGGCCGGGCAAGCCCGTCCTTCCGCTGCCGGCTACGCGTGCGCCCTGCCGGTCTGGCCGCGATGGCGCAGATAGTGATCGGCGATGGCGCAGGCGACCATGGCCTCGCCGACCGGCACGGCGCGAATGCCGACACACGGATCGTGGCGGCCCCTGGTGCGCACTTCCACCTCGGCCCCGTCCCTGTCGATCGACAGGCGCGGATTGAGGATGGAGGAGGTCGGCTTCACCGCAAAACGCGCCACCACCGGCGCGCCGGTCGAAATGCCGCCAAGGATGCCGCCGGCCTTGTTGGACAGGAACACGGGGCGGCCGCCCTCGCCCATGCGCATCTCGTCGGCATTTTCCTCGCCGGTGATGCGGGCCGCCTCGAAGCCGTTGCCGATCTCGACGCCCTTGACCGCGTTGATGGACATCAGGTTGCCGGCAATGTCCTGGTCGAGCTTGCCGTAGAGCGGCGCGCCGAGGCCGGCCGGAACGCCCTCGGCCACGATTTCCACCACCGCGCCGACCGAAGAGCCCGCCTTGCGGATCTCGTCCAGATAGCTGGTGAAAACGGGAACGGAAGCCGGGTCCGGGGTGAAGAAGGGATTGTCTTCATGGCCGACGAAATCCCAGTCCCAGCTGGCCCGGTCAATGTCTTTCACGCCCACCGAAACCAGTGCGCCGCGCACGACCAGGCCCGGCACCACCTTGCGGGCGAGAGCGCCGGCGGCAACGCGCGCGGCGGTCTCGCGTGCGGACGAACGCCCGCCGCCGCGATGATCGCGCAGGCCGTATTTGACGTCGTAGGTGTAATCGGCATGGCCGGGGCGGTACTGCCGCGCGATCTCGCCATAATCCTTCGAGCGCTGGTCGACATTCTCGATCAGCATCGAGACGGGGGTGCCGGTGGTGGTCATCGTCTCGCCATCATCGTCGAAGACGAAGCCGGACAGAACCCTGACCTGGTCGGGCTCGCGCCTCTGCGTCACGAAACGCGACTGGCCGGGGCGGCGGCGGTCGAGTTGCGACTGGATGTCGGCCAGCGTGAAGCGGATGCCGGGCGGGCAGCCGTCAACCACGCAGCCCAGCGCCGCCCCATGGCTTTCGCCCCATGTGGTAACGCGGAACAGATGGCCGAACGTGTTGTGCGACATTGGCAAACCCCTGCCTTTTCAGGCCGCGACCCCTCGAATGGCCCGGTCCCGATCGGATGTTGACAGCGTTCTATTGGCGTTTTTTGCGGTGGTCAAACCGTCATCGTCGGCGTCTAAGCTTTGACACATTGAGCTGGTTCTGTTCACATCGCCGCGTCTCCGCAATCAACCGGTTTCAGCCGGAGCAAGAAACAAGAGGACGACACATGCAAACTCGAATCTGGCGCACCCTTGCCGGCGCCGCCGCAGCTCTCGTGATGCTTTCGGGCATGGCTTTCGCCGAGCAGACCGAAGGAACGATCAGGCAGGTCAACAAGGAAAACATGACCCTGACGCTGGATGACGGCAAGTCCTACAAGCTCAACGCCGAAATGGACGTGGATGCGCTCAGCGCCGGCATGGAAGTCGTCATCGCCTATGACGTGACCGGCGGCGAAAACGTCATCACCGATATGCAGGTGGTCGAATAAGACAGCAGAGGCCTGACGGACGGGCTCTCAGAGCCAGTCCAGCCGGCCGCCCTGCCAGCGCAGGATACGGTCCTGCGGAATGGCGAGCGCGCAGGCTTCCTCCTTGCTCAGCCCCCCGGCAAAGCGGAACAGGCCGCGTATCACGCCGCCATGGGTCACGCAGACGGCGGGGCCCTGCAATGTGCGAAACACGGGCGTGACCCGCTCCAGAAGCATCTGATAGCTTTCAGCGCCTTCGCCGGGCGGCTGGAAATCCCATTTGGCAAGATGGCGCTCGCGGGTCGAGCCGGGGTGCAACGCTTCCAGCTCGTCGGCCGTATAGCCCTGCCAGTCGCCGAAATTCAGCTCCTTGAGGCGCTCGTCCATCCGGTAGGCCGTGGCATCGATCCCCATCGCGCCGCGCAGCAGCTCCATCGTGTGGCGGGTGCGCGCCATGGGGCTGGCAACGAAATCATATCCGTCGGCAGCGCCGATCAGGCCGGCGAGCGCGCGCCCGTTGGCTGCCGCCTGCTTTCGGCCAAGGGCATTGAGATCGATATCGGCCTGCCCCTGAAGACGAAGTTCCGCGTTCCAGTCGGTCTGACCGTGACGCACCACATAAACAGGCGCAGGCATTTTCCGGGAGCGTCCTCTGACAATTTCGGCCGTCGCGCCGAAACAAATTGTGGACCGTCAGTCCCTGACGGTGGAGATGTCGGGCGCGTCGACGGCCTTCATGCCGACGACATGATAACCGGAATCGACGTGATGCACCTCGCCGGTGACGACGCGCGACAGATCCGACAGCAGATACAGCCCCGAATCACCGACCTCTTCCGGCGTGACCGTGCGCTTGAGCGGCGAGTTGTACTCGTTCCACTTCAGGATATAACGGAAATCGCCGATGCCCGATGCGGCCAGCGTCTTGATCGGACCGGCGGAGATGGCGTTGACGCGGATGCCGCGGCCACCCAGATCGACCGCCAGATAGCGCACGCTGGCCTCCAGCGCCGCCTTGGCCACGCCCATGACGTTATAATGCGGCATCACCTTCTCGGCGCCGTAATAGGTCAGGGTGAGCAGCGAGCCGCCATCGTTCATGATGGCTTCGGCGCGCCTGGCGATGTCGGTGAAGGAAAACACCGAGATTTCCATGGTGCGGTTGAAATTGGCGCGCGTGGTCTCCACGTAGCGCCCGTCCAGCTCTTCCTTGTCGGAAAAGGCGATGGCGTGAACCAGAAAATCGATCTTGCCGAAATGGCGCTCGACCTCGGCAAACACCGCATCCAGGCTTTCGGGATCGGTCACGTCGCAATGTCCGGCGATGTGGGCGCCAAGTTCCGCCGCCAGCGGCTCGACGCGCTTCTTGAACGCCTCCCCCTGATAGGTCAGCGCGATCTCGGCGCCGTGATCGACACAGGCCCTGGCAATACCGTAAGCGATGGAGCGATTGTTGGCGACACCCAGAATGAGGCCGCGCTTCCCGGCCATGAGGCCCTGTACACCCGCCATGTCAGCGTTCTCCGCAAATTGTCCGCTTGAGAGCAAGCCCTATCGCACAGGCGCACCCGGGCTTCAAGGTCTCAACGTCAAGGCAGCGATTGCCGGTCACACCTTCTTTGCCCGCATCAGCGCCTCAAGCTCGCCGTCGCCGCCTTCCGGCAACATCAGCCTGACATGCACATAGAGGTCGCCATGGCCTCCGGCCTTCGTCGGCAGACCCTTGCCCTTCAGGCGCAGAACCTTGTCGGAACTGGACCATGCCGGCACGTTGACCGCCAGTTTGCCGGTCGGCGTTTCCACGGGAATCTTGGCGCCCACCACGGCATCGCGCAGCGAAACCGGCAGGTCGACATGCAGGTCCCGGCCCTCCGCATTGTAACGCGGATGTTTCAGGAACCGGATCCTGACCAGGGCATCGCCCGGCGCGCCATAGCCTTGCGCGCCCTGCCCCTTGAGCCGGATGGTCTGGCCATCCTCCACATAGGCGGGCAGCTTGACAGCGACCTTGCGGCCATCGGGAAACTGGGCCGTCACCTTCGGCGTCGTCGCCGCTTCCTCGATGCTGATGCCAAGCTCGACATTGATGTCCTGACCGCGCGGAGCCTGCGCCCTGCGCTCGCCGCCAGAGGCGCGCGCGCCCTGCTGGCGGGCGAAGGCATCGCCGAAAATATGGCTGAAGATGTCGTCGCCGAAAGATTCGCCGCCGGGGCCGCCGGGGCCGCCCGCGCGGAATTCGAAATGCGGGCCGCCCGGCCCCTGCTGGCGCCGGAAGCCGGCGAAGGGATCGCCGCCGGCCGCCCCCTCGAAGCCCTGGAACAGCGGCTTGCCGTCCGGGCCGATCTCGCCACGATCGAAAGCGGCGCGCTGTTTCTCGTCGCCGACGATCTCATAAGCCTGATTTGCAGCCGCGAAATGGTCCTTGGCCCTGGGATCGTCCGGATTCTGGTCCGGATGATATTTCTTGGCCAGCTTTCGATAGGCCGACTTGATTTCCTTTGCCGAGGCGTTCCTCGCAACGCCCAGAACCTCATACGGGTCGCGCATATAACCTGCCTGCCAGATGAACGGGGTTGGTGTCGGCCCTTATATGCGCTCGCATAGGAAGAAATTCCAGAGCCGCGGGGCAATTCTTCGATCCGTCGCGCGGTGCCGGCCGGATCGACAGGGTTCTCGCCTGGAGCCGTTCATGGTTTCACGGAATAGCCGAACGGCTCCAGGTCTTTGTCTTGTCGTGTTTGTGAACCGGAAAAGCGTTCCCACTTTTCCTGGAAACGCTCTAGATCATCGGCTTGAGGAAGCTCCAGCAGGCGCCGCCGACAAGGCCGAGGAAGATCAGCCAGCCGACCTGATTGTTCGACTTGAACAGTTTCAGGCACTGGTCGCCGTCATCGATGTCGAGCACGAGAATCTGACGACCCATATGGACCGCGGCGGCGATCAGCCCGGCCATGGACGGCATCGGCACCTGCGCATTGGCGAAGGCCACGGCAAAGCACATCAGCGCGCCGGCATAGAGCACGATCAGCCACGTCTTCGTGTTCTCCCCGAACAGGCGCGCGGTGGATTTGACGCCCACGATGGCGTCGTCTTCCTTGTCCTGATGGGCGTAGATGGTGTCGTAGCCGATCGTCCACAGGATCGCGCCGGCATAGAGCAGGATGGCCGGGCCGTCGAGATCGCCGAATTCGGCCGACCAGCCCATCAGCGCGCCCCACGAGAAAGCGAGCCCGAGCACGAATTGCGGCCAGTTGGTGATGCGCTTCATGAACGGATAGGCCGCGACCACGGCCAGCGAGCAGATGCCGAGCAAAATGGTGAAATTGTCGAATTGCAGCAGAACCGCAAGGCCGGCGAGCGCCTGGAGGACGAGGAACAGCCACGCCTTGCGGCGGCTGACCTTGCCGGACGGCAGGGGACGCGACCGCGTGCGCTCGACCTGATTGTCGATATCCACGTCCACAATGTCGTTGTAGGTGCAGCCGGCGCCCCGCATGGCGACGGCGCCGATGAAGAAGAGAGCCAGCGTCGAAGGCAGGGGCAGGAGCGACTGGAGCGTATCTCCCGGGCGCGCAAAGGCGGACGCCGCCATGGCCGCCGACCACCAGCACGGCCACAGAAGAAGCTGCCAGCCGATGGGGCGGTCCCAGCGCGCAAGCTGCGCATAGGGCCACAAGGCGCGCGGCAGGATACGGTAAACCCAATGGCCGCCCGGCGCGTCGGCGACGCGCCCCTGCGATGCTTTCGTCTGAATGTTTTCCATGGTGGTTCAAGTGGCAGGAGCAGGCGCGAGCGTCAAGCCGCAGGTTGAAGCACGCCGCCGCTAAACATCGCGATATCGGAACAGGGCGATATCAGAACAGGGCGATACCGGAACAGGGCGATCTCGCTGCTTCGTGGGTCGAGGCCCGATAGGGACAGCGATCGATGCCGCCCGGCTGAACAGCACGGCTTCACCCCAGGTTGCATGTATCCCGGACGGGATTCGTCGCCAGCGGACGCAATGAGCTGAGGTTTGGTGGAAACAGCCGCAAACCGGGCATTACGCCTTGACCTCGATAGCCATCGCCAATAGCGGAAACCCTTGCAATCCGACACGCGCGAGGTCTGCCCATGAACGTTCTCCTTCTCGGCTCCGGTGGTCGTGAGCATGCGCTGGCGTGGCGGCTGGCTTCGTCGCCGCTGCTGACGAAGCTTTACGCCGCACCCGGCAATCCCGGCATTGCGCGCGAAGCGGAGCTGGCGGCGCTCGACATCGGCGATCACGATGCGGTGCGCCGCTTCTGCCTCGATCAGGGCATCGATCTCGTCGTCGTGGGCCCGGAAGCGCCGCTGGTGGCCGGTCTTGCCGACGATCTGCGAGCGGCGGGCATCCGCGTCTTCGGCCCGTCGAAGGCGGCAGCGCGACTGGAAGGCTCCAAGGGCTTTACCAAGGATCTGTGCGCGCGCTTCAACATCCCGACCGGCGCTTACCGGCGATTTTCGGCGCTTGAGCCGGCACAGGCCTATGTGCGCGAACAGGGCGCGCCGATCGTCGTCAAGGCGGACGGCCTCGCCGCCGGCAAGGGCGTGACCGTGGCGATGACGCTTGCCGAAGCCATGGAAGCGCTGGAAGCCTGTTTCGACGGTTCCTTCGGCGTGGCGGGAGCCGAAGTGGTGGTCGAGGAATTCCTCACGGGCGAGGAAGCCAGCTTCTTCTGCCTGTGCGACGGCAAGACGGCCCTGCCCTTCGGCACGGCCCAGGACCACAAGCGTGTCGGCGACGGCGATACGGGCCCCAACACCGGCGGCATGGGCGCCTATTCGCCCGCGCCGGTGATGACGCCCGAAATCATCGAGCGCACCATGCGCGAAATCGTGGAGCCGACCATGCGCGGCATGGCCGAAATGGGTCATCCCTTTCAGGGCGTGTTGTTCGTCGGCCTGATGATCGACGACGAGGGCCCGAAGCTGATCGAATACAACACCCGCTTCGGCGATCCCGAATGCCAGGTGCTGATGATGCGCCTGAAGGAAGACCTGCTGGTCCTGCTCAACGCGGCTGTGGATGGCCAGCTCGCCCACACATCCGCCCGCTGGCGCGATGAAACGGCGCTGACCGTGGTGATGGCCGCGAAGGGCTATCCGGCCTCGCCGGAAAAAGGCAGCGTCATCCGTGGCGTCGAAGCGGCGGCGGCGGGCGGCGATGTGGAAATCTTTCATGCCGGCACGGCGATGCGCGACGGCGACCTCGTCGCCAATGGCGGGCGGGTGCTGAACGTCACCGCCATGGGTGCAAGCGCCGGCGAAGCACAAAAGCGCGCCTATGAAGCCGTCGGGCGCATCGACTGGCCGGAAGGCTTCTGCCGCCGCGACATCGGCTGGCGCGCGGTGGAACGCGAAAGAGGCTAATCCTTCGCTTTGATCGATCCGGTTTCTATCGGGTCGATCCCGGCTGCGGTTCCGGCTGCGGCGGCCATCTGCTGCAAGGCCTCCAGCCTGCCGGTCGCATATTCCGCCATTCCATGGCGATGCCGGCCCCTGTAAGGCCCGCTCATGGCCACGGCCCAGCCATAACGCATCCGGCGCCAGCCTTCGCCCACCGCGTCGGCCAGCATGGAAAATGTCGGCAATTGCGCAACATCGGCATAGGCGATGGTGACCTCGCCCTCCAGCGCGTCGGCGCGCGCGACGGGCACCGGCACGCGAAACAGCATATCGACCGGCACGCCGACCAGACCGCCGAACGGCCAGGCGGCGCGCAGTTCTTCCCCGGTCATTGCCGCGACATTCACGTCGATGTCGGTCGGCGTGCCGGGCACCCGGTAGGGGCAGCGCCTTGCATTGCAATTGGCCTGCGTCGCGAACTGCCACAGCGCATAGCTTTGCCAGTTGCCTTTGGGGAAATGCATGTCGATCTCGGGCTTGTAGCGCGCATACCAGAGCGGCAACCTGGACAGCAACGGATAGAGACGGCGATGGTCGGCAATATGCTGCGCGGTCGAGCCGTTGGTGTAGAGGACCGGGAAGCGTCCGACGCGGCGATGCACATGGCGCACGAATTCCTCGGCGTCGGCCAGCGACATCCACTTTTCCGGATCGTTGTCCTCGATGTCCAGCGCCAGCAGGTCGTCCGGGCCGGGCTGTGCGAAATCGATGAAGTTGTTCGCCTGTTCGATCGGATTGCCGGGGCGGGCCAGATGATAGGCGCCCCATTCGAGGCCGAGCGCCCGGGCCACGGTGCGCCGCGTCTGAAACAGCTCCCTTGCCACCGCGTGGCGGCGAAACAGCGCCCGGCACAGCCGCACCCCGGTCTCGTCGCCCTTGCAGGCATAGGGCGGGGGCAACCCGTCGGAAGCCTTGCTGATGAAGCCGACGATGCGCTTGTCGGTGGCCAGTTCGGCCCAGTCTATCGAATTGTATTCATAGGCATCGACGACCAGCGCGCGGTCCTGGCGCTTCCACGGCTCGCTGAAATCGGATGCGGGCGCGGAAAACGGCGTGGCAAGGGCGATTGCCGCTGCCGCGAACAGTCTTCGCCAAAAGTCTGACTGCCTTGCTCCCAAGCCGGTATTCCTCGCGATTGACCGGCAATCCTCATCATTTATGGTTAACGGATCGTTGACATCCGATCGGCCCACCCTTCCCGGAGGCGCGGCTCGCGATCAGGGTTGTAAAATCCGCGTGACAAAGTTTGACGTTTACGTAAAAAGAATAACGGGAAGCCGGCGCTCGCCGGCGCCCGCATCCCGCAAGTGCCCCGGCAGCATCAGGAGAAGCCCCGCATGTATCGCGCACCGGTCGAAGAAATCGCCTTCACTCTCAAGCATGTGGCCGGACTTGAGGAGGCGCTCGCCTCCGGCGCGCTGGGCGAACTGGGCAGCGATCTGGTCGATGCGGTGCTGAGTGAGGCCGGGCGTTTCGCGAGCGAGGAAGTCGCGCCTCTCTACAAGGCCGGCGACGAGACCGGGGCGGTCCTGAAGGATGCCGCCGTCACCACCCCTCCCGGCTGGAAGGATCTTTACACGCGCTGGCGCGAAAGCGGGTGGAACAGCCTGACCGGGCCGGAGGAATATGGCGGGCAAGGCCTGCCGATGATGCTCTCGGTCGCCGTCCTGGAAATGTGGAACTCGGCCTCCATGGCCTTCGGCATCGGGCCGACGCTGACCATGGGCGCGGTCGAGGCGCTGGAAAAGCATGCCACCGACGAGCTGAAGGCCATCTATCTCGACAAGCTGGTGTCGGGCGAATGGATGGGCACCATGAACCTGACCGAGCCGCAGGCAGGCTCCGATCTGGCGGCGCTGCGCGCCCGCGCCGAACGCGTGGGCGACGGCACCTACCGCATCTTCGGGCAGAAGATTTTCATCACCTATGGCGAGCACGATTTCACCGACAACATCGTGCATCTGGTTCTGGCGCGCCTGCCGGATGCGCCGGCCGGCACGCGCGGCATCTCGCTGTTCCTCGTGCCTAAATTCTTCGTCAACGCGGATGGATCGCCGGGCGCGCGCAACGACGTGTTCTGCTCCGGTCTCGAACACAAGCTCGGCATTCACGGCTCACCCACCTGCACCATGATCTATGGCGACGGCTTCGGCGGCGCGGAGCCCGGCGCCATCGGCTGGCTGATCGGTGAGGAAAACAAGGGCCTCGCCTGCATGTTCACGATGATGAACAATGCGCGTCTGGCGGTGGGCATGCAGGGCGTGGCCATTGCCGAGGCGGCGTTCCAGAAGGCGCTGGCCTATGCCAATGAGCGCCGGCAGGGCAAGGCGGCTTCCTATACGGGAGAAGGCATGGCGCCGATCGTCCACCACCCGGACGTGCAGCGCAATCTGCTGACCATGAAGGCGCTGACCCGGATCGCCCGCTCCATCTCCTACAGCTGCGCCCACGCCATCGACATGGCGCGCGTGACGGAGGCAGACGAGGCGCAACACTGGCGCGACCGCGCCAATCTTCTCACGCCGCTGGCCAAGGCCTTCTCCACCGATGTCGGCATGGACGTCGCCTCCCTCGGCGTGCAGGTGCATGGCGGCATGGGCTTCATCGAGGAAACGGGGGCCGCCGCTCTCTACCGCGATGCCCGCATCGCGCCGATCTACGAAGGCACCAACGGCATTCAGGCCATCGACCTCGTGACCCGCAAGCTGCCGCTGGGCGAAGGCCAGCATGTGCATGGCTATATCGGGGAACTTGGCGCAATCATCGGCGGAGTGAAGGGCGTGGAAGGCTTTGGCCGCAGCGAAGAATTGCTTCGCGCAGCGCTCGATGATCTGGCCGAAGCGACGCGCTATCTGCAAGAAAAGCTCGGCGGAAACTCCATGCAGGAGGCATTGAGCGGGGCCACGCCTTATCTGCGCCTGTTCTCGCTGGTGGCGGGCGGGGCCTATCTCGCGCAGGCGGCTCTCGCCGGCCAGACCGGCGAGCGCGTCGGGCTCGCCCGCTTCTTCGCCGAAAACATGCTGGGCGAGGTCGCGGCCCTTAAAGAGCGGGTGCTGGGCGGGGCGACGAGTCTCGGCCTTGCCGGCGCATCGCTGATAACGGCCTGACGGGCGGCGGAGGAACGAAACTTGACCCATCACATACAGATCGAGCGGCGCGGCGCGGTCCAGCTCATCCGCATGAACCGGCCCGAAAAGAAGAATGCGCTGACCCGCGCCATGTATGCGGCGATGGCCGGCGCGCTGACCCGCGGCGACGCCGATCCGGCCGTGCGCGTGCATGTGTTTCTCGGCGTGCCCGGCGCTTTCTCCGCAGGCAACGACCTTGCCGATTTCCTCGCCATTGCCACCGGCGGCGAAGGCGGAGCCGAAGTGTGGGATTTTCTGCTGGCCCTGGCGGGATCGCAAAAACCGGTCGTGTCGGGCGTCGATGGCATCGCCGTCGGCATCGGCACGACCATCAACCTGCATTGCGACCTGACGCTGGCCACCCCGCGCACCGTATTCCGCACACCCTTCGTCGATCTCGGCCTCGTGCCGGAAGCAGGGTCCAGCCTGCTGGCCCCGCGCCTGCTCGGGCGGCAGGGCGCGTTTGCCCTGCTTGGCCTCGGCGAGGGCTTTTCGGCCGAACGCGCGCACGCCGCCGGCCTGATCTACGGCATAGTCCACGAGGACAGGCTTGAGGAAACGACGCTGGCGGCAGCCGAGGACATCGCGGAAAAGCCGCCCGAAGCACTGAAGATCGCCCGCGATCTCATGCTCGGCTCCCGCGAGGAACTCAGGGAACGCATCCGCGTCGAGAGCGAACATTTCATCGAACGGCTGACGTCCGAAGAGGCCCGCAAGGCGCTCATGGCCTTCATGAGCAGGAAGAAGGGCTGAACGTCAGATCAGCCCGTGATCCTTCATGGCCTGCGCCTCGTCCGGCGTGATCCAGGCGAAGATTTTTGCGTCACCGCCGGCGAAATTGACGAAGTAGATATTGCGGAAGGCGATCGTTCCCTTCGCCCCGTCGCGCGGGCGAAGATAGTCGAATTCCCAGTCCGCCCTGACCATGGCGTTGGCGTCGTCCAGCATTTCCACATCGAGAGCGATGATCTCGAAGCGTGTGCCGCCCATGGCCCGGTAGGCCCGGAAGCCTTGCCGCAGGGTGTCCGGAAACGACGGGTCCTTCGTCCCTCCCATGACGCCCGCCGGACCCGCGCCGACGAAATGACCGGCGAAAGCGCCGGCCAGCGCGCCGATATCGGCGCTGTCCGGCGCCAGAAGGGCGGCGTTGCTGTTGCGGCTGTATCTGCCGAAAAATGCGCGCAGCCGCCCTTCCCGCGTGTTCATTTCCCGCTCATGGATAAAGCCGCGTCGTCTGCCAGCCCGCGCCATCGGGCTTGCGCGAGAAAACGACGCGGTCGTGAAGACGGAACGGGCGGTCGTGCCAGAATTCGATCGTTTCCGGCAGAATTCTGAAACCGGACCAGTAAGAAGGGCGTGGAATGTTGCCCACCGCGTGACGTGCGGTGTACTCGGCAACGGCCTTTTCCAGCGCAAACCGGCTTTCCAGCGGGCGCGACTGCCTGGAGGCCCAGGCGCCGATTCGGCTGCCGCGCGGGCGAGAGGCATAATATTCATCCGCCTCCGCATCCGACACGATTTCCACAGGCCCGCGCACCCGCACCTGCCGGCGCAGCGATTTCCAGTGGAAGCACATGGCCGCCTTCATGTTGCCGAGAATTTCACGCCCCTTGGCGCTTTCGAAATTGGTGTAGAAAGTGAAACCGCGCTCATCGAACCCCTTGAGCAGCACCATGCGCACATCGGGCAACCCCTCTTCGTCGACGGTGGCTACCGCGACCGCGCCGGGATCGTTGATCTCGGACGCTGACGCATCGTCAAGCCATTGGGCGAACAGGCGAAATGGCTCTTCCTCCTGCGTAAAGTCATGATCTGTTAACCTGGCATCACTCATAGTTTTTCCCGACTTTCAGCTTTCACCGGAGATGGACATTGTTGCGCAATGCGCAAGCTTCCGACAACAGGCGGCTTCCGAGAGGGATTTGCGCCACCGTCCGGGCAATTGCGTCCATCGCTCTCCTGTCGCTCGGTGGCTGCGGCGTGGGCGGCTTCAGCCTCGACAAAGCCGGGATAGACCGTTCGATCGTCACCGGCAATGTGCCATCCCCAGTGAGTGGCACGGCCACCGATGCCGCTCTGGCCGCCGATCAGATGACCGTCCGCAATGCCGCCTCCTCAGCCGATCTCGAAGAGCTGGCCGGACAGTCCGTGGCATGGGCCAATGCCGATACGGGCTCGCGCGGAACAATCTCGGGAATTTCCGAAACGAAGGTGAAAGGCGAGTTGTGCCGCGCTTTCTCCAGCAGCCGTGAAAGTTTCGACGGCGTGACGCTCTACAAGGCGCGCATCTGCATGGCCGGGGCCGGCGCCTGGCGCATCGATGAGTTCAGACCGGTTTAGAGCGTTTCCGGGAAAAGTGGAAACACTTTTCCGGTTCGCAGACGCGACAAGACAAAGACCTGGAGCGGTTCGGGGATTCCGTGAAACCATGAACGGCTCCGGAGCGGCATAAGCCCGAACGAATTCGGGCCGCCGCTCCGGGACATTGCGTGTGAGCCCGGCTCAGTTTCGGGCGATGATTTCCTCGCCGTCGATCACCAGCCTCAAACCCAGATTTCCGGTCTGGCGGCGGGCAAGGAAGCGGGGCCGCCTGCGGGCCGGCGCACGGCCCTGCCGGCGTTCCTGCGGCGGCATGGTCCTGATGGCGGCGCCGAGTGATTCTTCCAGCGTGCGCGCCACGCCATCCGCCTCGATCAGCAGCATGGGCAGCCGGTAGGCTTCCGACCATGCGCGCCAGTCTGCGGCCACGTCGTCCAGATCGTGGGCGACCAGAAGAGGCACGGACAGCATGGGATCGTCGTGCAGCAATTCCAGCGTCACCGTGACATTGCCTTCCGCGTCTTCCAGCGCGCGGGCGGCGACGCCGCGGAACACGTTCGACGGAAGCGCGATGACGGCGGGCAGGCCGCTCATCTCCAGCGTCCGGCGCAGAACCGCTCCACGATGATCGACGGTCAAAGTGACGTCGCCATGATCCTCGCGGCTGGCGTAGCTCACCATCTGCGGCAAGCGAAAGGGGTCGAGGCGCATGTCGCGCCCCGCCCAGACTGGCTTCAGTCCAGTTTGCATCGGCGGCCTTCCTGTTTTCTTCCGAGAGCCGGTATTCCGGTCTCCCCGGGCCGTTTTCGGCCTCGTTATGCAGGCAAGGTAACTCGTGCCCCTTACCGGGGCGCTTAAGAAACTGGGTTAAATTTTGCTGATCTTCCAGATGGTTAGGAAAACCCAACCGAAAGGCATCGCCGTAAAGGCTCAGATAACCTTACCCGGATTCATGATGCC
Source organism: Alphaproteobacteria bacterium (assembly GCA_036678505.1). Taxonomy (GTDB): domain Bacteria; phylum Pseudomonadota; class Alphaproteobacteria; order Rhizobiales; family Rhizobiaceae; genus Mesorhizobium. Next base: position 56,265 of record JAZIHP010000014.1, read on the forward strand.
GGCGGGATCGAAGGCCGCCTTCACGCGGCGCATCAGATCGATGGCTACGGGCGGCGCGGTGGCGATCAGCTCGTCGCGCTTCAGCTGGCCGATGCCATGTTCGGCCGAGATCGAACCGGAAAATTCGCGCACGACAGCATGCACGGCATCGTTGACTGCGCGATAGAGCGCAAGGAAGGCGGCGTCGTCGCCATGGATGGGCCGGGAAACGTTATAATGCAGATTGCCGTCGCCCATATGGCCGAAGCAGACCGGACGCGCGCCCGGCGCCACCTGCCCGACGGCCTTGCCTGCCTTGTCGATAAAGGCGGGAATAGCGGCAATCGGCACGGAAATATCGTGCTTGATCGAAGCGCCTTCGGGCTTCTGCGCCTCGGGCAGAACCTCGCGGAAATTCCACAGCGCCGCGGCCTGCGAGAGGCTTGCGGCAATCACCGCGTCGCCGGCCACGCCGTTCTCGATCGCCGCGCCCAATATGTCCTCCATCAGGCCACGCGCGTCCTCTGCGGAACGGCCGGATGAAATCTCCATCAGCACATACCATGGCCAGTCGCCCGTCAGCGGCCGCGCCACGCCGGCGGCATGCGCGAGCGTGAAGTCGTAAGGCCTCTGCCCGATCAGCTCAAAAGCGGTGAGCGAAGCGCCAGCCCTGTCGCTGGCGATCCCGAACAGGTGAAGCGCTGCCTCCGCTGACGGAAGGCCGACGAAGGCGACCTCCCTGCCCTTCGGCATCGGAAACAATTTCAGCACCGCCGCGGTGATCACCCCCAGCGTACCTTCGGCCCCGATGAACAGGTTCTTCAGGTCGTAGCCGGTGTTGTCTTTCTTCAGCTTGCGCAGATCGTCGAACACCTCGCCGGTGGGAAGCACGACTTCCACGCCCAGGCACAGCTCGCGCGCATTGCCATAGGCAAGAACATCGGTGCCGCCGGCGTTGGAGGAAAGATTGCCGCCGATCTGGCACGAGCCCTGCGCGGCCAGCGACAGCGGGAACAGGCGATCTGCCTGCGCCGCCGTTTCCTGCAAGGTCTGAAGGACGACGCCGGCCTCGGCGATCACCGTATTCGACAGAAGATCGACCTCGCGGATGCGGTTGAGCCGCGACAGCGACAGCACCACCTGCCCGCCGCCCGCATCGGGCACCTGTGCTCCGACAAGCCCGGTATTGCCGCTTTGGGGCACGATGGGCGTGGCGGTTTCGGTCGCCAGCCGCATGATGCGGCTCACCTCTTCGACGCTGCCCGGCCTCAGCACCAGCGAGGTGCGGCCATGCCAGAGCCCGCGCGGCTCGACCAGATAGGGGGCGATATCCTGCGGCGCGGTAAGCGCGTGGCGCGCGCCGACGATTTCGCCAAAACGCCGCACCAGACCGGGATCGAGGGAACGTGCCGCGTCTGCCATGACGTTTCAGTCTCCGTTCACCGCATCGCGCGGAGCTGCCGCCCGCGCCAGCCGGTCGTTGATCGCCTCGCCCAACCCCGTCATGGGCACGGGTTCGACCGCAATGGCGGCAGCGCCGCTGCGGTCCAGTTCGTGCATGAAGGAAAACAGATTGGCCGCCGCCTCGCGCAAATCTCCCGAAGGAGAAAGGTTGAGCGTCGCCACCGCATTCTGAACCCCGGCCACGCGCTGCGGCCCGAAGGCCAGCAACGCCTCGCCGGGAAGCACGGCTTCCACGCCAAGCCGCATTGCGGCCTTCGGCGCATAATGCGACTGCATCATGCCCGGCGCTTCGATGCCCTTCGCGCCGCGCTGCGGCTTGTGACCAACAACCGCCTCGATCTCTTCCACCGCGATGCCGCCGGGGCGCAGCAGGCGCACCTTGCCGTCCTCGACCTTGACGATGGTCGATTCAAGACCGACCGGCGTCGCGCCGCCATCCACCACCAGCCGGATACGCTCTCCGAGATCGGCCGCTACCGCCTGCGCGGTGGTGCCGCTGATGCGGCCGGACGTGTTGGCGCTGGGCGCGGCGAGAGGCCGCCCAAGCGCGGCGATCAGCTTCGCGCCGAAACCGCGCGGCATGCGCAGCGCGATGGTATCCAGCCCGGCGGTTGCCAGCGCATGGATGCCGGCATCCGGCTGCATCGGCAAGACGATCGTCAGAGGTCCGGGCCAGAAGGCTTCGGCCAGCTTGCGCGACAGCGGATCGAAACGGCCGATCCGCTCGGCCATCGCCATGTCGCTGACATGGGCGATCAGCGGGTTGAAGCGCGGCCGCCCCTTGGTTTCATAAATGCGCGCCACCGCCTCGCCGCTGGCGGCATCGCCGGCAAGACCGTAAACCGTCTCGGTGGGAATGGCGACGACCTCGCCGGCCCTCAACAGGGCCAGCGCCGCCTCAAGGGCTTCATCGGCTGGCAGTATTTTGGCCACGCTCCACCATCCCCGCCCGATCAGCCGGCAATGCGCGAGAAATCGGCCACTTCGCCGGTGGCCGCGCGAATGCGGGTCAGCAAGGCGAGGCGATTGGCGCGAACGGCGCCATCCTCGTCATTGACGAGCACCTTTTCAAAAAAGGCATCGACCGGCGCGCGCAACGTGCTCAAAGCCCGCATGGCGCCCGAAAAATCCTCGTCGCCAATCGCGGCGCGCGCATCGATCTCCGCCTGACCGATGGCGGTGAACAACGCCTTCTCCGCATCGTCGCGAAACAGGGCCGGATCGACGGCAGCGGCAATCGCCGTGCCCTTTTTTTCCTCGGCCGCGAGAATATTGGCGGCCCGCTTGGTGCCGGCCAGAAGGTTCTGGCCGTCCTCGGTATCGAGGAAAACGATCAGCGCTTCCAGCCGCCTTGCGGTGAGCAGGAGATTGTCGGCATTGGCCGTCAGAACCGCATCGATGGCATCGTAACGCGCGCCCTCATCCTTCAGATAGACCTTGAAGCGGTCATGCAGGAAGGAAAGCATGTCTTCTGCAATCGCCTGCGACGAGGCCGGCTTCCGAGACAGGCCCGCATTCTCCGAAACGGCCCGATGCGCGCTTGCGATCAACGCCTTGAGGTTCACACGCAGATCGTTTTCCAGAATCAGGCGGATCACGCCAAGCGCCGCACGGCGCAGCGCATAGGGGTCCTTGGAGCCCGTCGGTTTCTCGTCGATGGCCCAGAAGCCGGCCAGCGTGTCGAGCTTGTCGGCCAGCGCCACGGCAACGGAGACCGCAGCGGTCGGCACGCGCTCGGATGGCCCCTGCGGCTTGTAGTGTTCCTCGATCGCTGCGGCGACTTCGGGCTTCTCGCCCTGCAACAGCGCATATTTGCGGCCCATCACCCCCTGAAGTTCGGGGAATTCACCCACGATTTCGGTCTGGAGATCGGCCTTGGCAAGCAGTGCAGCGCGCGCCGCCAGTTCAGCGTCGGCGCCAACCAGCGGAGCAAGCTCACGCGCCAGTTGCACGATGCGCCGAACGCGCGCGCCCTGCGTTCCGAGCTTCGCGTGGAAGGTCACGTCCAGATGGTCGAGGCGCGCCATGCGCTGGTCGAGCGGTTTGTCCAGGTCCAGCGCAAGCTCTTGCGCCGCCCCCTGCAACTGGTCGAGGTCCGGAACGTCGGCCTGATCGGTTTTCCAGAAATGCACGGCGTCCGAAAGGCGCGCGCGCACGACCTTGCCGTTGCCAAGGGCGATTTCCCGGCCGCCGTCCTTCGCCTCGATGTTCGAGATCAGCAGGAAGCGGTTGGCCAGCGCCTCAGCCTCGTCCCGCGGGCGGGCGACGAAGCACTTCTGGTTGGCGCGGATGGTGAGGCGGATGACTTCCGGCGGTATGGCCAGAAAATCCTCTTCGAATTCGCCGAGCAAAACCACCGGCCATTCGACAAGCCCGGCGACCTCTTCCAGCAGACCGTCGTCCTCGACGAGATCGAGCCCGCTGGCAAAGGCCAGATTGCGCGCATCCGTGTGGATCATCTCCTTGCGCCGGTCGGCATCGAGCACCACCTTCGCGGCTTCCAGCGAGGCGGCGTAATCCTCGAAGCGCCGCACGGTGATCGCCTGCGGCGCATGGAACCGATGGCCATAGGTGACGTTGCCCGAACGCACGCCCTCGACCTCGAATTCGATCACCGCCGGCTCGCTGGTCTCGGGACCGAAGGTGCACAGGATCGACTGCAACGGGCGCACCCAGCGCAAGGCGTCGCCGCCGCGCCCGGCAACGCCGCCATAGCTGCGGCCTTTCGGCCCCGATGCGGCGCCCCAGCGCATGGATTTCGGCCATGGGAAGGCGCGGATGACGCCGGGTATCAGCTCGGCGATAATGTCTTCCGCCGCACGCCCCGGCCTGACGATGTGCGCGACATAGAAATCGCCCTTCTTCGGGTCCGAATGCACATGCGCCTCTTCGATGGAGGCAAGCCCGGCGGAGCGCAGGAAGCCCTGGATGGCGGCTTCCGGCGCCTTGGTGCTCGGCCCCTTGCGCTCCTCGCGCACATCGCGCGAGCGGGCGGTGAGCCCGCGCATATCGAGCGCCAGCCGGCGCGGCGTCCAGTAGGCGCGCGCCGCCTCATAGGTCAGGCCGGCGTCGACCAGCCCGTCTGTGACCATCTTCTTCAGGTCTTCCGCAGCCTTGCGCTGCATACGCGCAGGAATTTCCTCGGAACGGAGTTCGAGCAAAAGATCAGGCATCTATGCGGCCTCCCGCACG
>JAZIHP010000015.1:0-57737 GCA_036678505.1 Alphaproteobacteria bacterium
ATCCACGGAAGCCGGCCGCCTCGAAAAGAGCGCGGCCGGCTTGTTTTTTCAGGTCCTTGCCGCAACCGGCGGATTGCCGGCCTTTTCCATGCGCACGCCGATGCCCGCGCCGTCGCCGTCGAACAGAAGTTCCACGCCGCAGCGCGCGAGCGCCCCGATCACCAGCTCTTCGGAGCCGCGCTGAAGCGCGTGGCGATGACATTCGAAATCCTTGATCGTGCTGCGCGAAACGCCGGCGGCGCGGGCGAGCCGGTCCTGTGTCCAGTTCAGAAGGCCGCGGGCGGCCCGACACTGTTCGGGAAATATTTGCATCGACCGGCCCTTGCAGTACGGCGGTAGATTCAACCATAATGGATGAAATCAGGCAATATCGTCTCGACTCTATCCAAGGATCTCCGCATGCTGGGCGGCGCGTCTCTCATCTGGATGATTGTGCTGCCGTTCGTGGCGAGCGCTGTCGCCGCGCTGTTGCCGTCCAATGCGCGCAATGCCGAAGCCTGGCTGGCCGGGGCGGTGATGCTGGCCATCGTCATCATGGTGATGCTGTCCTATCCGGACATCGCCGCGGGCAATGCCGTGCGCCAGACGATCAGCTGGGTGCCGGAGCTCGGCCTGGAACTGGTCTTCCGTCTCGACGGCTTTGCCTGGATGTTCGCCATGCTGATTTCCGGCATCGGCTTTCTGGTGGTGATCTACACGCGCTATTACATGTCGCCGGAAGATCCCATACCGCGCTTCTACATGTTTTTCCTTGCCTTCGCGGGCTCGATGCTGGGCGTCGTTCTCTCCGGCAACCTCATCCAGCTGGTGATTTTCTGGGAGATGACGAGCGTCTTCTCCTTCCTGCTGATCGGCTACTGGCATCACAATCCGGCGGCGCGCGACGGCGCGCGCATGTCGCTGACCGTCACCGGCATCGGCGGGCTGGCGCTGCTCGCCGGCATGCTGCTGATCGGCCATGCTGTCGGCAGCTACGATCTGGACGAGGTGCTGGCGTCCGGCAATCTGCTGCGCGAGCACGAGCTTTACACGCCGATCCTGATCCTCGTGCTGCTCGGCGCCTTCACCAAGAGCGCGCAGTTTCCGTTCCAGTTCTGGCTGCCCAACGCCATGGCGGCGCCCACGCCGGTTTCGGCTTTCCTGCACTCCGCCACCATGGTCAAGGCCGGCGTGTTTTTGATGACGCGGTTCTGGCCGGTTCTGGCCGGAACCTATGAATGGTTCTACATCGTGGGACTGGCCGGGGTGATCACGCTGGTTCTGGGGGCCTTCTTCTCCATCTTCCAGCAGGACATCAAAGGCCTGCTCGCCTATTCGACGATCAGCCATCTTGGCCTCATCACCATGCTGCTCAGCCTCGGCAGCCCGCTGGGCGCGGTCGCCGCCATCTTCCATATGATGAACCATGCGACTTTCAAGGCGTCGCTGTTCATGGCCGCCGGCATCATCGATCATGAAACGGGAACGCGCGACATGCGCCGGCTGGGCGGGCTGCTCAGCGCCATGCCGATCACCGCGACGCTGGCCATGGTGGCCAGTGCGGCCATGGCGGGCGTGCCGCTGCTCAACGGCTTCCTGTCCAAGGAAATGTTCTTTGCCGAAGCGATCGAGCATCATGCCGATTCATGGCTGGACACCGCCGCGCCCTACGCGGCGGTTGCCGCCAGCACCTTCGCGGTGACCTATTCGATCCGTTTCATTCACAGCGTCTTCTTCGGCACGGCGCCGGAACCCCTGCCGCGCGAACCGCACGAGCCTCCCTTCTTCATGCGTCTGCCGGTTCTCCTGCTGGTGCTGATCTGCCTCATCGTCGGCATCATTCCCGGGCGCACCGTGGGACCTTATCTGCACAGCGCGGTGGTGTCGGTTCTGGGCGATTCCACGCCCTATTACAGCCTCTCCGTGTGGCACGGTTTCAACGTGCCGCTGATGATGAGCATCGTGGCGCTGGTCGCCGGCCTGCTGATGTTCCTCGTCATCCGCACTTATCTTGCAACCAGCGAGGAGGGGCCTCCCTTCTTCCGGCGCATCAACGGCCAGCGCATTTTCGAGCAGGTGATGGTCACCGTTTCGTGGCGCTGGGCGCGCTTCCTCGAAGGGTGGCTCGGAACCCGCCGTCTGCAACCCCAGCTTCGCCTGCTCGTCGTCATCGCCTTCATCGCCGGCATCCTGTCGCTGTGGCGCGGTCCGATGGTGCCGGATATAAGACTGCCGGCAAGCAGCGATCTGGTGTTCTCGGCCCTGTGGGTGCTGGGCATGGCCTGCGCCATCGGCGCTGCCCATCAGGCGAAATTCCACCGGCTGGTCGCCCTGATGCTGCTGAGCGGCGCTGGCCTGGTCACCTGCATCACCTTCGTGTGGCTTTCGGCTCCCGACCTTGCATTGACCCAGTTGCTGGTCGAGGTCGTCACCACGGTTCTGATCCTGCTTGGCCTGCGCTGGCTGCCGCAGAGGGTGCAGGAGGTCGAGACGCCGGCGCAGGCATTCTGGGCGCAGCTGCGCCGCTATCGCGACTTTGCGATGGCGATCGCCTGCGGCCTCGGCATGGCGATCGTCTCCTATGCAGTGATGGCGCGCCAGCCGCCGCAGACCATCGCCGGTTATTTCGTCGAGAACGCCTATCCGCTCGGCGGCGGCAGCAATGTCGTCAACGTGATCCTCGTCGATTTCCGCAGCTTCGATACGTTCGGCGAGATCACCGTTCTCGGCATCGTCGCCATCACGGTCTTCGTGCTTCTGCGCCGTTTCCGCCCGGCTCCGGAAAGCATCGGTTCGACCGAGCAGCAGCGCCACCAGTCGGCGGACGATCCGGCCGCCAAGCCGGGCGCCGGCACGATCGCCAGCGATTATCTTTATGTGCCGTCCGTCATCATGCAGTGGATGTTCCCCGTCATCATCGTTCTGTCGGCCTATCTGTTCCTGCGCGGCCACGATCTGCCGGGCGGCGGGTTCGTCGCCGGCATCGCTCTGGCTTCCGCCTTCATCCTGCAATATCTGGCAGCGGGCACCCGCTGGGTGGAGGAGCGGCTGCGCGTCTTGCCGGTCAAGTGGATGGGCTGGGGGCTGCTGATCGCCGCGGCCACCGGCATGGGGTCGTGGGTGCCTGGCTATCCGTTCCTGACCACCCATGCGCAATATCTGGATCTGCCCGCGATCGGGAAGGTGCCGGCCGCCACGGCCCTGTTCTTCGACCTCGGCGTCTTTGCCCTGGTGCTCGGGGCCACGGTCCTGATGCTGATCGCGCTGGCGCACCAGTCCATCCGCAAGCTTCGGGTGGCGAAGACGGCGGCTGTGGCCGGGCAGGAGGCGCAATGACCGAGCTCACCCTCTCGCTCGCCATCGGCGTGCTGACCGGCTCCGGCGTCTGGCTGCTTTTGCGGCCGCGCACCTATCAGGTGATCGTCGGCCTGTCGCTGATCGCCTATGGCGTCAATCTCTTCATCTTTTCCATGGGACGGCTGCGCAGCGGCGTGCCGCCGGTGCTGGACAGGGGCGGCGCGGTCGACCCCGCAGCCTATACCGACCCGGTCCCGCAGGCGCTGGTGCTCACGGCCATCGTCATCGGCTTCGCCACCACGGCCCTGTTTCTGGTGGTGATGCTCGTGGCCCGCGGCCTGACGGGAAGCGACCATGTCGACGGCAGGGAGCCGTGATGCAGCTGGCCGATCATCTCGACATCGCCCCCATCCTCCTGCCACTGGTCACCGGCGCATTCCTGCTGCTGTTCGACGAGAGGCGGCACACCTTCAAGTCGCTGGTCGATGTCGCGGCGACGCTTGGCCTGCTCGTCATCGCCGGCATGCTGGTGGCGCAGGCCGATGTCGAAGGCTCGGTGGCCAGCGTCTACCTGCTCGGCAACTGGGCGGCACCTTACGGCATCGTGCTGGTCGTCGACCGGCTGTCGGCCATGATGCTTTTGCTGACCGCCCTGCTGGCGACGGCCGCCCTGGTGTTCTCGCTGGCGCGCTGGCACAAGGGCGGCCCGCATTTCCACTCGCTGTTCCAGTTCCTGCTCATGGGCCTGAACGGCGCTTTCCTGACGGGCGACCTGTTCAACCTGTTCGTTTTCTTCGAGGTTCTGCTGGCCGCTTCCTACGGGCTGATGCTGCATGGGCTGGGCGTGACGCGGGTGCGCTTCGGCATGCACTATATCGCCGTCAATCTCGCGGCCTCGATGCTGTTCCTGATCGGCGTCAGCCTCATCTACGGGGTCACCGGAACGCTCAACATGGCCGATCTTGCGGTGCGCATTCCGGCCGTGCCGGCGCAGGACAGGGCGCTTCTGGAAGCCGGGACCGCCATTTTGGGCATCGCCTTCCTCACCAAGGCCGGCATCTGGCCCCTGTGCTTCTGGCTGCCCGGCGCCTATTCGGCGGCTGCCGCTCCGGTGGCCGCGATTTTCTCGATCATGACCAAGGTCGGCGTCTATGCGGTGCTGCGCCTGTCGCCGCTGCTGCTTGGCGCGCGCGCCGGCGATTCCGCCAGCTTCGGCGATATCGGCCTGCTGATTGCGGGGCTGGTGACGATGACTTTCGGCACCATCGGCGTTCTGGCTTCTCAGGCCATGGCGCGGCTGGTTTCCTACAGCGTTCTGGTCTCCGCGGGAACGCTGCTGGCGGCGGTGGGCATGGCCGATGCGGGCGTTACGGCGGGCGCGCTGTTCTACATGGCGTCGTCGACGCTGACGATCGGCGCGCTGTTCCTGCTGGTGGAACTGGTCGACCGCTCGCAGGACCCGGCCGCCAACGTTCTTGCCGTGACCATGGAGGCTTACGGCGACGATCCGGATGAGGAGGCGATCGACGAGGAGGTTGGCGTCACCTTGCCGGCGACGCTCGCCATCCTCGGCATCTGCTTCGTTCTGTGCGGAATTCTTTTGTCGGGCCTGCCGCCGCTGTCCGGCTTTCTCGGCAAGTTCGCGCTTCTTTCAGCGGCGCTGTCCGCCGGCGATGACGGTGCGATTTCGGGCATGGCATGGGCTTTCTTCGCCGTGCTGATCATCTCCGGCCTGTTTGCCATGGTGGCCATGCTGCGCGTCGGTATCCGCACTTTCTGGGCGCCGCCCATCGAGGGCGTGGTGCCGCGCGTTCTGGTGGTGGAGTTCGCGCCGGTCGCGCTGCTTCTGGCGCTGTGCGTGGCGATGACGGTCAGGGCCGGGCCGGTGATGGCCTATGTCGACGCCACCTCGCAATCGCTGCATTCGCCGGATGCCTATATCGAAGGAGTTTTGTCGGCCCGTCAGGCGCCGTCGCCGAAGATGGAGACAGGCCGGTGACGCGACTGCTCCCCTATCCGCTGCTGGCCGCTTCCCTGCTGTTCATGTGGCTGTTGCTCAACGGGTTCACCGCCGGGCATTTCCTGCTTGGCGCGGCCATTGCGCTGGTTGCCGCATCGACCATGTCGGCGCTGCAACCATCCAGGCCGCACATTCGCCGCTGGAGCCGGATCGCGCGGCTGATGGGCGTCGTCTTCATCGATATCCTGCGTTCCAACATCGCGGTGGCGCGGATCAACCTTGGCGGCGGCAACCTCAAGGTGGTCTCCGGCTTCGTGGTCATCCCGCTGGAAATGCGCGATCCCACCGGACTTGCCTTCCTCGCCTGCATCATCACCTCCACGCCCGGCACCGCGTGGGTGGAGTACCGGTCGGCCGAGGACCTGCTGGTGATCCATGTGCTGGATCTGGTCAGCGAGAATTCGTGGAGCGACCTGATCAAGGGGCGCTACGAGGCGCTGCTGATGGAGATTTTCGAATGAGCGTCACAATCCTGTTCTGGTCCGTCACGCTGGCGCAGTTTTTCCTGGCGGCGGCGGCGTTGTGTTGCGGCGCGCGGCTGTTCAAGGGTCCGCGCGCGCAGGACAGGGTACTGGCGCTCGATGCGCTCTATGTCTGCGCCATGCTTTTGCTGATCACCTTCGGCATCCGCACCGGCTCGACGCTCTATTTCGAGGCGGCTCTGGTGATCTCCCTGCTGGGCTTCGTCTCGACCTCGGCGCTGGCGAAGTTCCTCATGCGCGGCGAGGTGATCGAATGAGCCATGCCGCCGAACTTCCGCTGTGGGCGGCGCTGCTCGTCGCTTTCCTCCTGCTGCTCGGAGCAGGGCTGACGCTGCTTGGCGCCATCGGGCTTCTGCGCCTGGAAAGCTTCTACAAGCGCGTGCATTCCCCGACGCTCGGAACCACATGGGGCACAGGCGGCATCCTGCTGGCCTCGATGCTGTTCTTCTCGATCGTCGAAAGCCGCCCGGTGCTGCACGAACTCTTGATTGCCGTGTTCGTCACCGTCACCACGCCGGTGACGCTGATGCTGCTGGCGCGCGCGGCGCTGTTTCGCGATCGCACCGAAAAGAACCCGGAAGTGCCGACCTTCGCCGCCGTGGTGGAACGCTCCTGCGAAGTGGTGGCGCGCGGCATGAACAACGATGAGGCGGCGGAGGGCTGAATGCCCGGCGCCTGCCGCCGTGCCCGCCTCATCATCGCCCGATGCGCGTCGACAGGATGATGGAGGACAGGGTTCTCTCGACCCCCTCCATCGCGCCGATTTCGTCCAGCAGGGTGTCGAGATCGCTGATCGAGGGCGATTCGACTTCCACGATCATGTCGAAACTGCCGCTCACCGAATGCAGCGCGCGCACCGAAAGCTTTGCCCGCAGATCGCGGACCACCTTGTCGGACAGTTTCGGGGTGACGGTCAAAAGCACATGCGCGCGCACCAGCCCCTTCTCGTAATCGGGGGAAAGCCGCACGCCGTAGCCGGTGATGACGCCGCGCGCTTCCAGCCGTTCGAGGCGGCTTTGCACCGTGGTGCGCGACACGCCGAGCCTGCGGGCCAGCTCCGCCGTCGGCGCGCGCGCGTTCTCGCGCAGCAGGGCGATCAGCTCCTGATCGGTGTTTTTCGTCATATCGTCAAATCCATGCGTTGATCTGCTGAAATAATAGCATCGATCTGCCTGAATGTATTCTTTCTTTCGACGTGGATCTGGCGATGATTGCCGCAGGTTCACCAGACAGAGGGATTGGCCATGAAGGAAATCGTCGTCATCGGCGCGGGCAAGATCGGCTCCACCATTGCGGGCATGCTGGCGGGGACCGGCGATTACCGCGTCATCATCGTCGACCGCTCCGCAGAACAGCTTGCGAGGCTGGATCGCGTGGAGGGCGTTTCGGCGCTGGAGCTGGATATCGCCGCGCCCGGCGAACTGGAAAAGGCGCTGGCCGGCAAGTTCGCCGTGCTGAGCGCCGCGCCCTTCAACCTCACCACGCGGATCGCCGAGGCGGCGGCTTCGGCCGGCGTGCATTATCTCGACCTCACCGAAGACGTCGCCTCGACCCGTCGCGTCAGGGAACTGGCGAAGACCGCGAAAAGCGCCTTCATTCCCCAGTGCGGACTGGCGCCGGGCTTCATCTCCATCGTCGCGTCCGACCTTGCCAGCCGTTTCGACACGCTGGACAGCGTGCGCATGCGCGTCGGCGCCCTGCCGCAATATCCGTCCAATGCGCTCAACTACAATCTGACCTGGAGCACGGACGGCGTCATCAACGAATATTGCGAGCCGTGCGAGGCGATCGTCGAGGGCGAGCTGGTCGAGGTGCCGCCGCTGGAAGAGCGCGAGGAGTTTTCGCTGGACGGCGTGACCTACGAAGCCTTCAACACCTCCGGCGGCCTCGGCACATTGTGCGAGACGCTCAAGGGCAAGGTGCGCACCCTGAACTACCGCACCATCCGCTATCCCGGCCATGCCGCGATCATGAAGGCGCTGCTCAACGATCTGGGCCTGCGCCATCGCCGCGAGGTGCTGAAGGACATCTTCGAAAGCGCCCTGCCTGCCACCACCCAGGACGTGGTCATCGTGTTCGTGACCGTGTCCGGCCGCAAGGATGGCCGCCTGCTCCAGGAAACCTACGCCAACAAGGTCTACAGCCGCCGCGTCAACGGCAAGGTTCTGAGCGCCATCCAGGTCACCACCGCTTCCGGCATCTGCGCCGTGCTCGACATGCTGGCCTCCGGCGACCTGCCGCAGCAGGGGTTCGTGCGCCAGGAAGACATCGCCCTCGACACCTTCCTCGCCAACCGGTTCGGCAGCAATTATGGGCAGCCGGAAAATCGGTGCGCGCAGGGCTTTGCCGGACAGGGTTTTGCCGGGCAGGGCTTTGCCGGCAAGGCTGCCTGACCATCGCGGACCGGACCGAAATCGCCGTGCCCCTGCTTCCGACGGGAAGCGGGGCACATGTCGATCCGGATTTATGCTGCATTGCACAAAGCGCAATGCAGCCATGCAAAATTGAGCCTTTCATCAAAAGGGGCCCGCCTGTATCTATCGACCATCGAATTCCGCGGGGCCTACCTCCTCCCAGACCCGGCGGATATAGGCCAGCCATTATCCTCCTCCCGATAGCTGGCCTTCCCATACGACACCCGCCGGACCTCCTCCCCCGGCGGGTGTTGTTATTTCAGCCCTCCTTTTCTCATCCCGCGCGATGCTGTGCAGGCTGACCGACGGGAAGCCTGTTCCTCCACGTACAGGAGACCGGCTCCGGTTGCACGCAAGAGCGTGCATTCCGGATTTTTGCAGGTTTTTGCGGTGCGCTGCGCATTCGAGCCGTTCACGGTTTCACGGAATCGCCGAACGGTTCCGGTTTCTTTGTTTTGTCGGGTTTCCGAACCGGAAAGCGTTTCCACTTTTCCTCGAAACGCTCCCGGATCAAAATCCGTTATCAAATCCCGTTGAAATCGATTTCATTTGATTTTAATCTCGGCAATGAACTGAGCTTCAGGGAGGAATTCACATGAAGAAGTCGCATATACTCGGCGCCGTTGCGGGTGCTGCACTGGCCTTTTCCGCCGTGTCCGCCTTCGCGCAGGATTTCAAGATCGGTCTTTCCAACGGCTGGGTCGGTTCCGAATGGCGCACGCAGATGATCGATGAGGCCAAGGCCGCCGCCGAGGCGTGGAAGGAAAAGGGCGTCAACGTCACCGTCGAGGTGCAGAGCGCCAATGTCGACGTGCCCGGCCAGATCGCCCATGTGCGCAACTTCATCAGCGCCGGCGTCGATGCCATCATCATCAACCCCAACAGCCCGACCGCTTTCGATCCGGTGTTCGCGCAGGCTAAGGAAGCCGGCATCCTCGTCATCGCCACGGATGCCGAAGTCTCGTCGCCGGACGCTCTCTATGTCGGCATCGACCAGAAGGCATGGGGCGCGGCGGGCGCCGAGTGGCTGGCCAGGACGCTCGACGGCAAGGGCAATGTCGTGGCCATCAACGGAGTAGCCGGCCATCCGGCCAATGAGATGCGCGTTGCCGGCTACAGGGAAGTGTTCGCGAAATATCCCGACATCAAGATCGTCAACGAAGTGAACGCCAACTGGGATCAGGCACAGGGCCAGCAGGCCATGCAGAACCTGCTCGCCACCTATCCCGACATCAATGGCGTGTGGGTGCAGGACGGCATGGCCGCCGGCGCCTGGAAATCGATCATGGATGCGGGCAAGGCCGACACCATCGCCGCCACCGGCGAAATCCGCAAGGACTTCATCGACCTGTGGATCAGGGACAAGCTCAATTCCGGCGCATCGGTGAACCCTCCCGGCGTCATGGCCTCCGCTCTCAACGTGGCCGTGCTCATGCTTCAGGGCAAGGAGCTGAAGGAGCCGGCGGAAGCGGGCCAGTACAAGAACGCGATGTATCTGCCGATCCCGTTCATCGACAGCTCCAATCTGGAGGAAGCAGCCAAGCAGGTCGAAGGCAAGCCCGGCTACTATTCCTACACCAGCGCGCTGTCGATCGCCGACGCCGAGGCGCTGTTCAAGTAACAGAGCGGGCATAGCAATTCCGGCGAAGGCGTGAAGCGGTTTTGCCGGGATTGCGCAGAACGGAAGGCGAGGGTGTTTTCCGTCTTTCGAGGCAAAGCGAAAACGCTCCGGAAACGGCTGGGAGGGATTTTTCCCGCCACCGCACGATGACGGCAGGATCATGAGCAGGCTGCAACTCAAGGGCGTCGCCAAGAGCTATGGCGCGACGCAGGCGCTTCGCCATGCTGATCTCGACATCGGGGCCGGTGAGGTGCATGTGCTGATGGGCTCCAACGGATCGGGCAAGAGCACGCTGTCCAAGATCGTCGCCGGTTCCGTTCGGCCCGATACGGGCGAGATCGTGCTTGACGGAAAGTCGGTCACGATCGGCGGGCCGCAGGCGGCGCGGGCGCTCGGCATCGCCATTTTCTATCAGGAACTGTCGCTGGCCTCTCACCGCACGGTGGCGGAGAACATCTGTCTGGCGGACCTGCCGTCCAGAGGAGTTTTTGTGGATCGCAAGGCGCTGGAGGCCCGCGCGGCGAAATATGTCGCCCTGTTCGACGGCGTGACGGGCGAGGGCTTTTCGCTTCATGCGGTGGTGCAGGACCTGCGCGCCGACCAGCGCCAGCTCGTCGAAATCATGAAGACGCTGGCCGGCGAGGCGTCGGTGCTCATCTTCGACGAGGCGACTTCGGCGCTCGACCGGGCGCAGGTCGAACGCTTCTTCGAGATCCTGCGCGATCTGAAGCGCGAAGGCCGCTCCATCGTCTTCATTTCGCACCGCATGGACGAGATCTTTGCGATCGGCGACCGGGCCACCGTCATTCGCGACGGCCGGATCGTCGGCTCGCGGCGGATTTCCGAGACCGCGCCGGCCGAAATCATCTCGCTGATGGTGGGCGCCCAGGAGGAAGCGGCGGCCCCGGCGCAGGCCGCCCCCGCCCGCCCGGCGGGCGGCACGGTTCTGTCGGTTGAAAATCTCTCCGGCGCCGGGTTTTCAAATGTCGGTTTCGAGCTGCATGCAGGCGAGATTCTCGGGTTTGGCGGTCTGCACGGGCAGGGCCAGTCGGCCGTGCTGCGGGCCTTGTTCGGGGCAGGCCCGCCGGTGTCGGGAAGCGTCGAACTGGGCGGCAGGCCGCTCCATCCGAAGACCCCGCGCGAGACCATCCGGCAGGGCGTGGCCTATGTATCGGGCGACCGGTCCCGCGACGGCGTGATGACGGGCCGTCCGATCCTCGAAAACGTCATGCCGATCCACTATCTGCGCGAGCGCATGGTGCTGGCCAATCCGTCCGCGCTGGGGGCGAAGGCTCTGCCCGCTTTGCAGGCGCTGGGCACAAAATTTGCCGGGCTGGGCTATCCGATCTCGTCGCTGTCCGGCGGCAACCAGCAGAAAGTGGTGATCGCGCGCTGGCTGATCGACCGTCCGGCGGTGCTTCTGCTCGACGATCCCACCAAGGGCATCGATCTCTCTGCCAAGGCGGACCTGTTCGCCCTGATCCGCAAGCTGGCCGGCGAGGGCATGGGCATCGTGCTCTATGCCTCCGAGGACGCCGAGCTGCTCGACAATGCCGACCGTATTCTCGTGTTCAATGGGGGCTCGGTCCGGCGCGAGCTGACCGGCGCGGAGCGCACCCGCTTCAACCTTTACCAGGCCGCATACGAGGCTGCATGATGGCAAGCATCGAGGTCCCCGCCCGCCCCCGCAGCAGCGCCGTCAAGCGCGCGTTCGAGCGCTATCCGTTCCTGCCGGCGCTGATCATCCTGTTGGTCCTGATCGCGCTGAACGGCTGGTTCCAGCCGCGCAGCGTCTCGCTGGTGGGCATGACGGGACAGGTGAAAACCTATCTGGCGCTGATGTTGCTGGCGGTCGCCCAGACCTATGTCATCTATGCGGGCGACATCGACCTTTCCGCCGGAGCGATCGTGTCGCTGGTCAATGTCGTCATCGTCGGCGTCATGGCGCAGTGGGGCGGCGACGGAGTCACCATCTTCGCGGCCCTTGCCATCGGGCTGGCGACCGGGCTCGCCTGCGGCATCGTCAACGGCCTCGTGGTGGCGGCACTTCGCTTGCAGGCCATTGTCGCCACCTTCGCCACGTCGATCTTCTTCACGGGGCTCGCGCTCTATATCCAGCCGGTGGCCGGAACGCCGGCACCGGCCGCCTTCTGGCGCACCTATGGCGGGCGCATCCTTGAAATTCCCTTCGTGTTCCATATGGCGGCGCTGTTTGCGATCCTGCTTGCGGTGCTGGTGCGCACGCGCCTGTCGCTGCGCCTGCTTGCGGTCGGCGACGGCCAGCAGGAAGCGTTTCAGAGCGGCCTGCCGGTCACCCGCATCCGCATGGGCGGCTACGCTTTGTGCGGCGTGTTCGCGGCCTTTGCCGCCTTCTGCATCACCGGCGATACGGCGAGCGGCGATCCGCTGGTCGGCGGCAAGATGACCCTGTTCTCCATCGCCGCCGTCGTTCTGGGCGGCAGCGCGCTGTCCGGCGGCTACGGCACCGTCGTCGGCTCGGTCATCGGCGCGCTCATCATCGGCTTCATCAACTCGCTGGTGTTCTTCGTCGGCACGCCGTCGGAATGGCAGAACCTCGTTCAGGGCGCCGCCATCCTGCTGGCGCTGATGACCGGCGTGCTGGTCGGGCGGAGGGCGCGGGCATGAGCGGCGTGACAGCTTTCCTCAGACAGCCGCTGGTGGTGGCGCTGATCCTGATCGCGGCGCTTCTGTGGCTGGGCGAGACGCTGTCGCCGGGGTTCGCATCCGGCCAACAGATATTGCGCCTGCTGATCGTGGCGGCCCTTCTCGGCATTGTCGCGGCCGGCCAGAACCTCGTCATCCTTGGCGGGCGCGAGGGGATCGATCTGTCGGTCGGCGGCGTGGTGTCGCTCAGCGCCATCGTCGCCGGCAATCTGATGGCGGGCGAAAATGCCGGCATTCCGCTGGCCGTCCTCGCCTGTATCGCCACCGGCGCTTTCTTCGGCCTGATCAACGGCATCGGCGTGACCTTGCTGCGCATCCCGCCGCTGGTCATGACGCTCGGCATGCTGGGCGTTTTGCAAGGCCTGCTGGTGGTGGTGCGGCAGGGCATTCCTTCGGGGCGCGCGGCACCGGCGCTGGCCGATTTCGTGTCGCGCACCTTCCTGTTCGGTCTGCCCGGCATATTGTGGCTGTGGGTGGCCGTCGGCCTCGTCATGGCCTTCCTGCTCAACCGCACCGTGTTCGGCCACCGCATTTACGCCATCGGTTCCAACGAGCAGGCGGCGTTCATGGCCGGCGTGCCGGTGAAGGCGATCCGCATTGCGCTGTTCGTGCTGTCGGGCGTGTTCGCGGCGATTGCCGGCATCTGCCTGCTCGGCTATTCGGGCTCGTCCTTCGCCAATGTCGGCGAGCAATATATGCTGGCCTCGATCATCGCCGTGGTGTTCGGCGGCACGCCGCTGTCGGGCGGCAAGGGCGGTTATACCGGCACCATGGCCGGCGCGTTCCTGCTGGTGATCCTGCAAAGCATCCTCACCACCGTCAACATCGACGAATCCGGCCGCCAGATGGTGTTCGGCGCCACGCTCCTGGTGCTGATGCTGTTCTACGGCCGCGGCCGCTCGATGAGAGCGTGATGGGGCGAGCGTGACGAAACCCATGACCAGGCGGCCGAAGATCAAGGACATCGCCGAGCGTCTCGGCGTCTCGCCGGCGACCGTGTCGCGGGCGCTGGCCGATACCGGGCTGGTGGCCGAGCCCACCCTGTCGCGCATTCGCGAGGCGGCGAGCGCGCTCGATTACCGGCCCAATGTCAGCGCCCGCAATCTGCGCACCCGCCGCTCCATGGCGGTGCTGCTGGTGGTGCGCGATATCGGCAACCCCTTCTATCTCGACGTGGTCAAGGGCGTGGAGGCGGCGGCGCGCGCGGCCGGCTATGCGGTTCTGATGGGCAATGCCGAGAACGACCCCGAACGCGAAAGCGAATATTTCGACATGCTGCATGACGGCCATGCCGATGGCATGATCCTGATGACCGGCTCGCTGCCATCGGCGCCGGAATTTCGCCGCCGCCTGTCGCCGAACCTGCCGGTAGTCGTGGCGCTCGAAATGATCGAGGGCGTGGATTTCCCGCATGTGCAGATCGACAACGACGCCGCTGCCCGGCAGGCGATCGGGCATCTGGTTGGGCTCGGCCACAGGCGCATCGCCCATGTCTGCGGCCCGGTGCCGGAGGCGATGAGCATCCGCCGTCGCGACGGTTATCGCGCCGCGATGCGGGAAGCCGGTCTGGCGATCCCGGAAGGTTATGAACAGCGCGGCGATTACCTGCTGCAATCGGGCCGCGATGCCTGCCGCCGGCTGATGGCGCTCCCCGAACCGCCGACGGCGATCTTTCTGGCCAATGACGAAATGGCGTTCGGCGCCATCCACGAACTGCGCCGCATGGGGCGCGACGTGCCGGGCGATGTTTCCGTGGTCGGCTTCGACGATCTCTATCTGAGCGAGGCCTTCTCCCCGCCGCTGACCACGGTGGCGCAGCCGCGCGCCGAGATCGGCCGGCGGGCGATGGGGATGCTGCTCGACATGCTCGGCGGCGGCCCCGCGCCCAAAGAGCCGGTGATCCTGCCGACCACGCTGAAGGTGCGCGGCACCACCGCCGCGCCCAAACTATCCGAACAACGCATTTCCTGAAAGGAGCGACCATGACGGAGTTTCCGAAAGCCACGCTGCGGGTCGGTTTCGTCGGCAGCGGCTTCATCGCCCATTTTCACCTGAAGTCGATGCTGGGCGTGCGCAATGTCGAGGTGACCGGCGTTTACAGCCGCAGCGCCGGCAACCGCCAGCGCTTCGCCGATCAGGTGACGGAGCTGGGACTTGGCGCCTGCACCAGCCATGACAGCCTTGAAGCCATGCTGCGCGCCGGCAATGTCGACGCCATCTGGATCCTGTCGCCCAACCATACGCGCCTCGATATCATGCGCACCATCCACGCCGAGGTGAAGGCGGGGCGCAGCAAGGTGTTCGCCGTGGCCTGCGAGAAGCCGCTGGCGCGCACCGTGCGCGAGGCGCGCGAAATGCTGTCGCTGGCCACCGAGGCCGGGCTCAATCACGGCTATCTGGAAAATCAGGTGTTTTCCACGCCGGTGCTGCGCGGCAAGGAGATCATCTGGCGGCGTGCCGCCTCCACCACCGGGCGGCCCTATCTGGCGCGCGCGGCGGAGGAACATGCCGGCCCGCACGAACCCTGGTTCTGGCAGGGCGACAAGCAGGGCGGCGGCGTTCTTTCCGACATGATGTGCCATTCGGTCGAGGTGGCGCGTCATCTGCTGACCGCGCCGGGTGCGCCGCGCAGCTCGCTCACCGTCAAGTCGGTCAACGGCACGGTTGCCAATCTGAAATGGACCCGGCCGCATTATGCCGACCGGTTGCGTGCCCGCTTCGGCGCGGAAGTCGATTACCGCAACCGGCCCTCGGAGGATTTCGCGCGCGGCACCATCACGCTGGAAGACGAGGACGGCAACGAACTGGTGATCGAGGCGACCACCTCATGGGCCTATGTGGGGGCGGGCCTGCGCATCCAGCTCGAACTGCTGGGGCCGGAATACGCCATGGAGTTCAACTCGCTTTCGACCGGGCTGAAAGTGTTCATGTCGCGCGAGGTGAAGGGTTCGGAAGGCGAGGATCTCGTCGAGAAGCAGAATGCCGAGCAGGGGCTGATGCCGGTGCTGGAGGACGAGCCGGGCGTCTATGGTTACACGGACGAGAACCGCCACATGGTGGAA
Organism: Alphaproteobacteria bacterium; assembly: GCA_036678505.1. Classification (GTDB taxonomy): domain Bacteria; phylum Pseudomonadota; class Alphaproteobacteria; order Rhizobiales; family Rhizobiaceae; genus Mesorhizobium. Next base: position 15,561 of record JAZIHP010000015.1, read on the forward strand.
TGTTTCCGCAAGGGCGAGACGCCGCTGGAAACTTTTGAGGACGGGCTGGGCGTGGTCGAAATGCTGATGGGTCTCTACCGATCCGCCGAAATCGGCGAGACGGTGCGCTTCCCGGCTCCGGAGCTGGAAGATTACGTGCCGGTCGTGGCGCGGCGGGGCGCGTAAGGGACCGAGGAAAAAGCTTCAGGCCGGGCCGGCGATGCGCATGGCGCGCAGGTCCGCACCCGGCCCGAAGCGGATTGCCGCGATCAGCGTTGTGCCACGGCATGTCGTGCGAAACCGGTTCCCCCTTTGGGGCGACATGCTTCAGGATCATGTTTGAGCCACCGCCGCCGGGTTCAGCAAAACAGGGCCCGTTCGCGTTCCACGACGCGCGTGATGAAACTTGCCGCCGCCTGCACGCGGCGCAGCGGCCGCACCGTTTCGTGATAGACCAGCCAGTAGGAGCGGCGGATGGGAGCGATCGCCTCGACCGGCACCAGTTCCGGCATGGAGCGGGCGATGAAGGTGTGCAGGATGCCGATGCCGGCGCCGGAGCGCACGGCCTGCGCCTGGCCGAGCGCGGAGGAAATGGCGAAGGCGGAACGCCAGTCCGGGCTGAATTCGGCCTCGTAGTCGAGCGAAGGGCTGACGATCAGGTCCGGCACATAGCCGATCAGCGCATGCCGCGGCAGTTCGGCGGCATTTTGCGGCAGCCCGTGTTCGCGGGCATAATCGCGGGAGGCAAAGAGGCCCAGCGTGTAATCGACCAGCTTGCCGGCGACCAGACGGCCTTCCTGCGGCCGCTCGACGGTGATCGCGATATCGGCCTCGCGCCGCGACAGCGAGAAGGAGCGCGGCACCGGAACGAGCTGGATGGTGAGGTCGCGGTGCTGGCGCGTCAGTTCGCCAAGATGCCTGGCAAGGAAAGCGACGCCGAAGCCGTCCGGCGCGCCGATGCGGACCGAACCTGAAATGTCTTCGTCCTCATCGGCGACGGCCGAGCGCGCGGCGATGACGTCGGCCTCCATGCGTTCGGCGATTTCGAGAAAACGCTCGCCGGCCGGCGTCAGCTCGCTGCCCGTGGTAAGGCGGCGGAACAGCTTGGCCCGCAACGCTTCCTCCAGCGTGCCGATGCGGCGCGAGACGGTCGCATGGTTGAGTTCCAGCCGCCGCGCCGCACCGAGGATCTGCCCCGAACGCGCCACCGCCAGAAAGATCCGTACGTCATCCCAGTTCATGTGGTTCTCCACCCGCCGAACCAGCGGCAGGCCTTATTATGCACTAAATGAAGCGCGGTGAGAATTCGTTCTATCAAATTTGCACAACGGATGCGTTTCCCCTCGCATTGCCAAGCTTGCCGGGACGGTGAACAATCGGATCCAGTGCAAATTCCGACATCAGGGAGAGAAACGATGATCGAATATGGTCATTTCATCGATGGCAAGCATGTAAAGGGCGCTTCCGGCCGCACGGCGGACGTGTTCCAGCCGCTCGACGGTTCGGTGCGCGCGCAGGTGGCGCTGGCCAGCAGGGCCGAGCTCGACGCGGCAGTCGCTTCGGCGAAGGCGGCGCAGCCGGCCTGGGCCGCCACCAACCCGCAGCGCCGCGCCCGCGTGCTGTCGAAGTTCCTCGAACTCGTGGCGCGCGACAACGACGCGCTGGCCGAGCTGCTGGCGCGCGAGCACGGCAAGACCCTTCCCGACGCCAAGGGCGACATCCAGCGCGGCGTCGAGGTGGTCGAGTTCATGCTGGGCGTGCCGCATCTGATGAAGGGCGAATATACGGAAGGCGCCGGTCCGGGCATAGACCTTTATTCCATGCGCCAGCCGCTCGGCGTGGTCGCCGGCATCACGCCTTTCAACTTCCCGGCCATGATCCCGATGTGGAAGTTCGCCCCGGCCATCGCCTGCGGCAACGCCTTCATCCTGAAGCCCTCGGAGCGCGATCCGGGCGTGCCGATGCGCCTTGCCGAGCTTATGATCGAGGCGGGCCTGCCGGCCGGCATCCTCAACGTCGTCAACGGCGACAAGGAATCGGTCGACGCCATTCTCGATCATGACGACATTTCCGCCATCGGCTTCGTCGGCTCGTCGTCGATCGCCCAGTACATCTATTCCCGCGGCTGCGCCAACGGCAAGCGCGTGCAGTGCTTCGGCGGCGCCAAGAACCACATGATCATCATGCCCGACGCCGACATGGACCAGACGGTCGATGCGCTGGTTGGCGCCGGCTACGGCGCGGCTGGCGAGCGCTGCATGGCGGTTTCGGTGGCGGTTCCGGTTGGCGAGGCAACCGCCAACAGGCTGATGGAAAAGCTGATCCCGCGCGTGGAAAGCCTCAGGATCGGCCCTTCGACCGATCCAAGCGCCGATTTCGGCCCGCTGGTGACGAAGCAGGCGCTGGAGCGCGTGCGCGGCTATGTCGATCTCGGCGTCGAGGAAGGCGCCAGGCTGGTGGTCGATGGCCGTGGTTTCAAGATGCAGGGCTATGAGGACGGCTTCTATCTCGGCGGCTGCCTGTTCGACAACGTTACGCCCGACATGCGCATCTACAAGGAAGAAATTTTTGGGCCGGTTCTCTCGGTGGTGCGCGCGCATGATTTCGAGGAAGCGGTGCGCCTGCCTTCCGAGCATGAATATGGCAACGGCGTCGCCATATTCACCCGCGACGGCGATGCGGCCCGCGAATTCGCTTCCCGCGTCAATGTCGGCATGGTCGGCATCAACGTGCCGATCCCGGTGCCGGTCTCCTACTACACCTTCGGCGGCTGGAAGAAGTCCGGCTTCGGCGATCTCAACCAGTACGGCCCCGACGCCGTGCGCTTCTACACCAAGACCAAGACGGTCACCTCGCGCTGGCCGTCCGGCGTCAAGGAAGGCGCCGAGTTCTCGATGCCGCTGATGAAGTAACGCCTTCGTTTCCGTCACATAAAAAGCCGCCGGACGATCCGGCGGCTTTTTCGTTTTTTGTGTATGAGGCGGATTCAGTCCGGTTTGTCCCGACCAGAGCCGTTCATGGTTTCACGGAATCGCCGAACGGCTCCCCGTCTTTGTTTTGTCGTGTTTCCGAACCGGAAAAGTGGTTCCCACTTTTTTGGAAACGCTCCATGCTGCGTCTGTGGATCGTGATCGATGCACAGCCCGCCCCGGACGTCGCAAGCGACCTGCACCACGGATCGGTCAATTTCGCGGCGAGGAACCAGCCGCGAAATCAGGCTCGCGGCACAAGCTCCGATGGTCCTCGCCTGCCGGGCGAAGCAGGAGAAACGGTGCTTCCCATGAGCCAGCGCGGGGCAGGCTGCTCTTTTCCGTCGCGCCTGTGCCAGTGGTTTTACCGGGTGGCGGCGTCTTCGGCCATGCCGCGCAGGAAATCCATGAGCCTGTCGGCGTTGACTGCGGCGGCATTTTCGTCGCCTTCGAGCACCGCCTGAATCAGGGCCACATGCAGCGCGGCGCAGTCGGCCATTCCCAGATGCGCCCGGAAACGGAACCAGCAGCGGCGGCTGTGGGTTTGCAGGGCCGCCGCCGCCCGCGATGCGAACATGTTGTCGGCCGCGGTTGCGAGCGCTTCGTTGATCGCCTTGTCTGCGCCGAGGAAGGCAACGACATCCGTGGCCAGAACGGCTTGCTGGATGGCGAGGGCGGCTTCGTGGAACCGGCCGGCGATTTTGCGGGTGACGAAGCGCGCCGCCGAGCGGGCGAGCAGTTTTTCGATGCCGCGCCGCGCATCGACGATGCGCAGCCAGTCGCTGCCATAAAGTGGCGTGACCGTGATGCCGGCGCGCGGCCTCACCTCCAGAAGCCCTTCCCAGGCCAGGCGCTGGACCGCTTCGCGAACGGGCGTGCGCCCGAGCCCGGTTCTTTCGATCAGCGCGCTCTCGGTGACGAAGCTTCCCGGCGCCAGTTCGAGGGTGACGACCATTCGTTCGAGCGCGTCGAGAGCTCTGGCGGCGGCGGGAGAGGAGGTGGCGGTCGGTACGGATATCACGCGCATTTCCATGAGGCGCGAATACATATATCGCCAGCCCATTCTTATGGCGGCGCATATAGTCCACAGATATATCTGCCGTATCTCACTGCAAGAACAGCATGATAGGGAATTTTTCCGGAGCCGGCGATGGAAGCTTGCGCAGGCGAAGCGGCGCGACGGCAAGGCGCCGCCCGGCTTTGAACGGCAGGCCTCGGCATGGCCTCGTGCACGCGGACCGGTTTCGGCTTTCGGGGAAGCGTTGACTGCCGGGCCCTGACGGGGCGTCTGCCGGCCATGTCCTGGAGCGTTTCCAGGAAAAGTGGACACACTTTTCCGGTTCGCAAACGCGTCAGAACAAAGAGCTGGAGCCGTTCGTCGATTCCGTGAGACCATGAACGGCTCCGGGACAGTTCCAGCACAAGCGCGCAGCGGTTTTGCGTCGGCATCTGCGCGGAAACAAGCAGGCGGAGCGCTGGCGGCGATCCTGTTTTCACGGGAAATGCCTGAGGGGCCTGGAAGTATCGGCGCGGACCATGCCAGCAAAAATGGGCGTAATTCTCAACGCCGGGGTATCATGGCCCGATCCGTTCACGACTCCGGCCATCGCGCGCCGGGCGGCCCGGCGCTTATGTCATTCGCAAGGATTCACGAAAATAAGCCGGTTGCATGCATGTTTCATCCAAATTCATAGTCGTTCCCGTCTAAAACGTCGATGACATTGCGTTGGTCCGATGATAGGTTCCGCCCTGACCTGCCAACAGGGTGCACCTCCCGCGACAAAGGGCTGATTTCATCCCAAAGTCGCGTAAAAGAACAAAATTTGGAGTTGCAATCCGGACTTGAAATCGTACCACTAGGGGAACTACGAAAAGGAATGCGCCCGCGTCGGCGACATTCCAGGGGAGCGGCTTAATATGCAATATTTCATCCAGCAGCTTATCAACGGGCTGACGCTGGGATCGATCTATGGCCTGATCGCCATCGGCTACACGATGGTCTACGGCATCATCGGCATGATCAACTTTGCGCATGGCGACATCTTCATGGTCGGTGCTTTCACCGCCCTGATCGTGTTCCTGATCCTTGGCGCCGTGTTCTATTCGGTGCCGGTCGCCGCCGCGCTTCTGATCATGATGATCGTTTCCATGCTGCTGGTGAGCCTCTACAACTGGGTGATCGAGAAGATCGCCTACCGCCCCCTGCGCGGCTCCTTCCGGCTGGCGCCGCTGATCACGGCCATCGGCATGTCGATCGTTTTGTCCAATTTCGTGCAGGTCACGCAAGGCCCGCGCAACAAGCCGATCCCGCCGATGGTCAGCCAGGTCTACAATGTCTACGGCGTCTCGATCTCGTTGAAGCAGATCATCATCGTCGTGGTCACGGCGCTGCTGCTGGTCATCTTCTGGTATGTGGTCAACAAGACCGCGCTGGGCCGCGCCCAGCGGGCCTGCGAACAGGACCGCAAGATGGCGGCCCTGCTCGGCATCAATGTCGACCGCACCATTTCCATCACCTTCATCATCGGCGCCTCGCTGGCCGCGGTCGCCGGCACGCTGTTCCTGATGTATTACGGCGTGGTGGTTTTCTCCGACGGTTTCGTGCCCGGGGTGAAGGCCTTCACCGCAGCGGTTCTGGGTGGCATCGGCTCGATACCGGGCGCTGTGCTCGGCGGGCTCGCCATCGGCTTCATCGAGAGCATATGGTCGGCCTATTTCTCCATCGACTACAAGGATGTGGCCGCATTCTCGATCCTCGCCATCGTGCTCATTTTCATGCCCTCCGGTATTCTTGGCCGGCCGGAAGTCGAAAAGGTCTGACCCATGGCCATGGCTGAAACCAGACAATCCACCCACAATGTCTCAATCGCGGCCGGGCTGCGCGAGGCATTTTACGCGGCCGTCATCGCGTTCTTCATGTTCGTCCTCCTGGTCGGCCTGAAGACCGACCAGAACATCCATAACGAACTGGTTCTGGTGCCGCGTCCTTACCTGCTGGCGACGGTGGTGCTGATCGCTGCCGTCGTGCGTTTCCTGCAGGTCGTTTATCTCGCGCCCTTCCTGGCGGCGCAGAAAACCGCGGATGCGAAGACGGGGCAACTTCCCACGGCTCTCGCGGTCCGTTTCTTCAGCAAGAAAAATCTCGTTATCGGCTTCGTGATCGCAGCCGGACTTCTGCTGTTCGGCAACGCTCTTCAGGCTGCTGTCGGGCCGTACTGGGGCGCCTATGTCGGGCTGGTCCGGGCTGCGGCATTCATCTATGTGATCGCATGGGTCATCTTCCGTTTTCGCGGCTTCATCAGTGCCCATGCCTATTCGCTCGGCTTCGCCATACTGGTGCTTTACCCGGTGCTGATGGTGTCGCTGTTCGGCTTTCAGGGCTCGCTGAAGTGGGTCGACAATTTCGGCATTCAGGTTCTCATCTATGTGATGCTGGCATGGGGGCTGAACATCGTCGTCGGCCTCGCCGGGCTGCTGGACCTCGGTTACGTCGCCTTCTACGCCGTCGGCGCCTATTCCTATGCGCTGCTCGGCACCCAGTTCGGCTGGTCGTTCTGGATATTGCTGCCGGCCGCCGGCCTGATGGCGGCAATGTGGGGCGTCATTCTGGGCTTTCCGGTGTTGCGCCTGCGCGGCGACTACCTGGCCATCGTGACGCTGGCCTTCGGCGAGATCATCCGTCTGGTGCTCATCAACTGGCGTGAAGTGACCAACGGTTCGGCCGGCATTTCCGGCATTCCGAAAGTCGGCTTTTTTGGCTGGTTCACCTTCAACGTCTCGGACCCGAACTACATCGCCAAGGTGTTCGATATCGCGACTTCCGGCGCCTACTACAAGATCTTCCTCTATTATCTCATCCTGGCGCTCTGCATTCTTACCGGCTATGTCACCATTCGCCTGCGCCGTCTGCCGGTCGGGCGGGCGTGGGAAGCGCTGCGCGAGGACGAGATCGCCTGCCGTTCGCTCGGCATCAACACCACCACCACCAAGCTGACCGCTTTCGCCATCGGCGCCATGTTCGGCGGCTTCGCCGGTTCCTTCTTTGCCGCCCGGCAGGGTTTCGTCAGTCCCGAATCCTTCATCTTCCTGGAGTCGGCGATCATCCTGGCGATCGTGGTTCTGGGCGGCATGGGCTCGCTCGGCGGCATCGCGGTGGCGGCGGCCGTCATGGTGGGCGGCACCGAAATCCTGCGCGAAATGCAGTTCCTCAAACAGATCTTCGGACCGGACTTCACCCCTGAGCTCTATCGCATGCTGCTGTTCGGCGCGGCGATGGTGATCGTCATGGTGTGGAAGCCGCGCGGGTTCGTCGCCAGTCGAGAGCCGACCGCCTTCCTGAAGGAAAGCAAAGCCGTCTCGGGTTCGTTCACCAAGGAAGGGCACGGCTGATGAGTGCGACGATCACCACGGACATGCCGATCCTGCGTGTCGAGCATCTGTCGATGAAATTCGGCGGCCTCGTGGCCATTGGCGACCTGTCCTTCGATGTCCGGCGCGGCGAGATCACGGCGCTGATCGGCCCCAACGGGGCCGGCAAGACCACCGTGTTCAACTGCATCACCGGTTTCTACAAGCCGACCGAGGGCATGATCCGCTTCACCGGGCGCGCGGGCAACGAATTCCTGCTTGAGCGCCTGCCGGACTTCCAGATCACCGCCAGGGCCAAGGTCGCGCGCACCTTCCAGAACATCCGCCTGTTTTCGGGCATGACGGTTCTGGAAAATCTGCTCGTGGCCCAGCACAACAAGCTGATGAAAGCCTCCGGCTACACCATATTGGGGCTGCTTGGCATCGGCGGCTATCCGAAGGCGGCGGCGGAATCGATCGAGAAAGCCAGATACTGGCTTGAAAAGGCCGATCTCACCGACCGCGCCGACGATCCCGCCGGCGATCTGCCCTACGGCGCGCAGCGCCGGCTGGAGATCGCGCGCGCCATGTGCACCGATCCCGAACTGCTGTGCCTCGACGAACCGGCGGCGGGCCTCAACCCGAAGGAGTCGCTGGCGCTCAATGCCCTGCTCAACGACATCCGGGCCAACACGGGAACCTCGATCCTGCTCATCGAGCACGACATGTCGGTGGTCATGAAGATATCCGACCACATCGTCGTGCTGGAATATGGCCGCAAGATTTCCGACGGCACGCCCGAAGAGGTGCGCACCGATCCGAGCGTCATCGCCGCCTATCTCGGTGTCGACGATGAGGAAGTCGAGGACGTTCTGATCGAGGTCGGCGACGAGAACGTGATCGAGCAGCTCGATACCGGACCGGATCCCGAACATGGGCCGGAGGCGTCGGCCTCGATGCTGGCAGGTCCGGTTGGCGACACGGTCGTCCATGGCGACGGCGAGCGCGTGACGGTCGAAAAGGGGGCGGGCAAGGCTGCTCGGGCAAAGCCGCAGCCGGCTGCCGGCAGCACGGTTGCAGGCAAGGCCGCGGCGAAGGCAGCGGAGCCGGGGAAGACGAAGGCGAAGGCCGCTCCCGCAAAAGCAAGGACGCCGCCGGCGGCGGCCGAAGCGGAGGGCATCTCGAACCGTATGTCCGCGCCACGCGGCGGCAAGGCGGACGATCTCCAGCTCATCAAGGGCATCGGACCCGTCAACGAGAAAAAGCTCAACGCCCACGGCATCTACCATTTCGACCAGATCGCAGCCTGGAAGAAGGCCGATGTTTCGGCCGCTGAAGCCTATCTGGCCTTCGACGGGCGCATCGCCCGCGAAGACTGGATCGGCCAGGCGAAGGCTCTCGCCGGCAAGGCTGCGTCCGCACCGGCAACCAGGCGCGGAGGGCGCAAATAATGTCCACGGCACCGCTTCTCGATGTGAGGAAGGTCGAGACCTTCTACGGCAATATTCAGGCGCTCAGCGGGGTCGACGTCAGCGTCCAGCAGGGCGAGATCGTTGCCCTTATCGGCGCCAACGGGGCCGGCAAGTCGACGCTGATGATGACCATATTCGGCACGCCGCGGGCAAGTTCCGGCAACATAATCTTTGCCGGGACCGACATCACGCAGCTTCCCACCCATGAGATCGCGCGGTTGCGGATCGCCCAGTCGCCCGAAGGCCGCCGCATCTTCCCGCGCATGACCGTGCTGGAAAATCTGCAAATGGGCGCCAGCCTCGACAATCTCAAATATTTCGATGAGGACGTGGAGAAGGTCTTTGCCCTGTTCCCGCGCCTCAAGGAGCGCGTCGCGCAGCGCGGCGGCACGCTGTCAGGCGGCGAGCAGCAGATGCTGTCGATCGGCCGCGCCCTGATGGCCCGGCCCAAGCTTCTGTTGCTCGACGAGCCGTCGCTGGGGCTGGCGCCGCTGATCGTGAAGCAGATCTTCGATGCAATCCGCGAACTCAACCGGACCGAAGGGCTGACGGTGTTTCTGGTCGAGCAGAACGCCTTCGCCGCCCTCAAGCTCGCCCATCGCGGCTATGTGCTCGTCAACGGAAAGGTGACGATGAGCGGCAGCGGCAAGAACCTGCTGGCCGATCCGGAGGTGCGCGCCGCCTATCTGGAAGGCGGCCGGCACTGAGGCCGGAAACGCAATGCCGGGCTCCGGAATATAGGGCTCCGGCGTTCCGGAGGAACTGAAAGTTGAACTGTCAGCGGAGCCGGCGGCTCCGGCAGAGTGCGGAGGCGTGATCATGCAGGGAATTCTCTACGAGGAGGTGTCGGTCTGGCAATTCTTCTTCGTCACCTGCCTTCTCGGCGGCTGGGCCGCATGGATGACGGGGCGGGCCTGCGCCCAGACATGGCGGCCGGTCGTGGCGCTGTTCTTTTACATATTGGGCCTCGGGATCGCCGTGCGTTTCATCCATCACGCGCTCTTCGACGGCACCATGTTCAGCCCGCAATATTACATCGTCGATACGATCGTCCTGCTCGCGCTCGGCTTTCTCGGCTTCCGCTATACCCGCACCCGCCAGATGGTGATGCAATATTCGTGGCTTTACGAGAAGGTGTCGCCGCTGAGCTGGCGCGCGAAGGGGTGAGGAAACGGGCAGGCCGGGCGGACGATGCGCCGCCGGGAGAAAACGACGCACGGGCATGCCCTGGGGTCTGGCGGGTTTACTAATGTGACGCCGGCTTGCGCCAGTCATCGTTTTCAAAATGTTGCAGCAGTCGAAGTTGAATCGACGTGACAACTGTCCTGAAATAAGCAAAGCTTGCTCTCTGCGAGATAGGTGGGCATCGCAAGAGCGTATAACCGTGGTCCGCCTGGGAAATGGGAGCGTATAAATGAAGAAGTCACTTTTGTCCGCCGTGTCGCTGGCCGCGATGCTTGTCTTCAGCGGTGCGGCATGGGCCGACATTATCGTTGGCATCGGCGTTCCGGTCACTGGTCCGAATGCTGCATTCGGCGCGCAGATTCAGCGCGGTGCCGAACAGGCCATCGCCGACATCAATGCTGCCGGCGGCATCAATGGCGAGCAGATCAAGTCGGTGGTCGGCGACGACGTGTCGGATCCCAAGCAGGGTATCTCGGTGGCCAACAAATTCGCGGCCGATGGCGTTCAGTTCGTGATCGGCCACTTCAATTCGGGCGTGTGTATCCCTGCCTCCGCGGTCTATAATGAGAACGGCATTCTGGAACTGACGCCGGGCTGCACCAATCCTCAATATACCGAAGCCGGCCTGTGGAATACGATCCGCGTTTGCGGGCGCGACGATCAGCAGGGCGATGTTGCCGGCGACTTCATCGCCAAGCATTTCAAGGATGGCAAAGTCGCCATCATTCACGACAAAACGCCTTACGGCCAGGGCCTTGCCGACGCCACGAAGGCCGCGCTCAACCGCGTCGACTTCAAGGAAGTCATGTATGAAGGCGTCAATGTCGGCGACAAGGACTTCTCGGCTCTCATCGCCAAGATGAAGGAAGCTGGCGTCACCCTGATCTATTGGGGCGGCCTGCACACCGAAGCCGGCCTGATCATCCGCCAGGCCGCCGATCAGGGCCTCAAGGCGCCGCTGTTCTCGGGCGACGGCATCGTCTCCAACGAACTGGCGGCGATCGCCGGTGAAGCCGTGGCTGGAACCTACAACACCTTCGGTCCCGACCCCCGCCAGAACGAGGCGGCCAAGGACGTGGTGGAGAAGTTCCGCGCCGCCGGCTTCGAGCCGGAAGCCTACACGCTGTATTCCTACGCAGCGACGCAGATTCTTGCGGAGGCTGCCGCGGCGGCCGGTTCGAACGATCCGCAGGAAGTGGCCAAGGCGATCAAGGAAAAGGGTCCGTTCAAGACCGTTCTGGGCGAGCTGTCCTTCGATGAAAAGGGCGACCGTACCGACGCCGACTATGTTGTCTACCAGTGGAAGAAGGGTGACGACGGCCGGTTCAGCTATTTCCGCGTCGAATGACGATCTTCCCCGAAGCCGCATTCGCTTCGGGGGAGCGTCATAAAACAAGGGCTTAACGTAAGGATGGCGGCGCCGATATTCCGTCATCCGCGTTAAGCCCGAAACAGGCACCGTGCGCCTTCAGTGGCGCGCGGTGCCTTTTTGCATTCCGAAAATAATGCCGCCGGCCACCTCACGCCGCGTCATTCGCGGTTGCGCCGCAGCATTTTCACGCTAATCATGCGCCCGCCTTCTTCCAGACAGCGGAGTATCTCATTGGCCATCACGAAGATTCTTGTCGCCAACCGGTCTGAAATCGCCATCCGCGTGTTCCGCGCGGCCAATGAGCTCGGTCTCAAAACCGTGGCCATATGGGCGGAAGAAGACAAATACGCCCTGCACCGGTTCAAGGCGGACGAGAGCTACCAGGTCGGGCGCGGGCCGCATCTGGCGCGCGATCTCGGCCCGATCGAAAGCTATCTGTCGATCGAGGAAGTGCTGCGCGTCGCGAAGCTTTCGGGCGCCGACGCCATCCATCCGGGCTACGGCCTGCTTTCGGAAAGTCCGGAATTCGTGGAGGCCTGCGAGGCGGCCGGCATCATCTTCATCGGCCCGAAGCCGGCTACCATGCGCCGCCTGGGCAACAAGGTCGATGCGCGCAACCTCGCCATCGAGGTCGGCGTTCCGGTCATTCCGGCCACGGAACCGCTCCCCGACGACATCGAGGCGGTGAAGCGGCTCGCCGCGGAAATCGGCTATCCGCTGATGCTCAAGGCCTCATGGGGCGGGGGCGGGCGCGGCATGCGCGTCATCCGCGCGCAGGCCGACCTGGCCCGCGAGGTCATGGAGGGCAAGCGCGAGGCCAGGGCCGCCTTCGGCAAGGACGAGGTCTATCTCGAAAAGCTGATCGAGCGCGCGCGCCATGTCGAGGTGCAGATTCTGGGCGACACCCATGGCAATGCCGTGCACCTGTTCGAGCGCGACTGTTCGATCCAGCGCCGCAACCAGAAGGTCGTGGAACGCGCGCCGGCGCCCTATCTGAGTGACGAGCTGCGGCAGGAACTGTGCGGTCATGCGCTCAAGATCGCCCATGAGACGGATTATATCGGCGCCGGCACCGTCGAGTTCCTGCAGGATGCGGATACCGGGAAATTCTACTTCATCGAAGTCAATCCGCGCATTCAGGTCGAACATACGGTGACGGAAGAGATCACCGGCATCGACATCGTCAAGGCGCAGATCCACATCCTCGACGGCCATGCCATCGGCACGCCGGAATCGGGCGTGCCGGCGCAGCAGGACATCCGCCTGCACGGCCATGCCCTTCAGTGCCGCATCACCACGGAAGACCCCGAGCAGCATTTCATTCCCGATTACGGCCGCATCACCGGCTATCGCTCGGCGGCGGGCTTCGGCATCCGCCTCGATGGCGGCACCGCCTATTCGGGCGCCATCATCACCCGGTTCTACGATCCGCTGCTGGTCAAGGTCACGGCTTCGGGGCGCACGCCGGAGGAGGCGCTGAGCCGCATGCACCGGGCGCTGCGCGAGTTCCGCATTCGCGGCGTTTCGACCAATCTCACCTTCCTCGAAGCGATCATCACGCATTCGAAATTCCGGGACAATTCCTACACCACCAGGTTCATCGATACGACGCCGGAGCTGTTCAGCCAGGTGAAGCGGCAGGACCGCGCCTCCAAGCTGCTCACCTATCTGGCCGATGTCAGCGTCAACGGTCATCCCGAAACGCGGGGCCGCCCGGAGCCGAAGCAGGGCTCGGCCGCGCCCGTCGTGCCGTGGTTCACCGGCCCGATCCCGGACGGGGCGAAGCAAAGGCTGGAGGCGCTGGGCCCGAAAGGGTTTTCAAGGTGGATGCGCGAGCAAAAGCAGGTTCTGATCACCGACACCACCATGCGCGACGGCCACCAGTCCCTGCTGGCGACGCGCGTGCGCACGCATGACATCGCCCGCATCGCCGGCACCTATGCGCGCGCCCTGCCGCAACTGTTGTCGCTGGAATGCTGGGGCGGCGCGACCTTCGACGTGGCCATGCGCTTTCTCACCGAAGATCCTTGGGAGCGGCTGGCGCTGATCCGCGAGGCGGCTCCCAACATCCTGTTGCAGATGCTGCTGCGCGGCGCCAACGGCGTCGGCTACACCAACTATCCCGACAATGTCGTCCAGCATTTCGTCAAACAGGCGGCCGAGGGCGGCGTCGATCTGTTTCGTGTCTTCGACTGCCTGAACTGGGTCGAGAACATGCGCGTGGCGATGGATGCGGTGATCGCCGAGGGCAGGCTGTGTGAAGCGGCCATGTGCTACACCGGCAATCTGCTCGATCCGTCCCGCGCCAAATACGACCTGAAATATTATGTGTCGCTGGCCAAGGAGCTGGAAGCGGCGGGCGCGCATATCATCGCGGTCAAGGATATGGCCGGTCTTCTGAAGCCGGCCGCGGCGCGTGTTCTTTTCAAGGCGCTGCGCGAGGAAACCGATCTGCCCATCCATTTCCACACGCATGACACGTCGGGCCTGTCGGGGGCGACGGTGCTGGCGGCGGTGGAGGCGGGCGTCGATGCCGTCGAAGGCGCAATGGACGCGTTTTCCGGCAACACCTCGCAGCCCTGCCTCGGCTCCATCGTGGAGGCGCTGAAGGGCGGCGAGCGCGATCCGGGGCTGGATTCGGACTGGATCCGCAAGATTTCCTTCTACTGGGAGGCGGTGCGCAACCAGTATGCGGCCTTCGAAAGCGACCTCAAGGGGCCGGCATCGGAGGTTTATCTGCACGAGATGCCGGGCGGCCAGTTCACCAACCTCAAGGAGCAGGCGCGTTCGCTGGGGCTGGAGACCCGCTGGCATGAGGTGGCGCAGGCCTATCACGACGTGAACCTGATGTTCGGCGACATCGTCAAGGTCACGCCGTCCTCCAAGGTGGTGGGCGACATGGCGCTGATGATGGTCAGCCAGGAACTGAGCGTCGCCGATGTCGAGAACCCGGATCGCGATATCGCCTTCCCGGATTCGGTGGTGTCGATGCTGCGCGGCGATCTCGGTCAGGCGCCGGGCGGCTGGCCGCAGGCGTTGCAGAAAAAGGCGCTGAAGGGGGCCGAGCCGATCACGGTGCGTCCGGGCTCGCTGCTGGCGGCGGCCGATCTGACGGCCGGCAAAAAGCAAGCCGAGGAAAAGGTCGGGCGCATGATTTCCGGGCAGGAATTCGCCTCCTGGCTGATGTACCCGAAGGTGTTTGCCGATTTCGCCGCCGCGCAGGAGACATATGGGCCCGTCTCGGTGCTGCCGACGCCGAACTATTTCTACGGCATGAAGCCGGAGGAGGAGATTTTCGTCGATATCGAGAAGGGCAAGACGCTGGTGATCCGTTGCCTTGCCGTCGGCGATGTCGATGAAAACGGCATGGTCACGGTGTTCTTCGAGCTCAACGGCCAGCCGCGCCGGGTGAAGGTGCCGGACCGCGCCCATGGCGCCTCGGCGTCGAGGGCGCGCCGCAAGGCGGAGCCGGGCAACGAGGCGCATGTGGCCGCTCCGATGCCCGGAGTGGTCTCCACGGTCTCGGTGACGGCCCGGCAGAGCGTGAAGGCAGGCGACGTGCTGGTATCCATCGAGGCGATGAAGATGGAGACGGCGCTGCATGCCGAGCGCGACGGCACCGTGGCCGAGCTTCTCGTGCGGCCCGGCGACCAGATCGACGCCAAGGACCTGCTCATCGTTTTCGAATGAATGCCGGCAGATCGATTGTGGAGCCCGATGAGGCCCCACAAACTGCTTGACCCGCCCGAGCCTGTCGGGCATCGAACCGGGCTGAATTTGCGGCCCGGCTTGCCGAGTCGCCGCCCACCGGAACAGACACGGAGAACAACATGGCCGACGAGATCACCGAAACCAGCAATACCGTGGCCGCCGGCCAGCTGCGGGCCTTCATCGAACGCATCGAGCGTCTTGAAGAAGAGAAAAAGACCATCGCCGACGATATCAAGGAAGTGTTCGCCGAGGCCAAGGGCACCGGCTTCGACACCAAGGCGATGCGCACCATCATCCGCCTGCGCAAGAAGGATCAGGCCGAGCGCGAGGAAGAAGAATCGATCCTCGACCTCTATATGGCCGCTCTCGGCATGGTGTGACCGGCCCCGACTGGGCTGGCACTGCCGTTTCCCAAAAGAAAATCGCCCTGAAGCAGCACTTCAGGGCGATTTTTTTAAGCTTTATGCTTCTTTTCAAGCTTTATGCAGGGGCTCAGGCCGCCTTCCGCTTCGGCTGGATGAGCCCGCGCGCCACCAGCAGTTCAGCGATCTGCACGGTGTTGAGGGCGGCGCCCTTGCGCAGATTGTCCGACACGATCCACAGGTTCAGGCCATTGTCGATGGTGGAGTCCTCGCGGATGCGGGAAATGTAGGTCGCATCCTCGCCAGCGCTTTCGATCGGGGTGATGTAGCCGCCGTCCTCATGCTTGTCGATGACCAGGCAGCCCGGCGCCTCGCGCAGGATCTCGCGGGCCTCGTCCGCGGTGATCGGCTTCTCGAATTCGAGGTTCACGGCTTCGGAATGGCCAATGAACACCGGCACGCGCACGCAGGTGGCGGTGACCCTGATCTTCGGATCGAGCATCTTCTTGGTCTCGGCCACCATCTTCCACTCTTCCTTGGTGGTGCCGTCTTCCATGAAGGCGTCGATGTGCGGGATGACGTTGAAGGCGATGCGCTTGGTGAACTTCTTCGCTTCCACCGGGTCGGCCACGAACACGGCGCGGGTCTGCGTGAACAGCTCGTCCATGCCTTCCTTGCCGGCGCCCGACACGGACTGGTAGGTCGATACCACGACGCGCCTGATCGTTGCCGCGTCATGCAGCGGCTTCAGCGCCACCAGCATCTGCGCGGTCGAGCAGTTGGGGTTGGCGATGATGTTCTTCTTGGTGAAGCCCTCGATGGCGTCGGGGTTCACTTCCGGCACGATCAGCGGCACGTCCGGATCGGTGCGGAAGGCGGAGGAGTTGTCGATGACGACGCAGCCCTCCCTGCCGATCTTCGGCGACCATTCCTTGGAGACATTGCCGCCGGCCGACATCAGGGCAATGTCGGTGTCGGAAAAATCATAGGTTTCGAGCGCCTTCACCTTCAGCGTCTTGTCGCCGAAGGACACTTCCGTGCCCTGGCTGCGGCGCGAGGCAAGCGCCACGACTTCGCTGACCGGAAACCCGCGCTCTTCCAGAATGTTGAGCATTTCGCGACCCACATTGCCCGTGGCGCCGACAACCGCAACCTTGAAGCCCATCGAAATCTATCTCCTGTCGCTCTCCGCTTGTTTTGCTTGGAGAAACCCGCCGGCCATTCGCGGGTCCCGCCTCCCTCGGGCCGGACCCGGGGAGAGGGCGAGCAGGCCAAGGGAGATCAGACCGTGGTGGCGGTCGTTTTTTTGGCCGTGGTTTTGGTCGAAAGCAGAAACGCGAACGCGCGCCCGGCCGGGGCCGGGGTCTCGCGGCTGAAAAGACCGCGTGCGAGGAAAGCCATGGTAAGGCCGCGCATGGTAAAAACGTCCTGTTCGGTGGCGCTTTTACGCGTTTTGCGTCAAGAGTCAATTGCGCATGCTCTGTACAATGGCCGCGTGGCGCAGTAGGAGCAGCGCAGTTTCGTTTCCGGCCGTGCGGGGTTTGCCGCCAAGGGGCCGGCTTTGCTCTTATTGAAGGCCGCCGCGACAGGCCCTGTATTCCGAAAGACGACGATGATGGTTGATGGTATCGCGCCCGCGCTGGCCGAAGCGCTGGAAAGGCGCGGTTATTCCGAACTGACGCCCGTGCAGAAGGCCGTGCTCGATCCGGCGCTGGGGCAGTCCGACGCGCTGGTTTCGGCGCAGACGGGTTCCGGCAAGACGGTGGCGTTCGGGCTGGCTCTCGCTCCGACGCTGCTCGGCCAGGCCGAGCGCTTCACGGCGGCGGGCGCGCCGCTCGGGCTGGTGGTCGCGCCCACCCGCGAGCTTGCCTTGCAGGTGGCGCGCGAACTTGTCTGGCTTTATGAATTCGCTGATGCGTCCATCGCCACCTGCGTCGGCGGCATGGACATGCGCACCGAGCGGCGGGCGCTGGAGCGCGGCGCCCATATCGTCGTCGGCACGCCCGGCCGCCTGCGCGATCACATCACGCGTGGAGCGCTCGACATTTCCGGCCTTGCCGCCGTGGTGCTGGACGAGGCCGACGAGATGCTCGACCTCGGCTTTCGCGAGGATCTGGAATTCATCCTCGGCTCGTCGCCGGTCGAGCGCCGCACGCTGATGTTCTCGGCCACAGTGCCGCGCGCCATCGCAACGCTTGCCAAAGAGTTCCAGCGCAATGCCGTGCGCATCGCCGCGGCGGGCGAGGACAAGCAGCATCACGACATCGAATATCGCGCGCTGGTGGTGGCGCCCTCCGACCGCGACAACGCCATCGTCAATGTGTTGCGCTACTATGAAGCGCGCAACGCCATCGTGTTCTGCAACACGCGCGCGGCGGTGAACCACCTGACGGCAAGGCTGAACAACCGCAATTTCTCGGTGGTCGCCATGTCGGGCGAACTCAGCCAGAACGAGCGCACCCATGCCTTGCAGGCCATGCGCGACGGGCGGGCGCGGGTGTGCATCGCCACAGATGTGGCGGCGCGCGGCATCGATCTGCCGGGCCTGGAACTGGTGATCCATGCCGATCTTCCGAGCAATCCCGATACGCTGCTGCACCGCAGCGGCCGCACTGGCCGGGCAGGGCGCAAGGGCATCAGCGCGCTGATCGTTCCGCATTCAGCGCGCCGGCGCAGCGAACGCGTGTTGCAGGCGGCCCGCATTCAGGCCGAATGGGCGCGTCCGCCCTCCGCCGAAGAGGTCATCGCGCGCGACAATGAGCGGATGCTGGTCGATCCGGCCCTGTCGGAACCGGTCAGCGAGGGCGAGCGCGATTTCGTCACCACGCTGCTCGACCGCTTTGGACCGCAGCAGATGGCGGCGGCCTATCTTCGCCTCAGCCGGTCCGGGCGCTCGGCGCCGGAATATCTTTCGGAAGGCGGGCCGCTGCCGGCCGCCGGCAAGGCTGCCGGTCCTGCCGGCACGCCATCGAAATCGCGCGACGATTTCGGCGACAGCGTCTGGTTCTCGCTGTCGGTCGGCCGCAAGCAGAATGCCGAGCCGCGCTGGCTGATCCCGATGCTGTGCCGCACCGCCAATCTCACCAAGCGCGAGATCGGCGCTATCCGCATGCAGCCGGAGGAAACCTTCGTGCAGATTTCCGCCGACAGCGCCGATGCCTTCGTCGAAGCGCTTGGGCCGCATATGACCATTCAGGGCAATATTCGCGTTCAGGCGGTCGATGGCGAACCGGATTTTGCGCGCAGCGCCTATCAGTCGCCACGGCCGGAAAAGAAGCCGCATCGCGGCAAGGATGGTTTCGGCAAGGGTAACGACGATCGTCCGGCGAAAAAGAAATTCGCTGAGGCCGGTGGCAAGCCCCGTGGAGAAAAGCCCCGTGGAGAAAAGCCATGGGGTGACAAGCCATGGGGCGACAAGCCGCGCGCCGACAAGCCATGGGGCGACAAGAAGCCTGGAAAGCCTGCCAAGTCGAAACTCGACCAGAAATTCGACCAGAAATTCGACCAGGGTGCGGCTGCAAGGAAACCGAAGCGTTCGAAAGCCGATTGAGGCGACGTGCGTTCGGTACCCGTCAGCAGCCGTGACGGGCGCGCCACTGCCAAACAAGAAAAGCCCCGGCATGACCGGGGCTTTTTATCTTCAAAAACGCCGTGCGTTTATGCTCAGCCAGCCTTTTCGAGGCCGGCTTCCCATTTGCCGAGCGTTGCCAGCGAGTTCATGCGGGCGCGGTGGGTGAAGGCGGCCTGCGCGGCGGCAACGTTTTCCGCCTTGCCGGACCATGCCTTCTGCGGCGCGGCCTGAAGGGCGCGGCCGTAGGAGAAGGTCAGCTTCCACGGATGCGGGCCGATGGCGTTGATGGCGTTGAGATTGGCGGTGGCCTCCTCGTCCGACTGGCCGCCCGACAGGAAGGCGATGCCCGGAACGGCAACGGGAACCGTCTCGCGGAACAGCCTGATGGTCTTTTCGGCCACTTCCTCCGGCGAGTTCTTCGTGCCCGACTTCTTGCCGCCGATAACCATGTTCGGCTTCAGGATCGTGCCTTCCAGAACCACGTCGGCGGCGCTCAGCTCGGCATAGAGCTGGAGCAGGGTGACCTTGGTGACCTCGTAGCAGGTGTCGATGTCGTGCGCGCCGTCCATCAGCACTTCCGGCTCGACGATCGGCACGATGCCGGCTTCCTGGCACAGCGCCGCATAGCGGGCCAGCGCATGGCAGTTGGCGTCGATGGCATAGCCGGAGGGAACGCCTTCCTCGTCGTTGATGTCGATCACCGCGCGCCATTTGGCGAAGCGGGCGCCGAGCTTGTGATACTCGGCCAGACGCTCGCGCAGGCCGTCGAGGCCTTCCGTGACGGTGTCGCCGGGGAAACCGGCCAGCGGCTTGGCGCCGGCGTCGACCTTGATGCCGGGAATGACGCCGGCG
This sequence comes from Alphaproteobacteria bacterium, assembly GCA_036678505.1. Lineage (GTDB taxonomy): Bacteria > Pseudomonadota > Alphaproteobacteria > Rhizobiales > Rhizobiaceae > Mesorhizobium. The sequence goes on from JAZIHP010000015.1 coordinate 35,381, forward strand.
GCGCGGATGACATCGACCAGCGGCGTGCCGTCGGCGGCCTTCTGGCGGATCGTTTCGTCGAAGAGGATGACGCCGGAGATGTAGTTCTTCATCGCCTCTTGCGACCGGAACATCAGCTCGCGATAGTCGCGGCGATTGGTTTCCGTGGATTCGACATTGATCGCGTCGAAGCGCTTCTTGATCGTTCCGGAACTTTCATCCGCCGCAAGAATGCCCTTGCCGTCAGCCACCATGGCCGCCGCGATATCCTCAAGACGTTCGCTCATAGAAACACTCCTAAAAAAACACCGGCTGGATGAGATGCCCGCCGCTTAGCAGAACCGGACCGGCAAAGGAATGCCGCGCCACAGCCCTAATCGATTGAAAGTTCACAGTTTCCACCTTTCGGCCTGAAGCTGCGGCAATCAGCGCTTCAGAACCTCCACGCCCGGCAGGGGCTTGCCTTCCATCCACTCCAGGAAAGCGCCGCCTGCGGTCGAGACATAGGTGAAGTCGCCGGCGGCGCCCGCATGGTTGAGCGCGGCCACCGTGTCGCCGCCGCCGGCGACGGAGACCAGCTTGCCCGCGCGCGTGCGGCTTGCCGCATGGCGCGCGGCCTCGACCGTGGCGCGGTCGAAGGGCTCGATCTCGAAAGCGCCGAGCGGGCCGTTCCAGACCAGCGTCGCGGCGCGATCGATCCACTGATCGATCACCTCGATGCTCTTCGCGCCCGCGTCGAGGATCATGGCGTCGGCCGGCACCGCATCGATGGCGACGGTTTCGTTATCGGCATTTGCCCTGAACTCGCGGGCCACCACGCCATCGACCGGCAGGATGACGGCGCAGCCGGCCTCGGCCGCCTCGATCATGATCTGCCTGGCCGTTTTGGCCAGATCGTGCTCGGCCAGCGACTTGCCGACCTCGGTGCCGCGCGCGGCAAGGAAGGTGTTGGCCATGCCGCCGCCGATGACCAGCGCGTCGACCTTCTTCACGAGGTTCATGAGCAGGTCGATCTTGGTGGAAACCTTGGCTCCGCCGACGATGGCGACCACGGGCTTCACCGGGCTGCCCAGCCCCTTTTCAAGCGCTTCCAGCTCGGCCTGCATGGTGCGGCCCGCATAGGCCGGCAACACATGCGCCAGCCCCTCGGTGGAGGCATGCGCGCGGTGGGCGGCGGAAAAGGCGTCATTGACATAGAGGTCGCCATTGGCGGCCAGCGCCTTCACGAAATCGGGATCGTTGCCTTCCTCGCCCTTGTGGAAGCGGGTGTTTTCCAGAAGCAGAACGTCGCCGTCCTTCATCGCGGCAATCGCGCCGGCTGCTTTTTCGCCAATGCAGTCGCCGGCGAAGCCGACCGCGCGGCCGAGCACGTCCGCTGTGGCCTTGGCCACCGGCTCCAGCGAGAACTCCGCGTTTGCCTCACCCCTGGGGCGGCCGAAATGGGCAAGCAGGATGACCTTCGCGCCCTTGCCGGACAGTTCGGCGATGGTCGGACCGACGCGCTCGATGCGCGTGGCGTCGGTGACTTTTCCGTCAGCCATCGGCACATTGAGGTCCACGCGCACCAGCACCCGCTTGCCACGGATATCGCCAATGTCATCCAGCGTCTTGAAGCCAACTGTCATGTCGAAATCACCCTTTTGAGAAAGCTGCCGAAACCTCGGACCTGCCGCTGCATTGCAAGGCTTATGACACAAAGCAAAACGCCCGGCAAAGCCGGGCGTTTCATTACGTTAACGTGGTTCAGGCGATGGTCTTGCCAAGGGCTACGGCCGTGTCGGCCATGCGGTTGGAGAAGCCCCATTCGTTATCGTACCACGACATGACGCGCACCAGATTGCCTTCGATGACCTTGGTCTGGTCAAGCGCGAAGGTCGACGAGTGGGCATCGTGGTTGAGGTCGATGGAGACCAGCGGCTCCTCGGTGTAGGCGAGAATGCCCTTCAGCGGGCCGTCGGCGGCAGCGACCAGGGCGGCATTGACCTCTTCGACGGTGACGTTGCGCTTCGGCACGAACTTGAAGTCGATGACCGAGACGTTCGGGGTCGGCACGCGGATCGACACGCCGTCCAGCTTGCCCTTCAGTTCCGGCAGCACCAGGCCGACGGCCTTGGCGGCACCGGTCGAGGTCGGGATCATGGAGACGGCAGCGGCGCGGGCGCGGTAGAGGTCCTTGTGCATGGTGTCCAGCGTCGGCTGGTCGCCCGTATAGGCGTGCACGGTGGTCATGAAGCCCTTCTCGATGCCGAAAGCGTCGTTGAGCACCTTGGCGACCGGCGCCAGGCAGTTGGTGGTGCACGAGGCGTTGGAAATGACGACGTGGTCCTTCGTCAGCTTGTCGTGGTTGACGCCATAGACGACGGTGAGGTCGGCGCCATCGGCCGGGGCCGAGACGATGACGCGCCTGGCGCCGCCGGCGAGATGAGCGGAGGCTTTTTCCTTCGAGGTGAAGATGCCGGTGCACTCCAGCACGATGTCGACGCCGAGTTCGCCCCATGGCAGCTTGGAGGGATCGCGCTCGGCGAACACCTTGAAGGAATCCGAGCCGACCGAGATGGTGTCGCCATTGACCTTCACTTCGCTCGGGAAGCGGCCATGCACGGAATCGTAGCGCAGCAGATGCGCATTGGTTTCGACCGGGCCGAGGTCGTTGATGGCGACAACGTCGATATCCTTGCGGCCGCTCTCGTAAATGGCGCGCACGATATTGCGGCCGATGCGGCCAAATCCGTTGATGGCAACCTTCAAAGTCATGTCCGTCTCCTGAAGCGGGAAAATCCCTGCCGTTCTTAAGGGAGGCGGGCTCCGGAATCCATCGCCCGCCCTCTGCTTCAAATCGATTAGCCAGGCTCTGGTCCACAACTTACCGGAGCCTGCCTCCCGATTGCGCGAAGATCAGCCGTGCAGCCGGCCTTCCGCAGCCTTCGCCACCGCTTCGGCGGTGATGCCGAAATGCGCGTAGAGCTGCTCGATGGTGCCGCTGGCCCCGAAGCCGTGCATGCCGACGAAGATGCCGTCGGTGCCGATCACGGCGTCCCAGCCCTGACGGATGCCGGCCTCGACCGCAACCTTCACCTTGGCCGCGCCGATCGTGGCTGTGCGGTAAGCCTCGTCCTGCTGCCAGAAGATGTCGAGGCAAGGGGCCGAGACGACGCGGGCCGGATGGCCGTGGCCCTGCAACAGGTCGCGGGCCCCGAGCGCGATCTCCACCTCGGAGCCGGTGGCGAAGATGGTCACGGCAGCCTCGCCGCCTTCGGCGGCGGCCAGTTCGTAGGCACCGCGCGCGGACAGGTTCTCTTCCACATAGGCGGTGCGCACCGCCGGCAGGTTCTGGCGGGTCAGCGCCAGCGTCGACGGGGTCTTCTCCGTTTCCAGCGCGATCTGCCAGCACTCGGCCGCCTCGGTCGCATCGGCCGGGCGGAACACATTGTGGTTGGGAATGGCGCGGAGTGCCGCCAGATGCTCGACCGGCTGGTGGGTCGGGCCGTCTTCGCCCAGGCCGATGGAATCATGGGTCATGACGAAGATGGAGCGGATGCCCATCAGCGAGGCCAGACGCATGGCCGGGCGCGCATAGTCGGAGAAGCACAGGAAGGTGCCGCCATAGGGAATGACGCCGCCATGCAGGGTCAAACCGTTCATGGCCGCAGCCATGCCATGCTCGCGAATGCCGTAATGGATATAGCGCTCGCCATAATTGCCGGGCGTGATCGCCCTGGTCTGGCTGGTCTTGGTGTTGTTGGAGCCGGTGAGGTCGGCCGAACCGCCGATGGTTTCCGGGGCCACGCCGTTGATGACCTCCAGCGCCATTTCCGACGATTTGCGGGTGGCGACCTTCGGCTTGTCTTCAGCCAGCTTCTTCTTGTAACCGGCGATGGCCTCGTCGAGCCCGGCCGGCAGCCTGCCTTCCATGCGGCGTTCGAATTCGGCGCGCTGGCCGGCATCGACCTTGCCGAGGCGGTCTTCCCAGGCGATGCGGGCGTCGGCGCCGCGCGAACCGGCGGCGCGCCATGCATCGAGAATGTCGGCGGGAACCTCGAAGGGCGCGGATGACCAGCCGAGCGCCTTGCGGGCGCCGGCGATTTCCTCCGCGCCGAGCGGCGAGCCATGCACCTTGTTGGTGCCGGCCTTGGTCGGCGCGCCGAAACCGATGGTGGTCCTGGCGGCGATCAGCGTCGGGCGGTCGGACTTCTGCGCGGCTTCGATGGCGGCGGCGATGGCTTGCGGATCATGACCGTCGATCTTCAGCGTGTTCCAGCCGGAGGCGGCGAAGCGGGCCGCCTGATCGGTGTTGTCGGACAGCGTGACCGGGCCGTCGATGGAAATGTTGTTGTTATCCCAGAAGACGATCAGCTTGTTGAGCTTCAGGTGACCGGCAAGCGCGATGGCTTCCTGGCTGATGCCTTCCATCAGGCAGCCGTCGCCGGCCAGCACATAGGTGTAGTGATCGACCAGGTCGTCGCCGAAAGCCGCATTCATGATGCGCTCGCCGAGCGCGAAGCCGACCGAATTGGCGACGCCCTGACCGAGCGGCCCCGTGGTCGTCTCGATGCCGGCGGCATGGCCGTATTCCGGGTGGCCGGCGGTGCGCGAGCCGAGCTGGCGGAAATTCCTGATCTCGTCGAGCGTGAGATCTTCGTAGCCGGTCAGGTAGAGCAGCGAATAGAGCAGCATCGAGCCATGGCCGGCCGACAGGATGAAACGGTCGCGGTCGGCCCAGTGCGGCTTTTTCGCATCGAATTTCAGATAGCGGGTAAACAGCACCGTGGCGATGTCGGCGCAGCCCATCGGCAGCCCCGGATGGCCGGAATTGGCCTTCTCGATCGCATCCATGGAAAGAAAGCGGATCGCATTCGCCATCCGGTCGTGTTGTTCGCGCGAGGGCATGGTTCCTCCAGCAGGATCTGGGCAGGGAAAAGGGGTGGGGCGACACATAGCAGGCGACGCCTTGAAGTCAACAAACCGGTGCGTTTTCATGGCTTTTCGGCCGATTCGACGCAGGGAGAATTCCCGTTAGCGGGGGACAGGATGAGAGCTTTGTTGACGCATGGTTCACCCGGAGCTTAATGTTTCGGGGATAACGCGTTCTGAACGCGTACGATTCGGTGATGCGCATAATGGGATATGAGCCATGACCGGGGACACCACGCTCAAGGAGGTCATCGCCCGTCTGGGCAAGGCCATGGAAAGCCTCGAGAATGCGGTCGCAGCCCGGCTCGAAAATGAACGCGACTATGCCGAGGCGGAAGCCGAGGTGCAGCGGATGAATGCGGACCGTTCGCGGCTGGCGCAGGAACTCGACAATTCGGAAGCCCGCGCCGAGCGGCTCGAAGAAGCCAACAAGGAAGTGTCGCGGCGTCTGGTGACCGCTATGGAAACCATACGCGCGGTGCTGGACAGGTAGTTCGGGAGTGTCGCAATGGCCCAGGTGACGGTTTCGATCGACGGCAAGCAATACCGCATGGCCTGCGACGAGGGGCAGGAAGAGCACCTGATCGATCTCGCCGAGCGTTTCGACCGCTATGTCCTGCACCTCAAGGAATCCTTCGGCGAAATCGGCGATCAGCGGCTGACGGTGATGGCCGGCATCATGGTCATGGACGAGCTGTCGGAACTGCAGAAGCGCCTCAAGGGCATGGACAGCGAGATCGTGACGTTGCGCAAGACGCGCGATGACGCGCTCAGCAAGGCCGACAAGAACGACGCCGCCCTCACCGGCGCGCTGGGCACGCTCGCCGGGCGCATGGAAGTGCTGGCCGCCACGCTGAGCGTGCGCAAGGAAGAGGTCTGAAATTTTCCATATTCGCGGATTTGGAAACTCATGCTTCGGCATTGCGATTTGCCGGTATGATTTTTCAGTAATCCTGCCCGGATGGCATCGGCGTTCTTTCTGAAGCGAACCATGGCGCGTTACATTTCGTCCAATCCGTTTTTCAGACAACAAGGCAGGGACAAGTTCATGAGCCTCCGCATCAACGACACGGCGCCCGATTTCACGGCCGATACGACACAGGGCGAAATCCGTTTCCACGCTTGGATCGGCGACGGCTACGCTGTGCTGTTCTCGCATCCGAAGGATTTCACGCCGGTCTGCACCACCGAACTCGGCGCCATGGCCGGGCTCCAGGACGAGTTCGCAAAGCGTGATGCGAAGATCATCGGCATCTCGGTCGATCCGGTCGAAAGCCATGAGCGCTGGAAGGACGACATCCGCACCGTGACCGGCCATGCGGTCGACTATCCGCTCATCGGCGACACCGATCTCAAGGTCGCCAAGCTCTACGACATGCTGCCCGCCGAGGCCGGCGACAGCTGCGAGGGGCGCACGCCCGCCGACAACGCCACCGTGCGCTCGGTGTTCGTCATCGGGCCGGACAGGAAGATCAAGCTGATCCTCACCTATCCGATGTCGACGGGCCGCAATTTCCAGGAAATCCTGCGCGCCCTCGATTCCATCCGGCTCACCGCAAGACATCAGGTGGCGACGCCGGCCGACTGGAAGCAGGGCGACGACGTCATCATCGCGGCGGCCGTCTCCAATGAGGACGCAGTCAGGCGTTTCGGCTCCTACGAGACGATCCTGCCGTACATCCGCAAGACGAAGCAGCCGGTCGCCTGACCGCCCGGCACATTCTCAAGCGTCGCGAAGCCTGGCCGGCCTCGCGACGCTTGTTGTTCCGGATCAAGCGGACGCGCAAACAGATATGCTATGCGTGCCGGGCATATGATGCAGGGACATGGGGGCAATGGGTATTCCGCTCGACAAGGACGAATTGTTGAAGACGGTCAATTCGCGCTTCGACCGGCTTTTTGCCGATCTGGTTCTTGTCGATCCGGCAAAAGCCCGCGAGCGCAGCATGGACGGTCATGTGCGGGATACGATAATAAGCGTCTCCGATCTCGTGGCCTATCTCATCGGATGGAACGAACTGGGCCTGAAATGGCTGGAGCGGGATGCGGTCGGCCTGCCGGTCGATTTCCCGGAAACAGGTTTCAGATGGAACGAGCTTGGCAGGCTGGCCCGGAAATTCTACGCCGATCATGAAGACATTCCCTATCCGCGGCTTCTGAAGCGGCTGAAAGCCGCCAAGGAGGGCATTGTCGACGCCATCGAATTCCGGGACGACGCGGAGCTTTACGGGGCTGTCTGGTATGGCGGCTGGACCATGGGACGGATGATCCAGTTCAACACGTCATCGCCCTATGCCGATGCCCATGGCCGCTTGCGAAAATGGCGCGCCGCAGGCGGGCAGGCGCAGGGCTGATCCGTATTTTCGGAATGTCATCGGCCGCTGCAAACGCAACGCTTGCGAACGAGAAAGCCTGCGCGGCACCAGTCTGGTCGAACAGCCATGATGGCGCATGCACCTGGGCATAGTTGCTAAAGCATGTCGCCCGAAAGTGGGAACCGGTTTCGGGGCAGCGACATGCGTAAAAACAAGAATTTAAAGCGCAGGGGCGGATCTGAAGGATCGCGACACGCTTTAGCATTACGGTTGCGGTTTTGATTTGAGGTGTGCTTTTCGTGTGGCTGCTTGATGCGCTTGTCGCCAGAGTCCGGGTGTCCAGATGCCGGGGAATGTCGCATCGAAATCATCGGCGTCGAGGTCGGCAAGATCGAGATAGACCCAATCATGCAGTCGTGCGCCTTTGGTTCCTTCGCCTGCCGACAGACGTTGCCAGGCATCTTCCGGCAAGCTTTCTGCGATGTCCCTCGCCGTCCCGGCGACAGAAAGCGGTTTGCCCCATGAGCGAAAGGGATGGCTGGCGTTCACGCCCAGCACATAGCCCTTGGCGACCCGTTTGAGCGCCATTTCGATATCGCCGACGTCGTAGACGCTGTCGGCCGCCACCCAGGAAAAGGACACGTTCGAAGCAATCGCCTGCTCGATCACGGACCGGCATCGCCGGCGGCCTCGGCTCGCATCCAGCCGGTCTTGCGGCGTTCCTCGCCAGGCAGGCCATCCAGAAACTGCCCCGCCGAAACCGCAACGCGCGCCTGGGTGAACAGCGGCCGCATTCGCGTCTTCACATCGCGCAGCGAAGACGCCCAAAGCTCCAGCGTCGCCTCGATCGATGCACCAGTCATGGCCTTCGGAGCATGGAAACCCATCGATTCAGAAGTCAGAAAAAACCGCAGCTGTAATGCTAGTCGGCTGATGTCTCGATGCGCTCCATGTCGTCGTCGGAAAGGCCGAAATGGTGACCGATCTCGTGGATCAGCACATGGGTGACGATGTCGCTCAGCGTCTCCTCGTTCTCGGCCCAGTAATCGAGGATCGCACGCCGGTAAAGGGTGACGCGGTTCGGTCCCTCGCCCGTGGCCGGGTTCCAGCGTTCGGCGATGCCGCGTCCCTCGAACAGGCCAAGCAGGTCGAAAGGCGTTTCCAGCGCCAGATCGTCCATGACTTCGTCAGTGGGAAATTCCGCCACCTGGATGACGATCTCGCCAGTCAGCGTGCGGAATTCCTCGGGCAGATGCGCATAGGCCTCCAGCGCCAGCATCTCCAATTCCTCCAGTGAGGGGGAGAGCTCTCCGTGCCAGGTGCGTGTCTTGTAGATGCGGGCCATGCTTCGTCCTTCTTTCCCGCGGCATATAGGCTTTTGCGGGCGGCTGGGCAAACGCTGATGCACGGGCAGGTCTTTTGAAGGAATAAATTCTTATCTCGCCTGCTTGACTCTTGGAGCAAGCTCTGGAATCCATAAGAACATAACAGGAACAAACAAGAGATCGACCGTCATGGCGAACCGCGTCGTGGCGCGGGGCGCCGTTTTTGCCCTGCGCCGGGAAATTGCCAGAATTGAAGGCGCGCTGCCGCAGCGCCTTGAAATGCCGGTTGGAGCGGAAGCCGAAGAGGATTGCGCGCGCCTGCCCATCGGCGTCGGAGGCTTCGACAGGCTGCTCGGCGGCGGTCTCATGCGCGCGGCGCTGACCGAGATCCATGGCCGTGAAACGCGCGATGCCGGCGCGGTGTCCGGCTTTGCGCTGGCTCTGGCCGGTCTGCTGCTGCGGCAGGCGAAGGAACCGGGGCTGGTGCTGTGGGTCGGCATGTCGGGTGTGCTGCGCGATGCCGGCCTTCCCCATGCCATGGGCGGTCAGGCGCTGGCTGGCCCACTGTCAGGCCTTGCGCCGGAGCGGCTTCTCCTGGCGCAGGCGCCGAAACTTGCCGATGCGCTGTGGGTGGCGGAGGAGGCGATCCCGCTGCACAGGCTGGCTGCCGTGGTGGTGGAAGTGCACGGCAATCCCGAAAAGCTGGACCTGACCGCCACGCGCCGGCTGCATCGCCGCGCACAGGCGGCCGGCCGGCCGGTGCTGCTCCTGCGGCAGGCGGCGCGCCCCGAAGCCACCGCGGCACCTGTGCGCCTTGTCGTCGCGCCGGCGGCGTCCGGCAGGCGCGGCACCCTTGCCGGCCCGCTCGAAGGCTCCATCGGCCTGCCTGCCTTCACCGTCTCGCTCGATAAATGTCCTGCTTCCCTGCCCGGCCTGTTCACACTGGAGTGGAACCCCGATGCTTGCCTGTTCACCGAAAAAGCAAACCCGCAAATCGGGGCAGCGGATCCTGTCGCTGTGGCTGCCCTATCTGGCCGCGGAACGGGTGCTGCGCCGGCGTCTGGGCAGGTCGTGGCGTTCCGCAAAACAGCTGCATCCGCCGCTGGTTCTGAGCCTGCATCGCCACAATACGACACAGATAGCGGCCCTCGACGCACGGGCTGAAACGCTTGGCCTGAAGCGGGGCATGGGGCTTGCCGATGCGCGCGCCATGCATCCCGCCCTCGATGTCGTCGAAGCCGATCCGGCGGGCGAGCGCCGCCTTCTGGAAGCGCTTGCCGACTGGTGCGACCGCTACACGCCGCTGGTGGCGCTGGACGGGAAGGACGGGCTCTTTCTCGACGTCACCGGCTGCACCGCGCTGTTCGGCGGCGAAAAGCCGATGCTGGATATGGTGCTGGCGCAATTCTTCGATCAGGGTTTTGACGTGCGCGCCGGTTTCGCCTCGACGCCTGGCGCTGCATGGGCGGCGGCGCGGTTTCAGGGCAGGCTGGTGGTGGAGCCGGGAGGCGAGGCAGACCTGCTGGCGCGGCTGCCGCCGCAGGCGCTGCGCCTTGACGCGCAGTCCTGCGCGGGGCTTGACAGCGTCGGCCTGCGCAGCATTGGGCAGATCATGGCCGCGCCCCGCGCCCCGCTTGCCCGCCGCTTCGGGCGGCAGCTGATGCTGCGTCTTGATCAGGCGCTTGGCCGCATCGACGAGGCGGTGTCGCCGCGCCTGCCGGTGCCGGCGCTCGTCGTGGAACGGCAACTGGCCGATCCGGTCATGCTCACCGAGGATATCGAGCGGCTGGTGCAGAGGCTGGCCATTTCGCTGAAAACCGATCTGGAGCGGCGCGGCGAGGGCGCAAGGCAGCTTGGCCTGTCGCTGTTCAGGGTCGATGGCGCGGTCAGCCGCATCGCCGTCTCCGCCTCGCTGCCGCTGCGCGATCCGGACAGGATTTACAGGCTGTTTCGCGAACGGATTGGCGCTGCCGCCAGCGATTTCGACGCCGGCTATGGTTTCGATCTCGTGCGCCTTGCCGCCATTTCGACCGCGCCTTTCGACATGCGCCAGACGGATTTGTCCGGCGAGGCGGACATGGCGGATGACGATCTCGTCCTGTTCGCGGATCGCGTGCGGGCAAGGCTGGGGCATGGGGCCGTGATGCAGCCGGCAGCCGTCGAAAGCCATGTTCCCGAACGGGCGGTCGTCCTGCGGCCCTTTGCGGGAAAGGTTCCCGGCATTTCAGGGTGCGCTCAGCCAGCCTTGCCTGAGCGTCCGGTGCGTCTGTTTGGCCGGCCCGAACCGGTCGAGGTGCCGGCCACCGAATTGCCGGAAGGTCCGCCGATGCGGTTTCGCTGGCGGCGCGCGCTGCACAGCGTGGTGCGCGCCGAAGGGCCGGAGCGCATCGCGCCTGAATGGTGGCGCAATGGCGAAGAGGAGCCGGAGCGCGATTACTACCGCGTCGAGGACAGCGAAGGCCGCCGTTACTGGCTCTACCGGCTCGGCCATCATGAAGCAGGCCAAGCGCCGCCGCGCTGGTTCATGCACGGGCTGTTCGCATGAATGTTTCCGCGCCTGCCTATTCCGCCTATCCCGCCTATATCGAGTTCGGCGTGCAGTCGAATTTCTCGCTGCTGCGCGGCGCCTCGCGGCCGGAAGAGCTTGTGGTGAGAGCCCGCGCGCTTGGCCATGCCGGCATGGGGCTGGCGGATCGCAACACCGTTTCGGGCGTGGTGCGGGCGTGGAGCCAGTCGAAGGCGATCCGGCTTTCGGAAAAAGGCGAAGCGCATGTCCTGCCTTATCATCCGGGCTGCCGGCTGGCCTTCGCCGATGGCACGCCCGACGTGCTCGCCTACCCGCAAAACCGCAGGGGATGGGGGCATCTGTGCCGGCTGCTGACGGCCGGCAATCTGCGCCAGGAAAGTGAAAAGGGCGCTCCCCTGCTTTATCTGGGCGATCTCCTGGAATGGGGCGACGACATTTCGCTGGCCATCCTGCCCGACCCGCTGGGAGCCGCCGCCGAAACCCTTGCCCTGCTCGCCCGGCTGAAAGAACGTTTCGGCAGCAACCTTTGGCAGGCTGTCGCGCCCGGCTATGGCGGCAATGACCGTTTCCGGCTGGCGCAGGCGCAGGCTCTTGCCGATCATGCCGGCCTGCCGCTGATGGCGACCAACGACGTGCTCTATCATGCCGCCGGACGGCGGCCCTTGCAGGATGTTTTGACGGCCATCCGCCTCGGGACCACCGTTGCCGGAGCAGGGTTCGCGCTCGCTGCCAATGCCGAGCGCCACCTGAAGGCGCCGGCCGAGATGGCGCGGCTGTTCAGGCTGCATCCGCAGGCGCTTGCCGAGACGCAGCACTTTGCCGCGACGCTGTCTTTTTCCCTGTCCGAACTACAGCACAACTATCCCGACGAGCCGACCCGCGACGGCGCCACCCCGCAGCAGGAACTGGAGCGGCTGACATGGGAGGGCGCCGCCCGTTTCTATCCTGAAGGCGTGTCGGCGGATCTGGCGGCGCGGATCGGCAGGGAGCTGACGCTGATCGAAAGGATGAATTACGCGCGCTATTTCCTCACCGTTCACGACATCGTTCAGTTCGCGCGCAGCAGGGACATATTGTGTCAGGGGCGCGGGTCGGCGGCCAATTCGGTGGTCTGTTTTCTGCTCGGCATCACCGCCGTCGCGCCGGAACAGATCGATTCTTTGTTCGAGCGCTTCATTTCCGAAAACCGCAACGAGCCGCCCGACATCGACGTCGATTTCGAGCACCAGAGGCGCGAAGAGGTGATGGCTTACATCTATCAGAAATATCAGGAAAAACACACGGCTCTGGCCTGCGCGGTGATCAGCTACCGGGGCCGCTCGGCACTGCGCGAGACGGCGAAAGCCATGGGCCTGTCGCAGGATGTGCAGGGCGCCTTGTCCGGTTCGATCTGGGGATGGTGGACCTCCTCCATCGGCTCCGAACAGGCAAAGGCCGGGGGGCTCGACAACGCCGATCCGGTGACGCGCCATGTGCTGGCCCGCGCCAACGAGCTTGTGGCCACCGAATGTCCGCGCCATCTGTCGCAGCATGTCGGCGGCTTCGTCATCACCCGCGACCGGCTGGACGAGATCGTGCCCATCGTCAGGACGGGGATGGAAACCCGCAGGATGGTGGAGTGGAACAAGGACGATCTCGATGCCGTCGGCCTCCTCAAGGTCGACGTGCTGGCGCTTGGCATGCTGAGCTGCATGAAGCGCGCCTTCACGCTGCTGGAAGATCACTACCGGGTGCGCGATGCGCAGGGCAGGCCGATCACGCTGGCCACCATGCCGAAGGAGGACGGGATCGTCTACGACATGATCTGCCGGGCCGATACGCTGGGCGTCTTTCAGGTCGAATCGCGCGCCCAGATGTCGATGCTGCCGCGCCTGAAGCCGCGCTCATTCTACGATCTCGTCATCGAAGTGGCGATCGTGCGCCCTGGCCCGATACAAGGCGACATGGTTCACCCCTATCTGCGCCGGCGCGAGGGCAGGGAAAAGGTCGAGTATTACAAATCCGAGCTGAAGGAAATTCTCGGCAAGACGCTGGGCGTGCCGCTGTTTCAGGAACAGGCGATGAAGATCGCCATCGTGGCAGGCGGCTTTTCGCCCGACGAGGCGGACCTGCTGCGCCGCGCCATGGCGACCTTCCGGCGCACCGGCAAGGTCAGCCTCTATCAGGACCGCATGGTCGGCGGCATGGTCGCCAGGGGTTATCCGAAGGAATTCGCCGAGCGTTGCTTCAGGCAGATCGAGGGCTTCGGCGAATATGGCTTTCCTGAAAGCCATGCCGCGTCCTTCGCCTTGCTGGTTTACGCCTCCTGCTGGTTCAAGGCTTTTTATCCGGATGTTTTCTGCGCGGCGATCCTCAACTCGCAACCCATGGGTTTTTACCAGCCCGCCCAGCTTGTGCGCGATGCGGCCGAGCATGGCGTCGAAGTTCGAGCCGTCGACATCAACGCCTCGCATTGGGAATGCACTCTTGAAAAGGCGGCTTTCGACCCTTCCCGGGTTTGCGAACGCCATGTCGATATGCGCCGCACCATCCGCACCATGCATGCGATGCGGTTGGGCTTCAACCAGATCAAGGGGCTTGCCGAAAAGCGTATGGAGGTCTTCGTCGCCCGCCGCGGCGGCGGTTATGTTTCGGTGCGGGATGTGTGGCTGCGGTCCGGGCTGGATACGGGCGAAATCGGCAGGCTTGCCGATGCCGATGCCTTTCGTTCGATCGGTCTCGACAGGCGCGCGGCCGTTTGGGCGGTGCGCGCGCTCGATGCAAAAAGCGCCGTCGAATCCCTGCCGCTGTTCGACAGGCCGGGGCTCGACCTGGCCGAGCGGGAGCCCGTCACCCGGCTTCCTGCCATGCAGCCGGGCGAGCAAGTCGTTCACGACTATCGCAGCCTTGGCCTGTCGCTGAAGGCGCATCCGGTCGGTTTCCTGCGCGCCCGGCTCGACCGGGCCGGGGTGACGCCGAATGTACGGCTTGGCGCCCTGGCGGATGGGACCCGCGTGAGCGTCGCCGGTCTGGTGCTGGTGCGCCAGCGGCCGGGCAAGGGCAACGCCGTTTTCCTGACGCTGGAAGATGAGGAGGCGATCGCCAACATCATCTTCTGGCGGAATACGTTCACCCGCTACCGGCCTGCGATCATGGGCGGCCGCTTCGTGCGCGTTACCGGCAAGCTGCAATCCCGGTCAGACGTTCTTCACATCGTGGCCGAACGGATAGAGGATCTTTCCTCATGGCTGGGCGATTTGCTCGATCGGCGGCAAAAGCCGGTGGAGGAAGAAGGCATGCCGGGCGTTGCGCCAAGCAATCAGCCCGCGCTGGCCCGGACCGCGCGCTCGGTCATGCCCAGGGGCCGGAATTTTCATTAGAGCGTTTCCAGGAAAAGTGGAAACACTTTTCCGGTTCGGAAACGCGCCAGAACAAAGACCTGGAGCCGTTCGTCGATTCCGTGAAATCGTGAACGGCTCCAGAGCGTTTCCAGGAAAAGTGGAAACACTTTTCCGGTTCGGAAACGCGTCAAGACAAAGAGTTAGAGCCGTTCGTCGATTCCGTGAAATCGTGAACGGCTCTAAAGCATGTCGCCCGAAAGCGGGAACCGGTTTCGGGACGACGACATGCGTGAAAACGAGAGCTTAAAGCGCGTGGAACTGATCTGAAGGATCGCGGCGCGCTTCAGGAAAATCACATGTGGAAGCGGAAGATAAAAGGCATGCTGGCTAAGACCGCTTCAAACGATGTGGTTCACGCGGCGCCGTGAGCAGGAGTGATGGGCAAAGAGGGGAGGATTTTCAGTCTTCGTCGGCGCCAAGCGCGCGCGCTTCCGATGGCAGCATGATCGGGATGCCGCCCCTGACCGGATAGGCGAGTTTCGCCAGCCGCGAAACCAGTTCGCCGCGCTGCGGGTCCCATGTCAAAGGAGCCTTCGTCAGCGGGCAGGCAAGAAGCTCCAGAAGTTTCGGGTCGACCCGGGGTTCGTCCTTGCCGCGTTCCTTGGCCATATGGCTGCTTTCGCTCTGCTGAAGATTATTCTGCCGGAGGCCATTCTACTGGAGACTTGTGCCGAAATCGTCATTGTCGCGCGCCAGCGCCATTTCGGTAATCGCGATCAGCGTCTCAGTGCGGGTGCGCAGGTCCGGCGCTTCGAGCAGCGCCTGCTTTTCCGCAGGCCCGTAAGGCGCCATCATCGACAGGGCATTGACCAGCATGGCGTCGTCGGCCCGGCTGACGCCTTCCCAGTCGGCCTGCAGATCGTTGGCCTGCAGATAGGCACGGAACACTTTCAGGAGCGCCGGCCGGTCGATGCTGTCGGCCTCGCCGCCGCTTTCGTCGAGATCGGCGAGAAAGGGCACGACCTTTGCCTGACGGAACGGCGTTTTGACGTTCAGTTCCTCGCCCAGCCTGAAGCGGCACACCCCTTGCAGGGCGATCAGATAACGGCCATCGCCGGTTTCGGTCATCGAGGTGATGCGGCCGAAGGTGCCGACCTCGCACAGTTCCGGCTCTCCATCGGCGCGGGTCGCGCCGTCGAGGCCCGGCTGGATGAGGCCGACCAGCCGGTTCGAGGCCATGGCGTGATCCATCATTTGCAGATAACGCGGCTCGAAGATGTTAAGCGGCAGACGGCTGCCCGGCAAAAGCAGGGCGCCTTCCAGTGGAAACAGGACAATGGTGGAAGGTAAATCCGACCCCCGACGGTAATGTGCGTTTCCTGCCTGCATTCCTTTATTCCGCAACCGCGTTCGTTATTTCCCTATGAAAACAGCAACGAGGAGAGCTTGCGCCGGGCTGCGAGCGTCGCCGGGTCGGTCATGCCCCATGCCTCGAAGAATTGTAGCAACTGCGTGCGCGCCGCCTCGTCGTTCCAGCCCCGGTCGGCCCTGAGGATTTCCAGCAGATTATCGGCAGCCTGATCGCGCTCTCCACGGGCATTCCGGATCATGGCAAGATCGAAGCGGGCCTGATGGTCGTTCGGGTTCTGCGCCAGCCGCTTCTCCAGCTCGCCGGCATCGCCCAGCCCGGCCGCCTGCGCGGCCAGCGCCAGTCTGGTGCGCATGGCGACGACCGCCGCGTTGTCGCGCTTGTCTTCGGGAACGCCGTCCAGGATCGCGCTGGCGCCCTCATGGTCGCCTGCCTCGAACAGGAGGTCGGCCAGCCCCGCCGCGGCCTCGGCCGAATCGGGAGCCTGCTGAAGAATGGCGCCGTAAATATCGGCCGCCGCCTGTTGATCGCCCTGCGCACGGGCTTCGGCGGCGGCGGCGAGCGCCTCTTCGAGCGCTGCCTGGGCGTCATCCTTGCCGCCCAGCTTCGCGATGAACTCGTTGATCTGGCTTTCGGGAACGGCGCCCATGAAACCGTCCACCGGCTGGCCATCCCTGAAGGCGATCACGGCGGGAATGGACTGGATGCCGAGCTGGCCGGCGATGGAGGGATGTTCGTCGATGTTCATCTTGACCATCCTGACGCGCCCGCCTGCCGCCTGAACCGCCTTTTCCAGAACGGGGCCAAGCTGCCGGCACGGGCCGCACCAGGGGGCCCAGAAATCGACGAGCACGGGCTGGTTGCGCGATTCCTGTATCACGTCCGCGGCGAAGCTGGCCGTCGTGGTGTCCTTGATGAGATCGGCGCGCGCGGGTGCCGCCGTCCCGTCGCCGCCGAACTGCATCGTGGTCGCGTACTGGCTGCCCGAACCGAACGGATTGCTGTCATTCATTTTTCTGGTTCCCGATGTTGGATTGCGGGCTCGAGCCGCATGGTCTTTCCATGTGCCCTTCAATGTGGCGATCAGGTTGCGACTTTCAAGATAACAGGATCATGTCCCGTTGCCTTGATGAAACTGACGAGATCGGATGAGCGGATCGAGGTGGTGGCCTGGTTGGTGAGTGGATGCGCGTTGATGATATCGTTTTCCATCAGGCGTTCATCGAGAACGATTTTTATGCGTGCTTGAGTGTCGTTGATCAGGCCGAAGACGGTGACCGCGCCGGGAATGACGCCGAGCAGTTCCATGAGCATCTCCGGCTTGCCGAACGATACCCGGCTGGCCGCGCCGATAAGATGGTGGATCTGCTTCAGATCAACCTCCGCGTCCTCATCCACCGTCACCAGAAAGAAATTGTCCTTCTTGTCTTTCAAAAAGAGATTTTTGGTATGCGCGCCGGCAATGTTGCCGCGCAGTGCCTGCGAATCAGCGACGGTAAACAGGGGCGGATGGCGGGTGGTTGCGGCATCGATGCCGATTTTTTCCAGAAATGCGTAGAGATCGCTCTCGGTCTTCGGCATGTTTCCTCCCGGTTTCTTCCGTAGCGGTATCGTTTAGGACCAATGCCATGGCCGGCACAAGAGCCGCACCGTCGCGGGCGGACCGTGCAACGGCCGGCCGGGAGAAAGGGAGGGGGCATCCGGCCAAAGCGTGCCGCCCGAAAGCGGGAACCGGTTTTGAGATAACGACATGGATAAAAACAGGAACTTGAAGCGCAGGGAGCCGATCTGAAAGATCGCGACGCGCTTTAGGGCCGTTCATGGTTCCACGGTATCGCCGAACGGCTCCTTTGTTTTGTCGCGTTTCCGAACCGGAAAAGCGTTTCCACTTTTCCTGGAAGCGCTCTAAGCCCGATCCGTGCTTCGCACGCCTGTGGCGGGGTTCTCAGAACGGGGCATTTCCGGCCAATGTGAAAAGGTGAAAAAAGACGCGACTTCCCTGTTGCATTCGGCCCGCTCTTCAGCCATATAGGCGCCGTCGCGGCGAGAGCTGCACAGAGCGGGTGTAGCTCAGGGGTAGAGCACAACCTTGCCAAGGTTGGGGTCGAGCGTTCGAATCGCTTCACCCGCTCCAAGATATCCCCACCGAAAAGCCGCGGGAAACCGCGGCTTTCGTGTTTTCCGGACAGATGAAATCGCAAAGCGCGGAAAAGGCCAAAAGGCCGCCGGTTACCACTCGGTCACCAATTCGCAGAATCGACGGAGCGTGAAATCGCGGCGTCGGCGGGGTGCGCAGCGGTACAATTGACTTCTACGCGAGCGAGCCATTAGCAGCGATCAAAATCCAGATAGGTGTAAACATAACCTCCGTGGGTCGTTGCGTAGCTGGACTCCCGGCAGCACATGGCATTATGCCAAATCGGCTTGTCGACAGTTGCGTTCAGTTCCTGTCCTTCCTCAGAAAGTTTGGCGATTAAACTCTCAGAAGGCGCTTCTTGCCCCTGCTTGAAAAACACACCTTTGGCATAGAGTTTGTCGCTAGCCCGGCCTTGGTTAAAATGGCCGTCTCTGCTGATGGCGAAGCCAATGTGCCGATTGGTTAGCTTTATCCAGCGGTATGCGGCCGCTGCGCGCGAGACTCCGAACATTGAGGCCAAGTCGCTAATGGCGGCATGGCCAAACTCGCGCGCTCTATCAAACTCTCGCAGGATGTCAGCAGGCATCAAGAGATGGGACGCGAATTCATTCGCCTCCTGTTCAAAGCCGGCGATCTGAAAGTTGTTCAGGTTGTCGAATGTACATTCAAACACGTCCTGCTCGTAGCGATGGCCTATGAAATGGCCGATCTCATGCGCAAACGTAAAATTCCGTCTCGGTTCGTAGCCAATGTTCGTACTCACTCCGATTCGCCATTCCTGAGAACCGCTTTTGCGGGCCATCAAACCCTCAAATGACTCGAATGCTTCGTAGATGATTCTGCATTTATCGCCGTTTGAAGACGGGAGGACGATCTCCTGAAAAACCTTCTCTAAATCCAGTTTGGTCGTGTTCGGCCCATGGCTACGCCACAGTGTTATTATCCTATTCGCTTCCCTCAGAAGTTTTACCATCCCTAAGCACATCCGAAATCTCAAATAATCGATCTATATCTCGCTGCGAGAGCCCTCTCTTTGCAGCTCCTCTTGCCAAGGCTATCTGGACTTGTCTTTCCGTTGGAGTCGAGGTGGAATCATCAATCAGATATTCAGCCGATATATCCAGAACATTTGCAATCTTGAGTAGAAGCTCGCCGGACGGCTTGGCGGGCTTCTTATTCTCCAATTGCCATACGTAAGCCTTTGTCGAGCCGATTTTCTCGGCAAGAGCCTCAAGTGTGAGCCCCTTTTCAATTCTACGGGTTCGGAGCTTTTCCCCAAAAATCTCTGACAAGCGACGCTCCTCGGGTGGAAGACGATTTTTCACTTGACAGTATCACGATCGCTATACTAAGCGCTAGTATCGTGATCGTGATACTTATCGTGCTCTGAACGATATCCTCCCAAGCGATCGTGAACCTGAACCTAGGAGGGCTAGATGGCCAGCTACTATGTGAACAAGAATGCGCAGGTGAATGGGGACCATGAGGTTCACCGTTCCTCCTGCTCTTTCCTGCCTGCTCCCGAGAATCGAAAGTATCTCGGCGAGTATGAAACTTGCGCTCCCGCTGTTCGCGAAGCCAAGAAGACCTACCCGCAGTCGAACGGCTGCTATTATTGCAGCCCGGCCTGTCATACGAGCTAACGGAGATCAAAATGGCAACCAATCCGCCCAAAGGCGATAATCGGCGCATCGGCGCAGTGAGGGAGCGCTCGCAAGTTCTCAATCCAAAGACGCAGACTTGGACGAAGCGAGACACTAACACTGGTCGGTTCATGGACGGAAAGAAGGATGGGACGCCATTCAAGGGCGTTCGCCGTGAAAGGTGATGAATGGGCCGAGGGCTATGATACGCCTCTCGGCCTTTTCATTTGGGGTGACACTACAGTGCCTCCACAAGTCAGTTGAAATCAATCTACTAGCGCGCTGAGTAGCTTGCTGGCGCGCGCCAACTGATCCTCGTTCATTCGCGATAGCTGCGTATGAATTTTCGAGAGCTGCCGCGTTCGCGCGTTGTCGCTCGTCACCACCAAGCCGACACCGAAAAATGCCACCTCGGGCACCTCAAGTACCTCGGACAGCTTCTCGACAGTGGCGAAAGACGGTGCGGCGATTCCGCGTTCGATCTTGCTGATCATCTCTGACGACAGTTCGACCATCTCAGCAAGTTGGTCCTGCGTGAGATGCTTCGCCTTTCGATGATGGCGTAGATTCGATCCAAAGGTGGTTGCGAGCGACACACTGTACCTCCGAGTGCGAGACACTCGGCGGTGACGTCGTTTACGCGAAGGAATTTAGGTTGCGATTTTTCCCGTTATCGCAATATTAAGACGACTTTTGCGAGAGGAGGCCTGAAGTTACGGCTTCAGGCGAGGCAGCGTCCACCCATTAGACGCAACCTATGCAGTGCAGCGACCTGCTCTCGCACTTATGCAAAGGCGAGGGAACGTGAAGCATCAATACGTGGGGGACATCAACGACTACCGCAAGTATGCGCTTCTGCGGGCGCTGTCGGCCAGAGGCGCGAACCGGAAGGCGACTGCGGGGTGAGCCAGCATGATCGCGAATTCCGCTTGCCGCCAGAAGTGCGACCGCTATCTGAAGCAAGGATTGCAGTTCGGGATCATTACCGCCGCAAAGGGCTACACCTTGAATTTTCGTTCGACGGCAATCTCGTTGGGGATTTTGGCGAGGCCTGAGCGGTCGAGGAATATGGGATGAGGCTTGTCGAGGCTCGTTCGAACGCAGGTTTCGATGGGTATTCGCCGGACGGCAAAATGACCATTCAGGTGAAGGCCAAAGGCCCCTCCACGAATAGGATTGCATTCAGTTACTCGGAGACGCGGGCTGACCATCTGCTCGTCCTCGAACTGGATTTCGACGCCGGCATCGGCCGCGCGATTTACAACGGACCGGAACACTACGTGCGCGAGTTCCTGCCCAAGGAACCATGGAAGGGGCAAAAGCCGGTTTCGGTGTCGCAGCTACGCAAGGCCGCAACCTGCATCATCGATGGAGAGCGCCTCCCGATCATCCGCCACGGCTCGCCCCGAGCCCAATATTGACGGCGGATGTCCGCCGTGTTTCCGTTTTCTTTTCCTTTTCAATGGCTTGGGAGATAGATGAATGACCAAGAAACTGCTCACCGGAACCGCGCTGCTGCTGTCGGCGCTGACGCTCGGGCGTGAGGATCGCTTTCTTGGCCTTGTGGCGAACGCGCGGCAGGCCGGTGGGCATCGACGGCGCGCGGATGCCGAAGTCCTCTTCCGCAAGGGCCAGGATGGACTTGAGGTGGCTCTTGGCGCGGTTTGCTGTGTATTGGCCGCACTGCTCCGTCACCCTCCTGTGCCACTGCCGGATCATGGCGGTGTTCAGGTCAGTCAGCTTGACGTGGCCGAGCAGTTTGATGAAGCGCGCGCCCTTGCGCGCGATGCCGCTTTCGGTGTGGTCGGCGCGCTCCTGCTTGGTGCCGATCAGCAGCGGGCCACGGATGGCCCCGTTCACCGACACCTTGTAGCCTTTTAACGTCGAGGGCTTTACGCTGCTTTCCTTGTTCGCCAACCAGTAGTCGATAGCCCTGCTCAAATCAGGAGCTTTCCGCTCGTCCACGTAAGCGCCCTCGGCCACCTTGAGCAGCAGCGCGTTGCGGAATGCCTCGGCGTCCTTTTTGCGGTTGAAGGCACGGCGGCGGCGCTTCCGCGTCTGGGGCTCGCGGTACTCGCAGTACCATTGAGGGTGTTCCCGCAGCGTGCCGTCACTCAGCTTGCGGCGGCGCGTTGTCGTGGTGATGGAAATCTTGAAGTCGTTCATGTTTAAGCTCTCCGCTGGGCAAAAAAGCCCGAAAAAATCACGGCGAGGTAACCGGCACAATAAATCGCCAATTGTGCTTCAGAGCCGCCAAGACGGCCCGAATTGTAACCTCTGCGGTAACCTCGACCATTGTTGAAAGGGCGAGGCCGCGAGACGACGCGGCCTCAAAACTCTCGGAATCCTCGCTCACTAAGGTTGGAATCGCAGTCGGAAAAACTCGGCAGAAACGACGGAAGCGGCGAACGGCGCGACGCCCAAACTGACAGCAGCGGTGTTCCGGTGTTCCAGTAGCCACGCCTACCGCCCACGGCCCCCACACGCCGGCCCGTGCGGCGGACCGGAACCCGGTAGCGGCCGCCCGAACCCGTTGAGGAGCTGCCGCAACGGCAACAGAGACGCCCGTCCACGGCAACGACGAAGCCACCAGTGCCCACAAACGGACGGGAATGCGTACCAGCCACCGAGACGCGTCCACGCTCGGCGCGCGGCCTTCCGCCCGACCAACGAAGCGCCGAGGCAACGCAGCGACGTTCCGCTGTTCCGGTATTCCGCGGTTCCAGCCAACGCCCAAACCAGCCCAAAGCGTACACGGACAGCGGCGGTGGCGTTTCCGAGCTCGACGAAGCGTCGCCTCCACGCAGCAGTGTTCCAGTGTTCCACAGCCC
>JAZIHP010000016.1:0-57189 GCA_036678505.1 Alphaproteobacteria bacterium
CGAGCAAGGCGCAGCAGGCAGCCGACTGGATGCACGCCCAGCAGCCCCAGGCAGAAGAGATGGCGGCATGATGAGCACCGCCTTCACTGCGGAAAAATTTCAGATTGGGGCTGGACTGTCAGGATATGTCGCCGAAATCGGTTCGGCACTGCTGTGTGCAGATCTCGGCATCGTGCCCGAGCTCGAACCGCGGCCAGACCACGCGGCTTATGTCGGCAGTTGGCTCTCCGTGCTGGGCGATGACAAGCGCGCGATCTTCCAGGCTGCCGCCCATGCCCAGCGGGCCGTCAATTTCCTTCACGCGTTGCAGCCGACCGCGTCCGAAAAGCGTGAGGCGGCCTGATGTTCAAGGCACCATATGTCGCGGGGAAGGGCATCGGCCCTTCCCCTGTCCGGTTGCGTGCGCTTTCGCTTGGCGCGGGCGTGCAATCCACCACCATGGCATTGATGGCCGCACATGGTGAATTCGGCCCCATGCCGGATTGCGCGATCTTCGCCGACACCGGCTGGGAGCCGCAGGCCGTCTACGATCACCTCGCCTGGCTGATGTCGCCCAATGTCCTGCCGTTTCCCGTTCATATCGTTTCGGCCGGCAATATTCGTGACCAGCTCCTGGCGGCCGGCAACGGAAACCGATGGGCCTCCGTGCCGGCGTTCACCAGAACGGTGACGCCGGCCGGCACGGAGATGCCGGTCCTCGATCAGGACGCCGACGGCGAGGTCATCGCCATCGGCACGCGCCGTACCGCAAAAGAGACCGTATCGATCGGCATGATCCGGCGGCAATGCACGACCGAGTTCAAGATCGTTCCGATCCGCCGCAAGGTGCGCGAGCTCACCGGCTTGACCCGCAAGCGCTCTCCAACCTTTCCGGTCGTTGAGGCCTGGATTGGCATTTCGAGTGACGAGATCATCCGCGCCAAGCCGAGTTTCGAGGCCTGGCAGGTCAACCGCTTCCCGCTCATCGAGCAGCGAATGAGCCGGCAGGATTGTCTTGCATGGCTGCGTCGCCATGATTATCCGCTGCCCCCGAGATCGGCCTGTATCGGGTGCCCGTTTCACGACGATGTCCGATGGCGACATATTCGCGACTACGATCCGGAAGCTTGGGCGGATGCGGTCGAGGTTGACCAGGCGATCCGCACCGGACTGCGCGGTATCCGGGGGGAAGTGTTTTTGCATCGATCCGCCGTTCCGCTCGATCAGGCCGACCTTTCGACCCCGGCCGATCACGGACAGCTCGACCTCTGGATGAACGAGTGCGAGGGCATGTGCGGTGTCTGATGTCCTCTCCACGCCCGTCATGTTCGGGGCGATTGCCCGCGAGGATCTGAATTCCCATCTCGTGACCTGGGGCCACGGGATAGGCGAAGTGCGCCGGCCCACGCGTGGATGGTCGCACGGTCTCGCGCGTGACGGCGAACTCCTTGCCGTCGTCGCCACCGACACGCTGATCCGCGAGCGTGTGGCCGGACTATCCCGGCATGAGGCGATCGAGCTGTCGCGGATCTGCGCCGTCGAGCCCGGGCTCTGCCGCGTTGCCCTGCGCCTGTGGCGCATGTTTGTCTTTCCCGACCTTTGCGCCGAACGAGGGTGCCGCTGGGCATTGAGCTATCAGGATGCCGCACTGCATCAGGGCGACCTCTATCGTTTCGACGGCTGGGTCCGGATCGGACAATCGCGCAGCGGTACGGACCCGCGCTCCGGCCGGCCCGGTCGGCGCAAGGTGATATGGGGCTGGTGCGACGATCCCGAGGAGCGGCGACGTCGATCACGCGGTCTCGCGGATGGGCCTGAACGCCCTGGCCTTACTGCCGGCGCTGGGGAGCCAATTCGCTTTTCCTTCTCGATCGGAGAGCGTTGAACAAGTCCGCAGACCCGGTCTGGCCTCGGCGCAAAACCGATCAGGCAGCAGCAGCCTCTCATTGGTGCGGTTCCGTCCATGACCGGACAGCGCACAGCCTCCACCCCAAGTTGCTGTCGGGCAAACGGGCAAGGATGTCGTTGGTCACCAATATCGAAGGCGCTGGCTGCGATGAGACGGTCGAGCTTCTCGTTTCGAGGCGGATTTCACCGGCGTGCCCGGGGCAGGTGTGCGGATACCATAACGGTGCGTCCTTTCCTCGAATGCGTGGCCGGCCCTTTCTGCGGCTCGATTTGGCCTGTCTGACCTGAAACCGGCTTCGCCTCGATCGTTCTCCCGCAACGGCCTGCTGCGACTTTCTTCCCCTGGCGCTGCGCGCCATTCCTCGCGATCCAAGAAAGCCGCCTCCGGCCGCCCTCCATTGCATTGCGGCCTCTTCGAGGTGCGGTCCGATCGTCTCCGGTCTTTCGACTGCCATCGAGGCCGCGAAGGGCGCGGCCCGAACCAAGCGAAAAGGAACATCACCATGGCTACCATCGGCACCTTCACCAGCACCGCCAACGGCTTCACCGGCACGATCAAGACCCTCAACCTCAACGTCAAGGCGCGCATCGAGCGGGTCGAAAACCCCTCCGACAAGGGCCCGCACTTCCGCCTCTACTCCGGCGCAGTGGAGCTGGGCGCCGCCTGGCAGAAGACCGCCCGGGAGAGCGAGCGCGACTACCTCTCGGTCAAGCTGGACGACCCGAGCTTCCCGGCTCCCATCTACGCCACCCTGATCGAGGTGGACGGACAGGACGGTCTCCAGCTGATCTGGTCCCGGCCGAACCGGGACTAAGGTTCCCGCCCAATCGGCCCCGCCACCAGGCGGGGCCATTTCCCCGAAAGGCACAGTCATTGCAGCAAAGGCAACAATGCTGTATATAGCGACTATCACAGCAAGCTGGAGTTGGCGATGTCCGGATCAAACAGCACATTCACGACCAGCGACTTTTCCCGAAAGTCGGGCGACATCATCGCCGAGGCGCTGCGCCGCCCGGTGACGATCACCCAGCGCAACAAGCCGCGCCTGGTGATCCTCAATATCGAGGATTACGAGCGCATGCGCCGCCAAGCCGATACCAGAATGGTGGGTACGCTCGAAACCATGCCCGACCCGCTTCTCGATGAAATGGCTGACGCCATCGATGCCTATGCCGACGATAATGAAGGCGGCCGGTCTTGAGTTTCGAGGAAATCCAGACCGCCAGCGTTGTCCGCTACCCCTATCTGTGGGTCCGCGAAGCCGGCCATGGCGAAACCGAAGGTCGCAAGAACAGGCCCGTTGCAGTCGGGATTAGGCTAAGCCGCCAGATGGCGACCTCCTGATTTTGTTTCCGATCACCACGAAACAGCCGGAACCGGTCCGCTTTGCAGCCGAGATCCCGGCAACCGAAAAGCGGCGAGCCGGCCTCGATGTGGATCTTCGTCTCTGGTTGATACTCGACGAGTACAACACCGACATCATCGGCCAGTCGTATTATCTGGAGCCTGAACCGCCGATGGGGCGCTTCAGCAAGGCGTTTTTCCTGCCGCTCGTGCGCGAGTTCATCGCACGACGCCAGTCGTTGCGCGGTATCAGCCGCAACCGGTGAGATGGGTTTCCGTCTTTCCTCTGGCGGTTCCAGACGTGCAATGCCTCTGGTGGGGCACTCGTGACCCGACCGCACGAACAACCTGCGCGCCAGCCGGTCCTTGATGTCGTCTTTCCAGTCCGTGTGCTCGGGGGAGTCGGCTGACATAGGCTCTTCCGTCGAGGTTCATCTGGTTGCGAGCTCGCCACGCACAGCAGTCCGTATCTGCCTGCCTCGCAGCTCGGACAGCTTCCTGGCTCCACCACATCTGATCGTCCCAACCTCCGGTAGCCAGCAGATGGAGTATCCGGGCGCGGGCCTATCTGCGGATGTTCGTCGAGCCATACGGTAGCGCTGACACCGATCAGGTCCCTTGCGGTGAGGACCGCGATACTTCCGGTGCCGGGTGCCCGACGGATGAAGCATTTGCATTCCTTTCGCCCCCTGAGCCAGCCCTTTCTGCGGCTCGATGTGGCATGTCTGACCTGAAACCGGCTTCGCCTCGATCGTTCTCCCGCAACGGCCTGCCGCGACTTTCTTCCCCTGTCGGCTGCGCCGCCATTCCTCGCGGTCCAAGAAAGCCGCTTCCAGCCGCCCTCCATTGCATTGCGGCCTCTTCGAGGTGCGGTCCGATCGTCTCCGGTCTTTCGACTGCCATCGAGGCCGCGAAGGCGCGGCCCGAACAAAGCGAAAAGGAACATCACCATGGCGACCATCGGCACCTTCACCAGCACCGCCAACGGCTTCACCGGCACGATCAAGACCCTCAACCTCAACGTCAAGGCGCGCATCTCTCGGGTCGAGAACCCCACCGACAAGGGCCCGCACTTCCGGATCTTCGCGGCGGGCAATGTGGAACTCGGGGCAGCCTGGCAGAAGACCGCCAGGGAAAGCGAGCGCGACTACCTCTCGGTCAAGCTGGACGACCCGAGCTTCCCGGCTCCCATCTACGCTACCCTGATCGAGGTGGAGGGCGAGGAAGACCTCCAGCTGATCTGGTCCCGGCCGAACCGGGACTAAGGTTCCAGCCCAATCGGCCCCGCCATCAGGCGGGGCCATTTCCGCGTCGGGCGGAGATCGATTGCGGCCACCACAGGTCAAACTCCAACCTCGCCACGGGCATCGAGCCCGTGGCTAGATGGTTTCTGGCGTTAGGCCGAACCGTGGTGGAACAGTCTGCTCAGTATGTCCGAGGATGCCATGACGGCTCGAAGGCCTCAAGGACGAGCGGTTCCCCCAAATTTCAGCCCCGGCCTCCGGGCCGGGTCAGAAATCCGGCTCCCCCACTCGCCGGCTCCGCCGGTGGCGTGCCGCGATCCCTGACCCCTCCGCTCCGACATGCCCGTGGTCGCCGTCTTTCACAAACAATGACGGAGATGACCAATGTCGATCGATCAGCACATCGAGGAATTGCGCGCCGAGCTGCGGAACGCCGTTTACCGGGACGAGCGCCGCTGGATCGAGGATGAGCTCGCGATGGCGCTTACCGAGCGCGAGGTGATCTGGGCCAAGCAGGAAGGCGTCCTCGGCAGCGCGGCTCCCTTCTAGGGCGGCTTTGCGCACAAGGGCGCCAGCGCCCTGTCGTGCAAGCCCGACGAACGGAGGGCGCAAAGGATCGGCCGTGTCAGCAATGTCTTGTTTTTGCCGCTGCTGCGCGGAATGGGCACTCCGCCCTTTGTCGCGATGGAAGTCAGCTGCTCCCGGTCGTACCGGATGCGGTATAGCCGCGCCGACGCTTGGCGCGTTCGAGACGCAGTGAAGCGGCTGCGGCGTCGTCCTCGCTGTCAAAGGTCTCCATCATCGACTGGCCGTTAGTTCCGATGCGGCCCCAGTTGCGGATGACCGACGCGCCGCCGAACAGGGTCGGCTGGATCGCGAGCGTATAGAACCGACGCATGTTCTGCGTCGGGTCGATGCGTCGGAGATGAACCGGGCCCGCGTCCTCTTTTCCCATAGTTGGAGTCTCGCCTCCGGCGGAATCGGCGTCAAACAACATTCCTGAATCAAACCGGATCGACCGATTCATTGCCGTGATGGGTCAACCGCACCAACTCCGCCGCGCACCATCCCACCGGCGCGCCAGACCCTCGCCCACCAAAATCTCACCAATCGAGCGCCCGTCGCGCAGCACGGTGCGCAGTTTACGACCATACTGATCTACGTCGCGCGCCCCTGCGACGAGCGAGAACCGCCCGGCGTTCAGAAGTTCGTGCAGCCGGCGCTTCGCGGCCTCACCTTTGATGCGTTCTTCCTCGCAGCGCGGCGGGTTGATCTCCGGCGTGTCGATATCGGCGATCCGGATCCGTTCTCCCGAGAGCCAGAATGTGTCGCCATCGACGATGCATGTGACACGGCGGCCCTCGCCACAGAAGGAAAACGTCGCGCGCAGCATGTCGGTCTGGGCGATGGCGGCGGCAGGTGTGGGCTGGCCACCGTCCTGATGAAGGTGCGCGCCATATATCCCTGCAGCAACGAGGACGATAATCGCCCAGGCCCATTTCAGATTGAAACCACGCCCGTTCGAGCGACTGCTCCGATAACGCCCGGTGGGGCCGGTTGATCTTTTCCTGCCGTAGTGCGGGCTTCGCTTCTTCCCGCCGCCCTCGATACGGATGTTTCTGTTCAAACGCGTCGGTGCCTCTTCCTGCCTGCTGCGCAATTTTAGCGGCGATGGGTTACGTTCAGCTTCCGAGCTTCATGAAGATTTTTGCTTCTGGAAGAAATGGGCTGGGCGAGACCCCTTCGGGGCACGGCTCTATTCGCTGCGCTCACCGAACCCGCTGACGCGGTTTCAGCCCATGTGGGTGACGATCCTCTCGCGGTGTGGTGCTGGTGACACGTTGCGGCGCAGGTCGAGGATCCACGAAGGGGTTGAGCCGGCTGGTCGCCGGACACGGACACGGCCCCTGGCGGGGCCGTGATTGCACTCACTCTGCCGGCCAACAATACGGGCCGCGCCCACCGCCTCAAGGACGAGCGGTCCCCCCGATTTTGCCGTCGGCCGTTGAAGCGTCCGGCAACAAAACCGGCTCCTCCACTCGCCGCTTCGCGGCCGCAGAAGCGGTCCTTGACCCGATGTCCGACTTGCCCGGGTCGGTCTCCGTCATCGCAATGAAAGGAGACCAGCATGACAAATTTCTTCACTGCCTATCTCGTGGAAGTCGAGCGTCGGACCATCCGGATCGTCACGATCGATCCTGGCAACATCCTTGCCGAAATCCGTCGCCATATCGGATGTGATCTTATCGACATGGTTCGCATCGACCGAAATCATTGCATTGTGGTTGACGACAATGGCCTCACCGATGAGCTGCCCTGTTTCACCGAGCTGAAAGGCTACGGTAGCCCGCTCGCGGGAAACCTGCTGATCATCGGCACCGACGCGGCTGGACAGACGGTATCGCCAAGCCATGCAATCGAAGACGTCGCGGCGATGTTGATGATCCGGTATCCGGTTCTGTCGCCGGAATTCGAGATGCTCAACGGTCCGCAAGTGTTTGGAAGCCGCGTAAGCGGGCTTTCCGTCAAGCTGATCGGGGCGGTCCCAACCGTCCTCACCCAAGAGCGTGCACACTGATGCACGAAAGCGGCAGGCGGCTTCGGCCGTCTGTCGCTTTTCTTTCTTTCGGATGAAACTGAGGTTCCGAGCATCCGAATTTTTCGTTGGCAACATATAGCACAACCCGGCTCCGCCAGGACGTCAAGGGACGGAGCTGGTGCGCCGAGCCTCATGCCTGTCCCCCCTTCCGGTGAAATCTGTTTTCGCCGACGACCGACTTCATGTCGGTGCGCCGGAACCAGATTGCGCGGCCGCACCGCAGCGGGGCATTTCCGGCCGTGAAGATGATCTGTTCGTCGGCGCGCATGCGCAGCACTTCGTCAGGGAGGATCAACGGTCGCGCTGCAAGCTGTTTCGAACGCGTGCGCGACGAGCCGGACATCTGCGATGAGCGGCTGAGCTGGTCGACCTCGACCGTGGTGTTGCCGCAGCGCCGCGAGATGTAGTCGGCCGTGTCGGGATCATTGATCGCGGCAAAAGAAACCCATGACGCGCTCTCAAACCATTTCGAGGTGGCATCGCGCCCGCCATAGGTTTCGCGCATCTGCCCGATCGACTGGAACAGCAGCACGAGGCTGATGCCATATTTGCGGCCGGCGTCCCGCGCCGTTTCCAGAATCCTGAGATAGCCCAAGCGGGCGACCTCATCCAGCAGGAACAATGTCCGGCCCTTGATCTCTCCATTCCGGTTGTAAATGGCGTTGAGCAACGCGCCGATGATGGTTCGCGCCAGACCTGGATGCGCCTCGAGCGTCTTCAGGTCGAGATTGACAAAGATGTCGGTCTTGCCGTCCGCGACATCGTCCGTTGCAAAGCTCGATCCCGATACCAGCGCGGCATAGTTCGGGTAGCTCAGCCAATGGGTTTCCTTGACCGCATTGGCATAGACGCCGGAGAAGGTTTCCGGGGTCATGGCGATGAAGGGCGCGACATTCTCCTTCACGAACCCGGATACGGAATTGTCGTAGATCTTTTGCAGTCGCTCGCGCAGCTTGGGCTCGGGCTCGGACAGGTTCGCCCGCATCTGCCGCAAATGCTGGTTTTCTTTTTCCGTATGCCCTGACAGGCAGACATCGGCGATCAGTGCGGTGATCAGCTGGAGCGCTGAAGCCCGGAAGAAGTCATCGCGGATAGAGGCCGAGCGGCCGGTGTCTGTCACCACCCAGTTGGCGACCGCGACGACATCCTCTTCTTTCGTGCCGCCGAAGCGGCCGATCCAGTCCAGGACGTTGAAGCCGGTCGCCGCATTTTTCGGGTCGAGGACATGGACGTCCCGACCGGCGTTGCGCCGATGCGCGATCACCATCGGCGCGACCTCGTTGGACGGATCGAGCGCGACGAGCCCACCGCCCCATTTGAGTGCGGTCGGTACGGTCACCGATGTCGTCTTGAATCCGCCGGAGCCGGCGAAGACCAGTCCATGCGTCGAGCCGAACGAGGCGTTGAAGCAGAGCAGGTGCGATTTGCCTCCAGCACCCCATGTCCCCCGGTTGTCGGCCCGGAAGCCACGGTCGGCCACCGTGTCCTTGTCGACGCGATAGGCTTCTCCGACGACGATGCCACCGGCGCCTGGAAAGAGGCGTCTGGCGTCAACAAGCTTCATCCATTCGGCTTCGCCATGAATAGCGCGCTTGCCGCCGACGCGACGCGGCGTCGATGTGGCGAAGGCCGTATTGCCGCGCATCGCCACCCGCGCGGCAAAGACGCCGGCGACGAGCGCCAAGATCGCACCCATGCCGGTCGCGGGATCGGCGTAGTGAA
Organism: Alphaproteobacteria bacterium; assembly: GCA_036678505.1. Taxonomy (GTDB): domain Bacteria; phylum Pseudomonadota; class Alphaproteobacteria; order Rhizobiales; family Rhizobiaceae; genus Mesorhizobium. Next base: position 8,798 of record JAZIHP010000016.1, read on the forward strand.
CGATGCTCTCCCCTGCGGGAATGGCGCCGGCGAAGGAGGCAAGTCTGCCGATTTCCCGGATGGCGGCGATCACGATGATTGCGACGGCGCCGACCAGCACGCCAACGCCGGTGCTTCTGATCGCCATCGCGCCTTTCGCCGCGAACAGGAAGATGATGCCGGTCGTGGCCGATACGGCATAGGGCAGGGCGATGCCGATCCGGCCAAGCATCATTTGCGCCTGTTCGGTCGATCCGAACCCGGACAGCCAGTGCTCGATGCCGGTGAAGACGAACAGCATCCCCACCATCAGCACGCCCGGGACGACAAGCAATGCGATCCTAGTCGGGGTCATCGGTGAAGGCTTTCTCCCCGATCGTCAGGAGCCGCGCACGTTCCGTGTCGTCGGCCTTGATCCGGCTCGCGCCGTCGATCAGCAGGCCGAGCAGCAACGCGCGCTTTTCGTAGCGCAATCCCGCCTTGACGATCAGGCCGCCGAGCTGGATTTTCTCATGCGCGTCCTTCTTTCTCGCCTGCGCCTGGCTCGCCTGTCGCATGCGCTCAATCCTCGCCAGCCTGCCCCGAAGCCGCGCCAGACGGGACCGGCGCGGGCGTGGCCTTGCTCGGCCGGCCGTTCCCCTTACGAAACTTGCCCGCGATCTCCTCGAATGCCGAGAGCATGTCGGCATCTTCGATCTCGAGATCGCCAAGTCCCGCTCTCAATGCGAGCCGCCCGATCCGCTCGGCCTCGCGCGTCTCCGCCTGCTTCAACTGCTCCTGCAGCTTCGCGATCTCTTCCCTGATCCTCGACGACGGCTTCTTCATTCCGGATGCCTTTCCTCATGCGAAACATTTGTCTTTGCGCATGAGAATGAGCGAGGGGCGCGCTCAGCGCGACCCCTCGAAAGTGAGGGGTCGGCGAAGCCGACGCTTTATTGGATCATCCCGGCGTTCCGAAGGAATGCTCCAAGGGCGCAGTAATACGTCGCTGACGCGACGGGCCTGCGCCCAGCCTCTCATAGGCAGGGCGGACCTGCGGAACCTGTGTTGGGTTCAACCGCAGGGAGCGCTGGCGCTTTGGCCATCACGCATTTCACGCCACAGATCATCGGGCGCGCCGACGGGCGCAGCGCCGTGCTGTCGGCTGCCTATCGCCATTGCGCCAGGATGGAACACGAGGGCGAGGCGCGAACCGTCGACTATTCGAACAAGCGCGGACTCGGGCATGAGGAGTTTTTGCTTCCGTCAGATGCCCCCGACTGGGCGCGGGCGCTGATCGCAGACCGTTCCGTTGCCGGGGCGGCCGAAGCCTTCTGGAACAAGGTCGAGGCCTTCGAGAAACGCGCCGATGCGCAATTCGCCAAGGAGTTCATCATCGCGCTGCCGGTTGAGCTCTCCCGGGAGCAGAACGTCGCGCTCATGCGGCAGTTCGTGTTCGAGCAGGTGCTGGCGCGAGGTCAGGTCGCCGATTGGGTCATCCATGACGAACCCGGCAATCCGCATGCGCATCTGATGACGACATTGCGCCCACTGACGGAGAACGGGTTCGGCGGCAAGAAGGTGGCCGTAGTCGGACCTGACGGTCAGCCGGTCCGCACGAGAACCGAAAAGATCCAGTATCGGCTCTGGGCAGGCGACAAGTCGGAGTTTCTCCAGCAGCGACAAGGCTGGCTCGATCTCCAGAACCAGCATCTGGCGCTTGCCGGCCTCGATATACGCGTCGACGGCCGATCCTACGCCGAGCGCGGCATCGAGATCGAGCCCACCACCCATATCGGCGTTGCCGCCAAGGCGATGCAGCGAAAGGGCGACAGGTCGGGAAGACCCGCCGATCTCGACCGGCTCGCCGAGCATGAAGCCATACGCCGGATCAATGCAGCACGCATCGAGGCGACACCCGAGATCGTGCTCGACATGGTTTCTCACGAAAAAAGCGTCTTCGACCATCGCGACATCGCCAAGGTTCTGCACCGCTACATCGACGACGCCGGAACCTTCCAGCAGCTGATGCTGCGCATCCTGCAAAGCCCGGAATGCCTGGCGCTCGATGTCGAGCGCATCGATCTCGCGACCGGAGCGAGGGTGCCGGCAAAGCTCACCACACGCGAGATGATCCGGCTGGAATCCGAAATGGTCAATCGGGCGGGGTTCCTCGCGCGCGCAAAGTCGCATGGCGTCCGGGAGAAGATGCTGGCTCAGGTGTTTGCGCGTCATTCCCGGCTCTCTGATGAGCAGCGGACGGCGATCGAGCATGTGGCGCGGGGAAGGCGTATAACGGCGGTGGTAGGGCGCGCCGGCGCCGGCAAGACCACGATGATGAAGGCCGCATGGGAGGCCTGGGGAGCAGCCGGATATCGCGTGGTCGGCGCGGCGCTCGCCGGCAAGGCGGCGGAAGGGCTCGAGAGGGAAGCGGGCATTCCTTCGCGCACGCTCGCCTCATGGGAGCTGCTCTGGCGAGAGGGCAGGGACCGTCTCGACGACAAGACCGTCTTCGTCCTCGACGAGGCCGGCATGGTGGCGTCCCGGCAGATGGCGACAGTTGTCGAAGCGGTATCGAGGGCCGGCGGGAAACTGGTACTGGTCGGCGATCCCGAACAGCTCCAGCCGATCGAGGCGGGCGCAGCCTTCCGGGCGATCGTGGACCGCATCGGCTATGCAGAACTGGGCACCATCTATCGCCAGCGAGAGGCCTGGATGCGCACTGCCTCCATGGATCTGGCGCGCGGTCAGGTCGGTGACGCGCTGTCAGCCTACAACCGGGCCGGCCTCGTGCGGACCAAATGGAGTCGAGACGAAGCGATCGGGTCGCTGATCGAAGACTGGAACCGTGACTACGATCCGGCGAAGCCCTCGCTGATCCTCGCCTACCTGCGCCGCGACGTGCGGACGCTCAATGAGTTGGCCCGCGAAAAACTGGTCGAACGTGGCCTCGTCCAGGGCGGTTTCAGCTTCCGGACGGAGGATGGCGAGCGCTTCTTTGCCGCCGGCGACCGGATCGTGTTCCTCAGGAATGAGGGATCGCTCGGCGTCAAGAACGGCATGCTGGCCAGTGTCGTCGAAGCCGGATCGGGTCGGATCGTTGCCGAGATCGACGAGGGCGATGCGACACGGCGCATCGAGGTAGATCATCGCTTCTACCGCAATGTCGATCATGGCTACGCCACCACGATCCACAAAGCCCAAGGCGCTACCGTCGATGATGTCCGGGTGCTCGCATCGCGCAACATGAACCGGCATCTGACCTATGTTGCCCTGACGCGCCATCGCGATGCCGCCCGGCTCTATGTCGGCATGAACGAGTTCACCAGACGCGGCGGTGTGCTCGTGGACCATGGCGCCGCGCCCTATGAGAACAATCCCAAAAACGCCGACAGCTATTTCGTGACGCTGGAGACCGGCGAGGGAAAGCAGAGCACGATCTGGGGCGTCGATCTCGAACGCGCATTGAAACAGGCGGCGTCCAGGGTCGGTGATCGCATCGGCCTTGAGCACAAGGGCTCACAGAAGGTGCAGTTGCCGGATGGCAAGACGGTCGATCGCCACGCGTGGGAGGTGGTCGATGTCCGAGCGCTGGCGGTATCGCGGCTCACCGAACGCCTGTCGCGGGACGGCGCGAAGGAAACGACGCTCGACTATGCGGACAGCCGCTTCTACCGCCAGGCGCTCCAGTTCGCCAATGGCCGCGGCCTGCATCTGATGAATGTCGCCCGTACCCTTGTGCGCGATCGCCTCGACTGGACGCTGCGCCAGAAGCAGCGCCTGGTCGATCTCGGCCGCAAGCTGCGCGTCGTCGGTGCAAGGCTCGGCCTTTTTGATGCCAGCCTCGCCACCACTCCTCAATCCCAAAGAAAGGTCGAACCCATGGTCAAGGGCGTCACCAGCTTTGTCATGTCCATCGATGATGCGGCCGAACAGAAGCTGCGGAGGGATCCGGCTCTTTCGAAACAGTGGGGTGATCTCTCCAACCGCATTCGTCTTGTCTACGCGGATCCGGAGGCTGCATTCCGGGCCATGCGGTTCGATGCGGTTCTGTCGAACCCGGCAGAGGCGCAGCAACGGCTTCAGCAGATCGAGCGGATGCCGGATTCATTTGGTCCTCTGCGCGGCAAGGAAGGGTTGTTCGCCGGCAAGGCCGATAGGCAAGAGCGTGCTGTCGCCAAGGTCAATGTTCCGGCGCTACGGCGCGACATCGAGCGCTACATACGAACACGCGAGATGGCCCTGAACAAACTGACTGCGGCAGAGCAGGCCGAGCGTCATCGCGTCTCGATCGACATCCCGGCGCTGTCGCCCTCGGCGGGCATGGTGCTGGAAAAGGTCCGCGGTGCCATTGATCGCAACGATCTTCCGTCAGCTCTCGGTTTTGCGCTTGCCGACCGCATGGCCAAGGCTGAAATCGACGCCTTCAACAAGGCCGTTGGCCAAAGGTTCGGCGAGCGCGCTTTCCTTTCGACAGCAGCGAAAGAACCGCATGGAGCTTCCTTCGATAAGGCGGGGCTGGGCATGCCTCCCGGCGAGAAGCTGAAGCTTGCTTCCGCCTGGCCGCTGATGCGTGCCGGCCAGCAGCTCGCCGCGCACGAAGGCACGGTTCAGGCGCTGAAAGAAACCGAGGCGTTGCGGCAATCTCAGCGCCAGTCACCGGTGCTGAAGCAGTGAGGCGGAGGTGCGTGTTGGCCATTCTGTCTGCGGGAGCATTTGGCGTCACGGCGATTGCGGCTGTCGGCTGGCTGGGCGGCTACCGGTTCAATCTCACGCCGAGCTATGCGCTCGGCCTCTGGCGCATCGAACAACTGGATCGCGAAGCCGCGGCCGGCGATCTCATCTTCATCTGCCCGCCGCCGACCGCGGAGTTCGTGATGGCGCGTGAGCGGGGATATGTGCGGCGCGGCCTTTGTCCGGGCTGGTACTCGCCCCTCATCAAGACGGTCGTCGCTGGGCCTGGCCAACATGTCGCAATCGGCTCCATCATCGAAATCGATGGCGTGGCCCTCGCCGATTCCAACGTGCGAACGCTGGACGCCGAGGGCAGGGCGCTCGAGCCTTATGCCGGCGGCGCCGTGCCCGCCGATCACCTCTTTCTCCATTCCAAATTCGCAGGTTCCTATGACTCGAGATATTTTGGGCCGATCCCGGACGCCGGCGTTCTGGGACTGGCCCGGCCGGTCTTTACCGTCGATCCGTGAACCGCTCGGATCAATTGCTTTGGTTGGCGCGGCAGCCATAGTCGGCCTGGTCGGGTGGAGCGGCAACCCGGCCGCCCTTGCCGTTGCCATGTTGTTTCCTACGCTATGGGCCTTCGCGCGCTCGAGGCTGGTCGCGGCATTCGTGTCGGCAGGATACTTCCTGGCTGCCTCGCGCGGCTTGCCGCAGGGTGTCGCGAATTTCTACGGCTCCGGCCTTGGTGAAGGGATCGCCCTCTGGATCGCGGCGGCAGGCTGCTTTGTCCTCGTTCACGCTGTGCTGTGGACAGCACGGCCGGGATGGGGAAGGGCGATGCGCTACTGTCTGGCGGCCCTGCTGATGAGCGTTCCGCCGTTCGGCATCGTCGGCTGGGCGCATCCGATCACGGCCGCAGGGATTGTTTTTCCCGGATGGGGCTGGCCTGGCCTCGCCGCGGCAGCGATCGGCCTGGTGCTCATGACGACCAGAGCCTGGCCGATCGCGACACTGGTCTTGGGAGGACTGTGTCTGTGGTCCACCGCGATGTGGACAGATCCATCTATGCCTCAAGCCTGGGAAGGTGTCGACACGAGATTCCGGGGCGCGAGTGGACAATATGCCGCCTACGCCCAGCAGCTTGAAACGATCGAACTCGTGAAGGCGGCTGCACGCGGCGGCGCGAAGGTGGTCGTGCTGCCCGAGAGCGCGGCGGGAATCTGGACTCCGACCGTCGAGCGCCTCTGGCGCCGATCGCTTTCCGGTCTTGAGGTCACCGTCAATCTCGGCGCTGTCGTTGTTGACGAGACCGGGTACGACAACATCATGATCGAGGTTGCCGGCGAAGGCGCTCGTATTCTCTACCGGGAAAGAATGCCGGTGCCGGTCTCCATGTGGCAGCCATGGCTGGCGTGGAACGGTGAGCCCGCTGGAGCGCGGGCTCACTTCTTCGCCAATCCTGTCATCGAGACAGGCAGCCTGCGTGTCGCGCCGCTCATCTGCTACGAGCAGCTCATCATCTGGCCCATCCTGCAATCAGCGCTCCACGCGCCGGACGTAATCGTCGCGACCGGAAACGGATGGTGGACAGAAAACACTGACATCGTCGCGATCCAGAAAGCGAGCGCCGAGGCCTGGGCGCGGCTGTTCGGTGTCCCGATCGTTTTCGCATTCAACCTCTGAGGGGAGCATCATGTTCGACGCAGCACTTATTCAGCAATGCGCCGATCCCGGCATCGAGATCGCAACCGTCGAGCGCTTTATTGCCGAGGCCGGTTCCGACAATCCGCTGGCTGTCTCGATCACGTCGGGAAACCGCATCATCCTGCCGCAAGCGCCGCGCTCCGCAGACGAAGCCCTTCGGCTGATTCAACGCTTTGTCGGTCAGGCCAGCGTGCGCGTGGGCATCACCCAATATCCAGCCGGGTATGGTGTCTCGGCCGCAGCAGAGATTTCTGCCGAGATCGTCGATGCTTGCTCGAATATCAGGATGGGCACGGCGCTCTTCGGCAAGGTCTATCGCATCGTAGCCGCGGAAGAGACGGCAACCAACTCCACGATATTCGATGAGGCGGTCGCGGCATGGCGGACCGGGCGATATGGTGTGGACTATGTCTTCGGCATGCCGGATCCCGGCCAGGTTGCGGAGCCGGAGCTGGGCGAGGCCGATCAAAGCTCGGGCGGAGGCAAAGACCTTGCAGTTGAGACGGACGCGCCGGGAAGTGGCCGGGAAACCATCTCACCGCCCGAAGAACCGTCGGACCCCAACAATGCAGGTATCAGGGTGGATTTGTCGCGAATACCCAAGTCGCCGGAGTGATCTGCACGACATCGCCGCAAACCACCACCGATGGATTCATCCGACAACGGTTTGCAGCACCAGATCTTCAGCCTCATAGTCGAAATGGTCCCAGGGATAGGCGGCAAGCTGCGGCAGAACCGTCTTCCACTCGCGCTCGCTTGTCGCGCTGACCAGCCATTCGACGGCGCTGTCGACGGTCTGCGCATAAGTGCCAGCATTGGGCACCGAACTCGAGCACACCATCGGCAGAGGTACGGACCATGGGCTCATGCCGATCTTCGGCGCGTAGCGCTCGTCCGGCAGGCCGACGAGCTCGGCGTAGTTGCCCAAGACGGCCATGATCGCCCGACCTATCTCAGCCGTGATCGGCGCGTCGGGGTCGCTTGGCGAGACCTTTCCGACCGGTCCGGGTTCCGATGATCGAGCATCCCTCGGTGTTCTCTCGAAATGCCTCAAAACCCTGATTGTCATCTGGTTTTTACCGCATTCTGATCATATAAGACCCCTTGAAGCAGTACGCGCTGCTTTGAGGCGTGGAAACCTCTAACTAGCGGCTGGTGCCGGCCGTTCCGGCATCAATCCTCGGGCTTTTTGGCCGGGAACCTGGAATCATGTCCAGGTGCACCCGCGCTAAAAGTTCCAGGGCTGTCTAGTTACAGTTTCCAATTCCCGGCTTAAGGCCACAGGATTCCGTTTGCGGGGGCGCACCGCGGACAACCTCAACTGAGTACGGTATGGCAATTCGACGTAGGGTAGTCTCGCAAGAACAGGAACGCCTTTCGGCGGACCTTGCGGGGGTTATTGAGCCACTTTCAGGGGATCACCTGGAATCGGCCACGATCGATGCGATCCGAAAGCACCGAGAGTTGATGGAGTTGGCCGAGCGAGCCTACGAACTCTGGAACAACGCGAAGGATAGCGACCCCGAGAAGGGCAATCTCGAACATGACTACGTTCAGGCGATGATGAACAACAGCGCCCAAATTGCCGTCGTCGACGCGTTGATCACCAAGCTGGGGTTCATTCCGCTGGTCTCGGACGCCAAGTAGCAGTCCTTCGTCAACCTCAAATGATCTTTCGCTTGACCGCAATTCGCACGGTGTGGGGGATGTTCTTTGCGCCCAACTTGTCTCGCGCCTGGATGAGATAGAAGCGGACGGTATTCTCGGCAATGCCGATCATCTGCGCCGTCTCCGCATTGGTCTTGCCGAGCGATGCCCAGGTCAGGCAGGTCAGTTCCCGGCTTGACAATCCCGCTTTCGACTTCTTCAGAACGCTCGCGGTAAGCCGGAGGATGTTGACATGCACGTAGGCGACCGCAGCCGCAGCCTGCATCACGTCGCGAATGACGATGTCGGGTTGCTCCTTGGTATCACCAGCAATCGTGAGCATGGCTATCCTCCCGAAGCCGGCCTTGATCGGGATCGTGACGCCCGAGCAGATTCCATAGCGCTCGGCCTCCTTGAAGAACGCAATCAATCTGCGGTCGCCATTGCGAAGATCGGAAGCCGACCACGAGAATGGAGCCATGCGTCGCTGCGCTGTCTTCACTACCGGATCGATGCCGCGATAATCGTTGTCGATATAGCGCCCCTGCCATTCCAGGGGATAGTTTGTGACGGCAGCCGCCTCAGGTCCGCCGAAGCAGAAGTAGGCATAATACTGAAATGATGATGCGCGAGTGAAGGTCTGCAGGGCCGAGCGGACTGTTTCGTCCTCCCGCGCCGACTGCATGTCGTCGACCAACTCACCAATCTGTTTGTCCAGCGCCCATCGTTCTATCACGGCCTCCTCCCCTACCTGTGTCTGTCGCGATACCTCACCAAAGCCTCTCCGCAGGCTTTCCAGAAACTCCAGCTTGAACGCAAAGTGGATAGCTTAGCCTGTGCCCGACCGGCCCAGCAATTGATAATCGCGCTATGTTAGCCCACCTGCGACCATCTGCCTGCATTGCGCCGTTCGGCATCGTACGTGTGGATGGGGTTTGCAATTGCTCAATGTGGACTGAAGGGCTGAATTCGAGATCGCTGCTGTTCAATTTCGTATTCTTGCCGCAGTTCATCGAGCTTTCTCACGCGGGTGTGAGCGTCCTTAAGGCATCCCCGAGGCGCCGGTAGGTTGTCGGCACCCGGTCCGCCGCCCAGCGTCTTCATAACAGTTCTCTTCAAAACATACCGAGTGCAATTCTGGCTGGTCAGCGGCTGGGTCCGCGTCACCTCAAATTGTCCAGCATGCCTCTTCATCATGGCGGCTGGGGTGGCGTTCATATTCGCGCAAGGCCCCTGTAACCTATCGCGAAGGCCGCCGAACAGGATGCCTGTTTTCCGGTCGAAGTTCTGGCCAAAGCGCCCAAAGTCTACGGATCGGCCGCGGGGCTCGCGGCGAAGACACGAAACTTTTCTGCGTCTGGATTGTCGCTTTTGTTGGTTGCCCTTGAAATCGATATCGAATGGCAGCGTCGTGTCGATCAGCCCCCTCGTAAGCCGGGGAAAATGATGTCCTGCTCGACCAGCACGTTGAAGCGGTAGCCCGGCCGGATCTCGATCGTGGGCTGAACATTGAGGTTCTTCGACACCGTCTGTTCGGCCATCTTGCCGAAGGTCTCGGCAAAACTCCGACGTGCAGCATCCTCGGCGCTGCTCGATTGACCGAAAGCGTTGCGATCCTGCGGGATCAACATTTCGGTGCCGGCGCCGATGAGCGCGACCAGGATGGCGGAGCCGAAGGTGCGCAGATAGTGGTTGTCCACCTTGTCGCTGAAGCCGCCATAGCCTGCAGCATCCACCCCGGGCATGCCGCCGATCTGGAGTGTCGAGCCGTTCGGAAAGATGATGTCAGTCCAGATCACGAGCACACGCTTCTGACCGAACACGACTTTGGAATCGTAGCGGCCGAGCAGTTTCGATCCCTGCGGAATGAGGACGTGGCGTCCGGTTTTGCTGTCGTAGACATTCTGCGAGACCTGCGCGGTGATGCGGCCGGGAAGATCGGAGTTGATGCCGGTGACGAGCGTTGCGGGAATGACTGAGCCGCGCTTGAGTTCGTAGGGCGATTGCTGCGGCACGACCTGATTCGGCAGGTAGCCGAGATCCTTGATATCCTGATTGAAGAAGCTCTCCTTGGCCCCCTGTCCATTCGGGTCGCTATTCTGCCCGAGCATGCCCGACTGCATGGCCGCGGCGTAAAGGTCCATCGCGCTCGGAGATCGGGAAGCTGAGTTGGAGGTGTCGCTACTTTGCGCCTGGGCATTGGACGTGCCTTCGTGTCCCTGCAGGCTGACGGCGATCGGTGAGTTGAATGCCGCCTCGTCTGCCTGGATCGAGGCCATGCGCTGACGATGAAGCTCCCGCAAGATTTGCTCCTGCTGTTCCCGTTCGATCCGCGCGCGCCAAACCTCTTCGGGCTCAAGGTTGTTGGTCCTGGGCAGCGGGTCGTCTGCTGTCGGAACGATCGCGGGCGTTACCTGCTCTTCCACGCGCCTCTCGACCGGAACCGGCTGGAACGATGTCGGTGCCGGTTCGCCAATGATCCCGTCGGAAACACCTTGCTTGAGCTGGTCGCCATAGGTCGAGGCCGGCCGGGATCCTGGTGTGGTATCGCGCCTCTGCCCGTCGCCGAAGATCAGGCCGCGGCTGGACAGCCCGTAGATGATGACTGCGAAAAACAGCACCACCAGCACGAGCGCGGCTATGATCGGCAGCCGGTTCAGCCGGCGGATATTGCCCTGCTTCGGATGTGGAATGTCTCCTCCCAGCTTCAAGGTCTCGCTCATGTCAGCTCCCCTGCCCTGTTGTCAGCACGGAAAGCGGGCTTGCCGGCGCGGCACCTGTCGTCGTCACCGCGTAGACGCGCGTCAATGTGAGCGAACTGGTCGAAAGGCGAGCCAGGACGCTGTTCTCGAACGTGTCCACGACATAGGCGAGCGGAACGACGTTGCCGGCTTCGGCCTTCTGGTCGGTTGCCACTGCGTAGCCCCATCCTTTGAGGGACGTCTCGAGGCTCTGGCCGAACACCGAGCCGTCCGCCTTCAACTGGATCGTATTGGCGCCCGGACCGACATGCTCGGCGAACCGGCCGACCATGTCTCCGGCGATTGCGTTCGCTGCTTCAGGAGAAAGGCCACTATAGGCGGAGCTTGCGATAAGCCCGGATTCACCGAGTGTCTGGCATCCCGCAAGCACTACGCTGCAGAACAGCATGCCGAGGGCGTTCCGGCGGGTTGAGGTGATCCCCATGGTCAGCCCCTCCTCCGGATGACGATCTTCTCCTGACTGCGGCCGACGCCGGAGACCAGGATTGCGTGATCGATGTGATAGTCGACGACCATCATTGTCCCGTTGAGGCGGTAATTGACGATGCGATTCTCTTTACCGGAAACGACGAAGAGGACAGGCGCATCCTGTCCCGACCAGGAGCGCGGGAACTGTATGTAGGTCTTGGCGCCGTCGGAATAGATGCGCGTCGGCTTCCAGCGCGCGCTTCCGGACGTCGAGAAGTTGAAGTTCAGTTGGTCGGCCGATACGCCGGCGCCGGGCACGATGCTCGCCTCCATACGGGCATTGATCTCGGACAGGCGTGCGTTGACGTCCTCCTGATATTCGAAGCCGACCCGGGCCATGTACTGGCTGTGATGTGATTTCAGCTGGATGTGGTAGGTGCGACGCGATGTCGTGACCACCATCGAAGTCACGAGGCCGGCCTCGGCCGGCTTGACGATCAGGTGCACCGCCTGCCCGCCCGGCGCGCCGGAGGTAGCGGGTTCGACCTTCCAGCGAACCGTGTCGCCGAGAAGCACGTCGCGAACGACCTCGCCCGGCTGAAGCTCGATGTCGCAGACCTGCAGCGGCGAGCAGACGACCGATGGCTGGACCTGACCAAACAGAAAGATGACCTTGCCATCAGGCCCACGCGTGACGACGCCGGCGCTTTGCTGCCACTGGTTGGAAAGACTGGTTCCCCTGGCCTCGTTGGTGGACAGCCCCTGCCCTGCCGCGACGTTGGAGCCGGCCGCAAGCAGTAGCGGCGCCATGCACATGATCCAGAGCCCGCGGGCTCGCTTGTTCTTCATTCCTTCTCTTCCCCTCGTACTCACAACTGCGCCGTCCAGTCGAAATCGGTCAGGTAAAGGCCGATCGGATTGAGACGGATCACCGTCTCGTCCTGCGGCGGTGTCAGCGTCACGGTGGCGATACCGCGGAAGCGGCGGGTCGCCAGTTCCTTGCCCTGACGGTCGCGCTCATATTCGGTCCAGTCGACCTGATAGGTCTGGTTCGAAAGCGGGACGATGCTTGTCGCCTCTATCGACACAGTCATGGTGCGGGCGCGATCGAAGGGGGAACTGCCGCGGAACCAGTTGTTGATCTTCTCTGTCGCCGGATCGGAGGTACGCAGCAGCGCATAGGTGCGGTCGATATATTGCTTCTGCACCACGGCGTCGGGCGTCACCGACCGGAAGCTCGCGACGAAGGAGCCGAGTGTCGCTCGGACCACGCGCGGATCGGCATATTCGATCTGCTGGGGAAAGCCGGCCTGGACGGCCGTGCCCAGCCGGTCGACCTCGACGATGTAGGGAACCAGTTTGACCTGCGTTGAGAGATAAAGTGCGTAGCCGAAGCCGATCACCGCCATCAGCATACCTGTCACGCCGACGATTTTCCAGGATCGCGCGGCATGGATGGCCGAGCCATAGCGCTCGTTCCATTCCTGCCGGGCGGCCAGATATGGATTGTCCGGAACCTTATTCCTGGCCATGCTGCCCCCTCCCCTCCAACGTCATGATTTGCCCTTCGATCCGGATGAGGACGGTTTTGACGACTGGCCACGATCGAGCTTGGCGTTGGCGAGACCCATGGTGGAAGCGCCCCAGGTGCCAGGCGTGCTGATCGCCTTGTCCTTTGCAGCCGATGCGAGCGAGCCGCCGGCGGCACCTACGCCCTCCGCCATGCCCTTGAGAGCGGCCGCGCCGAAGGACGAACCGGACGCGCGAGCGTCGGAATAGGCCGAGGCTCCTGCCCTCGCCCCGCCCCAGGCGAGCGCGGCGCCGCCAGCAGCGAAGCTCGCTGCCTGAGTGCCGTGCCGGATCGCCTCCATGCCGCTGGTGACCGAAACCCCCTGCACCACGCCCTGCACGATGTTCGGCACGTAGATCGAGATGATGAACACCACGACAGAAATGCCGCCGATCGCAAGAGTCGACAAGAACTCGTCGGACCCCGCCGGGCCATCGGCGAGATTGATCAGAACCTCGGAGCCGATGCGGGCGATCATGACCAGCGCCAGCAGCTTCATGCCGACCGAGAAGGCGTAGACCAGGTAGCGGACGGCAAAGTCCTTGGTGAAGCTCGAGCCGCCGAGGCCGAGCATGATCATGCCGGCGAGCAGGCCGACATACATTTCGACCATCACCGAGATGAAGATCGCCGCGACCAGCGAAAAGCAGACGACGACGATGACCATGGCGAAGACGGCGGCGATCGCAAGGGCATTGTCTTCCCAGATACCGAACTTCGCCTTTTCCGACATGGTCGAGGCGACCTTCAGGCCGGCGTTGAAAACGTTGGCGGGAGAGGCGGAGCCGCCGCCCGCGCCGATCTGGAACAGGCTGTCGACGACAGAGCGGGCGAAATCCGGCCCTTGCTCAAGAATGAACACGAACAGCCCGATGAAGAGAATCCGGCGCACCAGCTCAGCGAACCATGTATCGAGCGAGGCTGCTGCAAGCGCCAGCCAGACAGCGGCGATGCCGACCTCGATGCCGGCCAGGATCCAGAAGAGCGATCTTGCCGCCTGCATGACTGTGGTTTCCCACCCTCTCGCGGCCGTGGCGATCTCGTTCTCCAGATTGGTCAGGAGACCGCCGTCCTGTGCAAGCACGGGTGTGGTCAGGACCAGCACCATGGCGAGGGCGGCCAAAAGGAAGTGTCCGGCGGTAAGCAGTTTCATCCCTGCCCTCCCTTAGCGGTTCCAGCGCGGTTGCATCTGCTGGCCGCCGGTCGTGTCGTAGTTGGATGGGGCGGTATCGCCGGCGGTCGGCGCGCTGTCGGGCGTCGTCCTGTTCAACTGCACCACCAAGACGATGCCGATGACCACCAGAACTGCGGCGATGAGGATGGCTCTGCTCACCAGCGGGGCTCCATTGTCTGCCCGCCCGAGGTGGATGGCGCCCTCGAATTGAAGAACTCCTCGCGTCGTGTCTGGGCGAGATCCTTTGCCGCCTGTTCGGATTGCAGCCAGGTGCCGAGCATCGTTACCTGCTGGGAGACGAGGCCGCGCAGCTTCTGCGCCTGTGCGACCTGCTGCGTGGCGATCTCGTGACCGATCTGCAGCGCCTTCATCTGCCCGTCGGCGCTTTCGGAGGCGGAGCGCAGCTGCGCCATGGTGGATTCTTCGCTCGAGAACTGATCAGCGGTCAGGCCGGCTGCCTTCAGAGAGGCGGCGATGGTGTCGCGGTTGGTGTCCGACCATTGCTGGTAGTTCGAGGAGAACGTTTCGCCGCTGGCGAGGCCGGTCTTGAAATCGGAGAAGCTTTGGAATCGCGATTTGAGGACGTCGTCGAGATTACCCATGGAGAACGCAATTCCCTGCCCCTGCCCTACAAGATTGCGCAGCTGATTGAGGTCGTTCTCGGCCTGACCCCAGATGCGCGACGGCAGCTGCGCCGTGTTCTGGAGCATGTTCTGATAGATATTGAGCTGGTTCTGGATTTGCTCGGCCAACTGTGTGATCTGTGTGATCTGGTTCTGAATCTGCTCCGCGGATTGGCCGGTGAGTGCGATCAGTTCGGTGTTGTTGAGCAGCTGCGTCCACTCGGTCGCTTGTCCGGTCACTGCCCCGGCTTGCAGAGGCGCCGGCGCAAGGACACTGCCAGCCAGGGCCAGGGCCGCGATGAACCTATGTCTGCCTGAGAATCTCGGTCGCATCGCCGATCCCCCTTTCCGAAAGCCAATGGGCAGGCCAGTCAGGCCCGAACTGCTGGACGAGTGCGCGAATACGCTTCAGATCGTCCTTGCCGGCCGCGCCGACGAAGGCGAGCGTCACGGGGCCGAGCGACATGTCGAACAGCCGTCTGCCTTCCGGGCTCGAGACGTAATATTCGCGCTTGGGCGTAGCCGTCGCGACGATCTCGATCTGGCGCTCGTTGAAGCCGATCCGTTCATAGAACTCGCGCGTGCCCGGCTCTCGCGCCGCGCCGTTCGGCAGGCAGACCTTGGTCGGGCAGCTTTCCTTGAGCACGTCGATGATGCCGGACCGTTCGGCATCCGAGATCGACTGGGTGGCCAGCACCACGGCGCAATTGGCCTTACGCAGGACTTTCAGCCATTCGCGGATCTTGTCCCGGAAAGTCGGATGGCCGAGCATCAGCCAAGCCTCGTCGAGGATTATCAGCGAGGGAACGCCGGTCAGGCGCTTCTCGATCCTGCGGAACAGATAGAGCAGGACGGGCACCAGGTTGCGCTCGCCCATATTCATGAGTTGTTCGATCTCGAAGGTCTGGAATGAGCCGAGCGACAGCCCGTCCTTCTCGGCGTCCAGCAACTGACCCATCGGTCCGTCGACGGTATAGTGGTGGAGTGCCGTCTTGATCTCGCGATGCTGCACACCGGAAACGAAGTCCGAAAGCGACCTGCCCTTGGATTGTGCCAGCAGTCCAATCTGTCTCGAGATCGCATTGCGGTGCTCAGGCGTGATCTGAACCCCCTGCATGGCGATGAGGGTCTCGATCCACTCGCTTGCCCAGGCACGGTCGCCCTCGTTCTCGAGTTCGGCGAGCGGGCAAAAGGAAAGCACCGCACCCTCACCTGCAATGTCGTAGTGGTCGCCGGCAGCGGCCAGCGTCAGCGGTAGCATTGAATTGCCCTTGTCGAAGGCAAAGAGCTGGGCGCCGGCGTAGCGGCGGAACTGGGCCGCGATCAGTGACAGCAAGGTCGACTTGCCGGAACCCGTTGGGCCGAACACCAGCGTATGGCCGACATCGTCGACATGCAGGTTGAACCGGAACGGTGTCGAACCCGACGCGACCTGCATCAGGGGCGGCGATCCCGGCTCGTAGAACGGGCATGGCGCTGTGGAGCTTCCCGACCACACCGAGTTCAGCGGTACGAGGTCGGCAAGATTGCGCGTGTTGATCAGCGGCTCGCGGACATTGGAGTACCAATTGCCGGGAAGCGAACCGAGATAAGCCTCTGTGGCGTTCAGCGTCTCGATGCGGGCGCCGAACCCTTCTGCCTGGATCAGCCGCCTGATAGCCTCGGCCTTTTCCTGCAGCCGGCCGTAGTCGCTGTCGAACAGCGTGATGACCGGCGTATAGTAGCCATAAGCGACGAGTTGCGAGGAGGCCTGCGCGATTGCATCCTCCGTCTCGGCAACCATCGCCATCGCGTCCTGGTCAAGCGAGCGACTGTGCGTCTGGAACAGCTGGTCGAAGAAGGGTCTGACCTTCTGCTGCCACTTCTTGCGCGTGCGCTCGAGCTTTTGCCGGGCCTCCTGCTCATCGAGGAAGATGAAGCGGCTCGACCAGCGGTAGGTAAGCGGCATCAGGTCGAGTGAACCCAGAATGCCTGGCCAGCTTTCGGCCGGAAACCCGTCGATCGCGACAACGGCCAGATGGCGTCCATCGACCATTGGAGACAGACCGTGCTGATATTCGGCCGTCGCGAGCCAGTCGAGATACATCGGCACGTCAGGCAAGCGAACCGGGTGGTTTTCGCCAGAAACGCAAAACCGGACGAACTGGAACAGTTCGTCATAGCGGGCGAGGCGGAAACCCTGCTCGCCTTCGGCCTCGCGCGTCACCATGCGGCGGATCGACAGCACGTTGCCGAGATATTGCTCGATTTCGCGGATCGAGTTCCGGAAGCTTTCGAGCACGGTGTCGGCGTAATCGGCACCGCGACTTTCATCGTCGGAGTAGATGTAGCGGACAAGGCCGGCCCGGCGCCGCTCCGGCGGCCGATAGGTAAGGATCAGCGCGTGCTCGCTCTCGTAATGTCCCCGCTCCCGCTCGAAATGATCTCTTCGCTCCCGGTCGATCGCGCGCGTCACGGCATCCGGGAAATGGCAGTCCTCTTTGGCGGGATAGCCGTCGCTCGGAATGCGCACCGCCTCGACCTGGATCATCCAACCGGAGCCGAGACGGGCAAAGATCGAGTTGATCTGCCGCACGGTCTCGTTGCGTTCGAGATTGGTCGAACTCTCGCTGTCCGGTCCGGCAAAATACCAGCCGGCCATCAGGCTCCCGTCCTTCAGCAGCATGATGCCGTTGTCTACCAGACCGGCATAGGGCAGCAGGTCGGAGAAGGACGGTCCGGAATGCCGGAAAGCTCGCAGTGCGACCATCAAGCTACGCCTTTCGCCAGGGCGTTGACGTCGCGCGATAGACCGGCCGGTAGCCGATATGCCGGGTGTAGACCGTGCGCATCAGCGGATCGGCTTTGGCCATCATCCGCAGCGCGGCGACGACGACGATCCAGATCGCGGCGCCGAACAGTGCCGAGAACCAGGTCAGCACGACGAAGACGAGAATGACCGCGGCCAGACCCGTCAGGAGGACGAGCTCGCGATCCGCGCCCATCAAAAGGTTTGGACGGGACAAAGCCCGATGGATCATCGAATGGGCAAGTGGGGTCGAGGGTTCAGCCATGCGCCCTCCCCTCCCCCGGCCAGAACGGCAGTTCAGGTGATGCGAGTTCCGCGATACCGATCGAAGCGCCGGACGCGCCGAAGAGGCCGACGATCTGCGTGGCGCCGAGCAGGATGCCGGCGACGAGCACGACATACATCAGCCGCCGCGCGAAATCGTTGAGCTCTCCGCCGAAGATCAGCATGCCGCCGGCGACAGCGACGGCGGCCAACGCGATGAAGCCCGCAACCGGGCCGGTGATGGATTGCTGGATTTGCTGCAGCGGCCCTTCCCATGGCAGGCCCCCTCCGCCACCTGCCAGTGCGGGCTGAGCAGTCGATAGCGCGACGACAAAAGCGGACAGTGCCGCAACCCTGATCAATCTATGCGACATCGCGTTCCCCCTCCCCCGTGCAGGATTCAAATTCGTATTGGCCGTTGGCGAAGCGCTCGACATGGATAACGTCACGCACGATCCGTCCTCGTGCGGTGCGTTCAATCGAGACGATGAGATCCACGGCCTCGCCGATCACCTCGCGCATCGGCTGCTGGCTGACCTCGGCCGTCAGCTGCTCGAGCCGACGCAAGGCCGACTCGGCGGTGTTGGAGTGAACCGTAGTCAGTCCGCCGGGGTGGCCGGTGTTCCAGGCCTTGAGCAACGTGAGCGCGGCGCCGTCGCGGACTTCGCCGACGATGATCCGGTCGGGCCGCAGGCGCATGGTGGACTTAAGCAGCCGCGCCATGTCGGTGCTGTCGGATGTGTGCAGCGCCACGGCATTCTCGGCCTGGCACTGAAGCTCGGCGGTATCCTCGAGGATGACCAGTCGGTGCTCAGGCGATGCCGTTGCGATCTCCTGCAGGATGGCATTTGCCAAAGTCGTCTTGCCGGATCCCGTGCCACCCGACACCACGATGTTGAGGCGGGACGTGACGGCATTGCGGATCGCCGCCGCCTGGGGCTGGCTCATGATGCTGTGGCGGACATAGTCGTCGAGCGGGATCAGGCGCGACGCACGCCGGCGAATAGTGAAGGCCGGTGCGGTCACCACCGGAGGAAGAAGGCCTTCGAACCTATGTCCGTCGATCGGAAGCTCTCCCGACACGATAGGCGTGTCGTCGCTCACTTCGGAGCCAAGCGCGTGCGCCACGCTGCCGATCACGATTTCGGCCGCGCCGGATGCCATTGTGCCGGTTTGTGACATCCCCTGCCCCAGCCGTTCGATGAACAGACGGCCGTCCGGGTTGAGCATGATCTCGACGACGGTGGGATCGGCTAACGCGATGCAGATCTCTTCCCCGAGCGATTCCTCGAGCTTGCGCACGAGCCGGATATGGGAGCGCCTGTCAGACATGGCAGGTGGTCCGGTCTTGAACGGCACGGCTTGGGACTTCGGGCTTCTGATCTACGCTACGTTGGAAAAGCATTCCTGCCCTCTCGTGAATGAAACGATGTGGCAGCAAGGGTGCAGCGCGTCCTGGCTGTGGTCATCCCCTCGAAAGTGAGGGGGCGAGTCGCGCTGATTCTCCCGTCGGTTCAGAAAGAGGGTTGCTCTGTGCGACTTATCGAGCCTTTCAGACCCCTCGAAAGTGAGGGGGGCTATCGCGGTACAGGCGGTAGATATCGCAGACGCTATGTCATTGAGAAAAAAAGAAAAAGGTAGGATAAGCGGCGCGCATTCGCTGTCCCGGTGTGCCCGCGTTAAGTGGTCGTTAACCAATAAATTCTTGCAAGGGCACGCATCTTCGGTATCGTCACGGAAATATTGCGCCAGACGCGTATCATCCGTGATGAGATATTATGTCCGTGACCGTGAACGAAATTTTTGCGCCCACTCGAAGCGTCGCGGTCGATGAAGCGATTGGGGCCCATGCTGAACTGCTGAGCTCACAGTTGCAAGCGATGAGTGAGGCGCTGTTTCCCCCCACATCGCAAAAGACGTTGCGCCTCTTTACATCTGGCGAAGCTGCCAAGCTTATAGGGGTTTCCGATTCTACTCTGCGCAAGATGACGCTCGCTGGCGAGGGTCCTCAGCCGAAGATCGCCTCCAATGGTCGACGGCTTTACACGCTCGGCCAGATCAATGAGATCAGAAAGATGCTAGCGAGCGGCACGCGTGGGCGTGACGCTGCCGAGTTCATCCCCCATCGACGGGAGCGCGAGCATCTTCAAGTGCTCGCGATCACTAATTTCAAAGGCGGAAGCGGCAAAACTACGACCTCTGCCCATCTCGCCCAGTTTCTGGCGCTTCAGGGTTATCGCGTGCTGGCGATCGATCTCGATCCCCAAGCCAGTCTTTCCGCGCTGCTTGGTGTGTTGCCGGAGACTGATGTTAGAGCGAATGAAACTCTGTATGCCGCTATTCGGTATGATGAGCTGCAGCGCCCGTTACGAGATGTAATCCGCCCAACTTACTTCGACGGCTTGCATCTGGTTCCGGGCAATCTCGAGCTGATGGAGTTCGAACACACAACGCCAAAGGCGCTAACGGACCCGAAGCAGAAGGGTGACGGGGTTTTTTTTACGCGTGTCGCCAAGGTTCTCGACTCCGTGGCAGACGACTACGACCTCGTGGTGATCGACTGCCCTCCCCAGCTCGGTTTTCTGACGCTGTCTGGCTTATGCGCGGCGACATCGATGATCGTCACAGTGCATCCGCAGATGCTCGACGTGTCGTCCATGAGTCAGTTTTTGCTCATGACGCGAGATCTGCTGGGGGTCGTCCGGGAGGCAGGAGGACGATTGGAGTACGATTTTATTCGATATCTCCTTACTCGCTTCGAACCTCAGGACGCGCCCCAAACGAAGGTGGCGGCGCTCCTTCGCAATCTTTTCGATGATCATGTCATGACGAATCCGATGGTCAAGTCGGCTGCGGTATCGGACGCCGGCCTCACGAAACAAACGCTCTATGAGATCGGGCGCGAGAATCTGACGAGAGCGACCTACGATCGGGCAATGGAGTCGCTCGACGCTGTGAATGGAGAGATAGAAAGCCTGATTAGGACGGCATGGGGGCGGAAATTATGACTTCCATCTCGGTTTTGTTGGGAGCTCCCAACTCCGTCTTGCAAGAACCTCAACTCGACCGCAGTTGGGAGCTCCCAACAATGATCGCTGGGCGTGAGGTCGCGTCATGAGCCGTAAGGATGCAATCAATACGCTATTCCTCAAGAAGGTCGATGCCGCCGCACCATCACAATCCCCGGCAAAGGATCCCGATCGTGTCCGCACGGGCGCAATCGGCGCGATGGGTACATCGCTACAAGAACTTACTCAGGGTGCGCGTGCTGCTGCGAAATTGCAGGAGCAACTGAGTGCCGGGGATCACGTTGTCCAAATCAATCCAGACCTAGTCGACGCTTCTCCGATTGCTGATCGTTTGCCAAACGATGGAGACTCTGGGTTCGATCAACTGCGGCAAAGCATTGCGGATCACGGCCAGCAGGTGCCGATCCTCGTCCGACCCAACCCGAACGCGGAAGGCCGATATCAAATTGCCTATGGTCGCCGGCGGCTTCTTGCCGTCAAGGAACTTGGCCGGGAAGTAAAGGCGATCATTCGAACCCTGACCGATGCAGATTTGGTCATTGCCCAAGGTCGCGAGAACCTCGATCGCGCTGATCTCTCCTACATCGAAAAGGCTCTTTTTGCGAAGCACATGGAAGACGCTGGGTACGAGCGAAACGTCATCGTGGCGGCGCTTTCGACCGACAAGGCGGACCTTAGCCGGTACATCGCGGTAGCAAGGCGTATTCCAGAACCTCTTGCTCGCCAAATTGGGCCGGCCCCTAAGGCAGGGCGGTCGCGCTGGGTGAAACTTGCTGGAGAACTAGAAAGAACAGGGGCCAGCGGGAGGATCGAGGCCGTCACTGTAACGGAGAGTTTCCGCTTGGCCAGTTCGGATGATCGGTTTGCGCTCATACTCGATGCCGTCTCGCCTACGGCCAGAAAGAGTAGCAAGGTTCAGCCTTGGGTTTCGCCCCACGGCAAGACAGCTGCAAGGATTGCGAAGCTGGGGGCACAAACATCGATAACCTTCGATGAGAAGCGTGTCCCGCATTTCGCGATATTTGTCGCGGAGCGTCTGGATGCGCTCTACGAGGAATTCTCACAAAGACAGGAGGGTGGCGAATGATCAGATGAGCTGACAACTCATCTGCCAAGACACTCAACCAAGCAAAAGAAAAAAGGCCCCCAAAGCGAACCTCGGAAGCCCTTTCTCAAGTGTGGTAGCTAGAGAATCGCATTTCCAAGAATCGCAGTCAAGGCCATTGCGCCTGTCACCGCTTTTTGCGGCCGGATTTCTTTTGCCTAGCGATAGGTGAAGGACGATGCAGACATATATCACGACGACGCCCTTCGGGCGGCGAACGATGACGCTTGGCCGAATTGCAAGCCAGGCAGAAGCGAAGGCGATGCCCAGGGAGGCGATCGCCAACAAATGGAAGGCTTTCCACGACATCCGTGAAGCCCGGGATCTTCTCGGGGCCACGGATCGCTCCCTGGCGATCCTGAACGCCTTGCTCACCTTCCACCGGGAAACAGAGCTCGCGGCCGAAAGCGACCTCATTGTGTGGCCGTCGAACGAGCAGCTCATGGCTCGTGCTAATGGCATGCCGCTCACCACCCTGCGCCGGCATCTCAACATTCTCCTCGATTGCGGCCTTGTAATCCGCAGGGACAGTCCGAACGGCAAGCGCTTCGCCCGCAAGGGCCGAGGAGGAGAGATCGAACAGGCCTATGGCTTCGATCTCTCGCCGATCGTGGCGCGTGCTGAAGAGTTCAAGCAACTGGCGGACGCCGTGCAGGCTGAAAAGAAGGCCTTCCGTATAGCCAGGGAGAGGCTCACTCTACTGCGTCGGGACATTGTGAAAATGATCGACACCGGGATCGAGGAGAAAGTCCCCGGCAACTGGGGCAGGGTACTGCAAACCTATCAGGCGATCATCTCAAGGTTGCCCAGAACGGCTCCGAGACAGCTGATAGAGGACATCTGCGCCGACCTCCACGAGCTTCACGCGGAAATCCGCGAAGTGTTGGAATCATTTGTAAAAACACAGAATCCGGACCCCAATGAGTCCCGTAACGGACACCACATACAGAATTCAAATCCAGACTCCATTTATGAATCTGAACACGGCAATCGAGAAAAGAATGAAGCGGCCGGCAGCGTTGCGGAAACCCACAACGTCAGGAGCTTGCCGAAACGGGATTTGCCGTTGGGAATCGTGCTGGATGCCTGTCCGAACCTGCGGGATCTGGCGCAAGGCGGCGAAATCCGACATTGGCGCCATTTCCTGGGCGCCGCGGAGACGGCACGGACTATGCTGGGCGTCAGTCCAAGCGCCTGGCAAGATGCCCGAGAGGTCATGGGAGAGGTCCACGCGGCAATTACGCTCGCTGCGATCTACCAGCGAGCGGAGCAGATCAACAGTGCCGGTGGCTATTTGCGTAGCCTGACCGAACGTGCGCGGGACGGCAAATTCTCGACATGGCCGATGATCATGGCTCTGCTACGGGCTGAGATAGACGCGACCAAGCCTGGTGGGACAGGGGCGGCCACCCCGATTGTCGAGGGCGGCACGGCGATGGAGATCAGCGATGCTCTACGTCGGAGCCTGGAAAAGGGTAGGGGGCGATAGTGCTCAGGGAAGGCGCGCTTGGCGCGGGATCTGTTGGCTTCCAAGCTGGCGAAAGAGGCATCCAGCGCAGCAGTGGCCATCGGGCGCTCGCCAGCGAGGCCCACGTGCTTGTCGGGGCGAGCGTCTTATGAGAGCATCGAGGCATGAAAAGCGAGCATGATCGGGAACCGACGGCCGATGAAACCGCCGGTATGATGTGGTGAACTCGCTCCCAGAGACCGATCGCGCGACTTGGTTGGTGCGGGCCAAAAGCGCGGTTCCAGCCGATGCCTGGGCCGCGTACAAGGGGTTCAGGGATGTTGAGGGTCAGCCGAGTACCGCAAACTGAGGACTGTTCTGTCGTGCGATGACGTCCTTATCCCTCCGTCACCTCATGGGGCAGGTCGGTGCCGAGACCAATCCGGCGGGCTCGATCGATCAAATTCTTGACTGAAGATGGCGACCATTTCGTTCCGCCGCGCGGCGTCGTTCATGTAACCGCTCGAGCTGGGTTGCAATCTCGCGCAATGTTAGCTCGGGATTCGCTGAATGGATGCCCGCGACGAGGGTCATCAGTCGATCTTCCGAGAGACGGGGAGGCGATTTTCGGAGCAGGTCGCGATCTGCCATGCCCTCCGAGATCAGCCATTTGACGGCACGGCGCAGTCGCTCCGGTGTCCAGTTGACGCCCCGTTGCCTCAGCACGCGGGCGATGTCGTCCCAAGTGTGATCCGGTCGCATACGACGCACTGTCGGCAGCCACTGGCTGGCCGATGCCTGGATCCTCGCGCCATAGGCGGCCTTCTGCGCCGCCGTCATCTTCGCCAGCGCTTCCGGTCGCCGCTCACGGATTCCGGGATTGCCCGGCCTCTTTCCTTTCGCCTTTGCGGCCCGGATACCGGCCTTGGTGCGTTCTGAGATCAGCGCGCGCTCGAGCTGGGCGACGGCGCCGAGGACCTGCAACGAGAACATGCCCTGCGGTGTGGTCGTATCGATGGGATCTCGCAGCGAGCGGAAATGCGCTCCCTTGGCGGTCAGATCCTCGATCACCTCGAGCAGATGACTGACCGAGCGTGCCAGACGGTCGAGGCGCACTACGACAAGTGTTTCGCCGACGCTGATCTCGCGGACCAGTTTGCCGAGAGCAGGACGTGCGCGAGAAGCGCCAGAACCGTGTTCCTGCACGATTGCATCGCAGCCGGCCGCCCGGAGCTCCATTTCCTGAGCTTCCGTTGCCTGTTCGTCCGTCGATACGCGTGCATAGCCGATAAGGCGGCCCTGTGGTCGACGGGAAGCTCGATTTTGCGTGTCAGCGGGCATTTGGAGCGCCTGGGAGAATAGGGGAGGGCGGTTTTCCAAATACAGAAGATACGCCTAACTGATCCGTTGGAAACGTCGATAGCGGCCCGACGTCGGACCGCCATTAATCAGAGTTTGCAAGTCGCTTTTATATGCCATACATTCTGCACATGAAATATGACTCAAAAAATGGCAAGGTGTGGTAATGGCCGAGCTTCTGAAGGTCGCAGCTTCAAACAAGCCGCTGGTCGTGTCCTTTATGGATCGGGCTGGTTCAATCGCCATCGATCAGGTCGCTGACGGGTTCGGTATGTCCAAGGGGCAACTCGCCGAAACGGCTGGTCTGGCACGCGAGACGCTTTATCGGACGGCGCGCAGCCGCGCTCCAAAGGCGCAGGCCCGCCTTTTGGAAATGTTGGAAATCATCAGCCGGGTGACGGAGTGGGCTGGCGGCAAGGAGCAGGCGATGGCTTGGTACCGTGCCCAGCCCTTGCCGGCGTTCGGCGGGCGAACCGCCGAGGCGCTCGTCAAGGAAGGCAAGGCTGCGGCTGTCCGGGACTATCTCGATCATATGGCCCTCGGCGGCTTTGCGTGAGGTTTGTTGGGACCTGCTACCGGGCGCATGATCCACGATGGGCCTTCAAACCGACATCCGGTGAAGGCGCTGCGATCAGGGGCGCGCGTTTCAATCCGAAGGGAGTGCCGGCACTCTATCTCGGCTTGAGCATCATGACTGCCGTGAAGGAGGCCAATCAGGGATTTGCGCATCGGATAGATCCCTGCGTTCTGTGCTCCTACGAAATCGACTGCGAGGGCGTGGCGAACCTGACGACCGAGCAGGGGAGGGGAGAATTTTCGGTCACGCTCGAGGAAATGGCCTGTGCGTGGGCAACGGCGCTTGCCAAGGGCAATCGTCCGGTCTCCTGGTCGGTTCATGACCGGCTCAGGAGCCAAGGTATTGTAGGCATCCTCGCGCCGAGTTTTGCACCGGGCGCCGAGATAGAGGACCGAAACCTGGTGCTCTGGGAATGGGGTTCGGATCTGCCGCACAAGGTCACTGTGATCGATCCGAGCGGCCGCCTGCCAAAAGATCAGTTGTCCTGGCGCTGAGCTCCATGTTGCAGACGCGTCGAAGGGCAGGGGGCTTTTCCATGTTATGGTGGTCTACAGCCCGCTCGCCTTGGTGAGATTGACGCGAAACCGGTCGCGCCGCCGCTGGTACTTGCGGGTCATCTCGGCGCTGGTGTGGCCGAGCTGCTTTTGCACATAGCGCTCGTCGACCTCGGCCGAGGAGGCGAGGCCTGCCCTGAGCGAATGGCCGGCGAACATCATCCCGCGTTCGCCCTCCGGCAGATCGCCACGCACGCCCGCCGCCAGCGCCGTGCGCTTGACGAGGCGGGCGACCTGCTGGTCATTGAGGCGGTTGGCGCCGACCGCCTTGCTCTGGCCGGTCACCCGTCGAAACAAGGGGCCATGGGCGATGCGGGCGAAGGTGAGCCAGGTCTCCAGCGCGACGACCGGGCAAGTGGCATCCGACGAGCCGCGGCCAATCTCGACCTCGCGCCAGCCGGTCTTGCCGCGCAGGGTGACGAGCATGCCCTTGTCGAGGATTTCCACCCAGCCGGAAGATTCTTCGGTCTGGTCGCGGCCGCAGTCGAGGCCAACGACCTCCGAGCGCCGCAAGGCCCCGGCAAAACCGATGAGCAGCATCGCCCGATCCCGCATGCCGCGCAGGGTTCCCCGGTCGAGCGTTTCCAGCATCGCGATGAGGTCCTCGGGCAACACCGCTTCCTTCTGCCGGGGCGGGGCGGCGTGGGTGTTGCGGATGCCCGCCATGACGGTGGCGATATGGCGGTCCTTCCTGTCTAGCGGCTGGCCGCGCTGGGCATAGTTCCACGTCAGCGCCGACAGCCGGCGCTCGATCGTCGAGACGGAGTTCGGCTTTTTATCGCCGGTCGCCTTTCCCGAGGCGCAGGCGGCGATGTAGAGGCCGACGACCTGGGGATCGGGTGGAAACATCTCGACGCCCTGCCGTCGGCACCAGCTGGCGAAGTGCTTCCAGTCCGAGGCGTAGGCGCGTCGTGTGTTGGCCGAACTCGCGGCCTCGACATAGCTGCGGGCGCGGGTCGCAAGCGCCTCGAGATGCGCCGGCAGGCGCGGGGTCGAGACGGTCGGAAGGGGAGGGGGTGAGGTGTGGTCGGCATCGCCGGCGGAAAGCCGATGATTTGGCTTTCCGAACGCCGAACGCCCGGAGCCATAGCGGAGGGTCTCCGCTTCGGCTCCCGCTGGCGGCTCTTCGGGCGCGCGCCCCATCTCCAGGACGATATCGACGATGTCGGGCAGATAGTCGGCGATCGGCCCATCGTGCGCGGTCGTGGCCGCTGACACGGTCTGGTCGACACAAGGCGGCGTTTCCTGTGATCGAGCGGATCCGGGCTGAGGACGATTGTCGAGGTTTTGGTCAACGATTCGGGCTGTCGTTCGCGTTTTATCAACGGCCGGCAACTCATTGATCCCGAACGAATCAGATTTTGGGTTCATTGGCGGATTCTAGCCGAATCAGTGGATTTTTCGTAATATTCGGGCGGGACGCGGCGCAGGTCGGCCGAATATGAGCATCTGGCCCGCCGGATCCTGTCGGACCCGGGCTGGATTGCCGCGCAACACCTGCCGGAGCGCAAACGGGACCGGGTTCGCGCGCGGCTGATCGATGCAGCACTTTCGCAGCCTTTGGAATCCACGGCCAAGCCGACGTCCGACGCCGAACTGGCGGGCTGAAAAATCGAGCCGCACAAAAGGCCGTGGAGCGCGTTTGAAGGGGTGCGATGAGTCTCGGCTCATCCGGAGCAAAAAACCTCTCAGCGGCCTTCTATGGCCGAAACAGGCGAAATCGGTGTTTTTTGGGAAGAAAGCAGCCCACAAAACCTCGTCGGCTGCGGGAAACTGCCTTCGGGCTGTTCAGATCGGGCGAAGTCCTGGGCGCCTGTTGGTCGCCGGTGAATCGGAAATTCTGAGACAGCGCGACAAAGCTGCCGGTGACGCAGTCTCAAAATTCCAATTCACCCAGTCTCACAAATTGTGCTCGGGGAGGCTCATGATCATGCGCGGGCCGCTGCCGCGTCAGAAGCCGCTTCAGTGCCGGGGCGATCCGCTGGTTGAGGGCAAGGGCGGTCCGCTCAATGCGCGCGAATTTCGACGTCAAGAGACGCCCAAAAGGGGCTGTCCGGCGGTGAAAAACGAACGACACGGGCAATTTTCTCTATAGAGTGCAAAACGACCGATAAGGCAACATTATCGTTCGTTATTCGTTTACGACATGGCGTGCGCTTTAGCGTCAATATCGTGGCATCAAGCGCACTATTGGGCTATGCTGCTTACATGATTCCGGCCGTCGTCCAACCCCGCGCGCCTGACCGTCCGCCACCGATCGTGCCGGGCTGGGCAGTGCCGCGTGGGCCGGTGACTAGCGACGCAGAGGCGGCCTTCCTTGCCGGTTCTGCTTTGAATTCTCTGGATAATCTGGTGCGGTCAGATCCGCCTTGGGCCGGCGCCTGGCGCCAGCGCCTCGCCCTGAAATGCTCCGCTGCAGCCGTATCTGTTGTCGGCCGCACGGAAGACGAGGCCGCCCTGCGCGATGCGTGGCATCTGCGCCAGCCGGCCGACGATCCTGGTCCCGCCGGCAACATTCTCGCCGCCTGGAAGCGCCTTGCCTCTCGCTCGCCCGGGGTCGACCTCGACACATTGCGATCGACCGCTGGGCTGCTCGGCCTACGCTGGGACGACGAGCTGGCGCCGCTGGTGGATCGGGTCAGCGATCTTGCACGCACAGGAGCTCCCGCGCCCTTTGCCGCCGCCGCGATTGCCGACGACGTTCAGGCCCTGCGGCCCGATGCCGAGCTTCTCGGCTGGTGGCTCGCCGACCAAGTGCTGGCGCTGCGGCTGCGCTGGCCGCTTCCGGCGCCGATCCTCGTCGCGCAGGCGCGCAGCATCGCCTTCCGGACCGAGAGCGGTCGTGGTCGAGTTCGACCGGGAGGAGAAGGGTTCCAGCGAGCGGTCTGCGTCGCGCTTACACAGGCGGCGGCAGAGGCCTGCCGGTTGGCCGGCGACCTCGCCGGCCGCGCCGCCCGGCTCGATGCCGTGGCGCCGAAGTTGCGCGCGAAAGGCGCAGGGGAGGCGATCCGACTATTGCTCGACGAGGATGCCGTGCCGGGGACGCTGCAGACGACGCGACTATCGCGTTGGGGTGCCCGGCGTTTGTTCGAGCGCCTCGAGGCTCTGGGCGCTGTGCGCGAGCTCTCCGGCCGTCCTTCCTTTCGGCTCTACGGGCTTTAGACCCATGGCAAAGCGGGCGCGGCGCGAGGAGGGTCTCGATATCGAACTCGCGGAGCTGCCGGCCGAGCTGCGGTGGCGCGAATGGATGGGCCGGGTTGAGGCAGTGATCTTCGCCTCGCCCGAGCCGGTCGGGCGGGAGGTGCTGGCCAGCGTCGTCGGGCGCGAGTGCAACCTCGATCTGATCATCGACGACATCCGGGACGAGCTGCGCGGCCGCCCCTATGAGCTCATCGCTGTGGCTGGCGGCTGGCAGCATCGCACGAAGAAGGGCTTCGCTGGCGCCATCCGTGCCGCCACCGGCCTTGGGGCCGAGACCAAGCCGCTGTCGCAGTCGGACGCTCTGATCCTGATGTGCATCGCCTATTTCCAGCCAATCACCCGCGGCGAGCTCAGCCAGGTTTTCGGCAAGGAAGTTAGCCGGGACGTGATCGGGCATCTGCGCTCCCTGGGATTCATCGCCGCCGGGCCGCGATCGCCGCAACCGGGAGCGCCCTACACCTATGTGACGACGAAGGGATTTCTTTCTCACTTCGGCTTCGACACGCTACGCGATCTACCCGACATGGAGGCGTTGGAAGATGCTGGCCTGCTCAGCAAGGACAGGCTGCTGGCGGGCGACATACCAATCTTAGTTAGTGATCTCTCGGGAGACGACGGCGAAGCCGAGGACGTGGGCTTAGATTTCAGCGAATAAATAGGAAACAGGGGGCAAGGGTGGTGTGTCGTTCTGCAATCGATCAGTAAATACAGGGTCGATCATTCGCAGCCTGAAATCAATGTATGCGCTCGACCATGAATGAGCACGCGCCGGGGGGAGTGGACGAATGTTTTCGAGGGGATCTTTGTGGCGCGAGTGGGATCTGCACATACACTCGCCAGCCTCATTTCATTGGGACGGAGAGCGCTTCGGCCTTGATCAAGCCCAAAATAGTCATCTCGTCGACGAGATGATACGCGCCCTCAATGAGGCTGCTCCGATCGCATTCGGCCTTATGGATTACTGGTCGTTTGACGGTTGGTTCGCCTTGAAGCGGCGGCAAACGGAAGGTGGCGCGCCGGCTCTCGAGAAGACCGTGTTTCCCGGCATAGAATTGCGCCTCATGGCACCCATGGATGGCCGGCTCAACGCGCACGTCCTTTTTTCCAACGAGATCAGCGACCAGCATCTCAGGGACTTTCTATCCCGCTTGAAGCTCGAGCTTATCAATCAGCCGCTCTCTCGCGACGCATTAATTGCGTACGCCCGCTACGTGGGCGCCGACAAGTTGGCAAATCATGGATTTGAGAAGAGTAAGATCGATTCAGACGAAGTAGAGGCCTTCCGAGCAGGTTGCATAGTCGCTGAGGTGAACGTCGATTCCTATAAGGAGGCGATCCGCCAGGTGCCCGGCGGTCGGGCCGTCGGCTTCATGCCCTTTTCCACGAATGATGGGCTCGCCTCGGTTAAGTGGTCCGACCACTACGCATACGCGCTCGGATTGTTTGAATCGTCACCCATATTCGAGACGCGAAAGCCGGATCTGTGGGCCGCTTTCTGCGGTATACAGACGGAGGGCAACAAGAATTGGATCGCCAATTTCCAGGTTGCTCTGAAAAGCGTTCCCAGGCTCGCCATCTCAGGGAGCGATGCACACTGTTTCCGCGGGAACGGTACGAACGATAAGCGTGGCTACGGCGACTTCCCATCCGGGAAACGCACATGGATCAAGGCTGATCCGACCTGGAAGGGGTTGCTACAGGTGCTCAAGGAGCCTGCTAAGCGCTCGTTCCTGGGGGAACGACCGCCAAAGCTGGATCGCATCAATCAGCACAAAACCTTTTACATCGACCGCATTCGCATCACGAAAGCCACCGGCAGCACGCTTTCCGACGCGTGGCTGCACGGGATTGAAATCCCTCTGAATCCCGATCTGGTGGCGATCATCGGAAACAAAGGAAGCGGCAAGAGTGCGCTCGCCGACATCGTGGCGCTGTTGGGGAATTCCCAGCAAAGCGCCCATTTCTCTTTCCTGAAACGTGATCGCTTCCGCGGAAAGGCAGGAGAGCCGGCCCGTCAGTTCGTTGGCGAGCTCACTTGGCTCGCAGGCGATCCTTGCGTGATGAGCCTGTCCGACGATCCCTCTGCCGAACGCGTCGAACTGGTGCGGTACATACCGCAGGGGCGGTTCGAAGCTCTGTGCAACGATCACGTGTCGGGGAAGACCGATGAGTTCGAAAAGGAGCTCCGGGAGGTCATTTTTTCGCACGTACCAACCGACGTGCGTCTTGACGCCCTCAGCTTCGACCAGCTCATCGAGAAGCAGGAGATCGTGTTCCGGGCTCGTGTAAACGAGCTTCGCAAAGCGCTGCGTGCGCTTAACGAGCAGATCGTCGATACAGAAGACCAGCTCCATCCGAACGTCCGGAAAAACCTCGAGGAGCAGATCAAGCTGAAGGCGAAGCAGATCGAGGAACACACGGCGATCAAGCCTCCGTCCGTCGCACAGCCCACGGAAGAGCTCACCGACGATCAGAAGCAGGCGAGTGCCCGCCTCGCGGAGATCGCTGCGGCGCTCGAGACGGTGGCTGCGGAAAGCAAGAAGGCCGGCGAGGACCGGCAGATGATCGGGAGAAAGCAGCGGTCGATTCGCAGCATCACCGAGCGCATAGGGTTATTCGAGAAGCAGTTCACGACGTTCATATCCGAGATCGCCGATGATCTCGCTCTGGTCGATCTGAAGCCTGACGAGCTCGTCACCCTTACCATCAACCGTGTAGCGTTGGCGGACTACCAAAAGGCTCTCGTCGCCAATGAGGGTGAGATCGCGACAAAGATCGAGAGCGCGACCGCAACGCAGTCCGCACTAGTTGCCGAGCAAAAACTCCTGGCAGAGACGCTGAACGAGCCACAACAGAAATACCAAGCGTATGTACAGGCCTTGAAGGATTGGCAAACCGCCCTGGAAGCGATCGAGGGCTCAGATACCGAGCCGGAAAGCCTCAAAGGTCTGCAGCGTCGCGTCGCGCAAATCGAGGAACTTCCCGCCCTGTTGGATCAGCGGCGGGCGTCCCGAAGGGAGATCACTACACAGATTTTCGATGTTCTCGAAGAACAGCGCGCCGCGCGTGAGGCGTTGTTTGCACCGTTGCAGCGATTGATCCAGGGCAACGCGCTGATCCGCGAGGAATACAAGCTTCAGTTCCAGGCAAAGCTGCTGGGCTCTCCTGACGCGATTGCAACGAATCTGTTCAGTGCCATCAAACAGAGCAAAGGCGAGCTTCGCGGCGAAGATGAGAGCTTCTCTGCCGTGCGTAGCCGATTCGAGAAGTACCGTTTCGAGAGTGCGACTGATGCGACAGGATTTGCCGAGGACATGGCTGCGCTACTGTCCGAAAGCGCGGAAGCAGCAAGTAACACTCCGGGCATCCGGGCGCTTATGCGCAAGGATAAGGAGCCCGCGGACGTTTACAGCTACATATTCGGTCTGCAGTACCTGGAGCCGAAATATACGCTGCTCTTTCAAGATACTCAGATCGAACAGCTGTCGCCGGGACAGCGTGGCGCACTCCTCCTGATCTTTTACCTACTCGTCGACAAGGGTCGTAACCCTATAGTGCTCGATCAGCCGGAGGAAAATTTGGACAACGAGACGGTGGTGAGCCTGCTTGTGCCTGTTCTCAATGAGGCGAAGAAGTCTCGGCAGATCATCATGGTCACGCACAATCCCAACTTGGCAGTCGTGTGCGATGCCGAGCAGATCATTCACGCGACG
The DNA here is from genome assembly GCA_036678505.1 of Alphaproteobacteria bacterium. Lineage (GTDB taxonomy): Bacteria > Pseudomonadota > Alphaproteobacteria > Rhizobiales > Rhizobiaceae > Mesorhizobium. Next base: position 41,358 of record JAZIHP010000016.1, read on the forward strand.
TTCGACAGGAAGAACGGCGCACGCATCTCCTACCATTCAGGGTCGATCGAAGACGGCATCATAAACCGAGCGGTAGTCGATGTGCTTGAGGGCACCAAGTCTGCCTTCGACAACAGAGGTCAGAAGTACCATTGAGAGCCGAGCGGAACATCGAGGTCGACTCTATCATCGGCGGACTGGGCGCGAGGGGGAGGTAGAGCATGTACCGCTTCCTCCACACGGCGGATATTCATCTGGACTCCCCGCTCCGTTCGCTCGCACTGCGCGATGCCGAGCTGGCGGAGCTGATCGGCAATGCGACGCGGCGTGCCTTCGTGCGGATCGTCGATATGTGCCTGGACGAACAGGTCGATGCCCTAATGATCGCCGGCGACCTCTATGATGGCGACCAGACCTCCATGAAGACAGCCCGCTTCCTGGCCGAGCAGCTCCGGCGGCTGCACGAGGCTGGCATCCGCGTCTTCATCATCCGCGGAAATCATGATGCCATCGCAAGGATCACCAAGGAACTCGTGCTTCCGGAATCGGTCAAGCTGTTCAGCGGACGTGCCGAGGCGGTGGAAGTCGATCGCGCGCGCGGCGGCCTCCCCATCGTGATCCACGGCCTGAGCTTCGCCCAGCCGCATGCCCCGGAAAGTCTGCTTGGCAAGTACCGGCCCGTGGTGGATGGGGCGGTCAATATCGGCATGCTGCACACCAGCCTCGGCGGCGCGCCCGGCCACGACCTCTATGCGCCATGCAGCCTCGCCGAGCTTCAGGCCACCGGCTTCGACTATTGGGCGCTCGGCCACGTGCACAAGCGCTCGGTCGTCGAGGAGCGGGGCGCCGTCGTGATGCCTGGCATGCCGCAGGGGCGTGACATCAACGAGGCCGGCGCCAAGTCGGTCACTCTCGTTGCCATCGACGACGATCGCTCCGTCCATATCGAACAACGCTACACCAGCATCGCGCAATTCGAACGAGTTGCCGTCGACGCCACCGGACTGGAGGACTGGCGGGATCTCGTGGTGGCGGTGACGCGCGCGCTGGAGAAGGAGCGGGACGTAGTCCGCTCCGAGCATCTCGTTGCCCGCCTGCAGGTGACCGGGGCGACGCCTTTGGCCTGGCGCCTTCGGCGTGACGCGGATCTGTTGAAGACCGAAGCCGATCAGCGGGCTTCGGTCATTGGGGCCAGCTGGGTCGAGAAGCTGGAGATTGCCTGTCATCTGCCAGGGCAGAGGGTGGAGTCGTCGGGGGATCCGCTGTCCGAACTCCATCGCCTTATCGGGGATGACATCCTCGGCTCCGACGCCTTCCAGGCTGAGCTTGTCGGCATGGCCGAGGAGCTTAGGGCGCAGCTCCCACAGGAATGCCGTGATGCCTTCGGCTCCGACGAGGCGTCCTTCAGGGATGCACTCACGCGCCTGGCGGGCGAAGGCGCGGAGGATGTGATGGCGCGTTTCGAGGCCGCCGGGGAAGGTGCCTAACATGCGCCTGCGCCGCCTCGACCTCACCCGGTACGGGAAGTTCACCGACCGCAGCATCGATTTCGGCGAGCGGGTCGAAGGACAACCGGACCTGCACGTCATCTACGGGCCGAACGAGGCGGGCAAATCGACGGCGTTCGCGGCGTTTCTCGACCTGCTGTTCGGGATAGGCGCGCAGAGCCCGTTCGATTTCCTCCATCCCTATTCCACCATGCGGATCGGCGGAGCGCTGGAATTCAGCACCGAGACGAGGGAGTTCGCGCGCATCAAGCGGCCGCAGAACAGTCTGCTTGACGCCGAGGACCGGCCGATCGCCGAAAGCGCCATCCGCGGCGAGCTTGGCGGCATCGAGCGCGACGCCTATCGTACCATGTTCTCGCTCGACGATGAGACGCTCGAGAAGGGTGGCGAAAGCATCTTGGCGAGCAAGGGCGATCTCGGGCAATTGCTGTTCTCCGCCAGCGCCGGTCTGGCGCATCTCAGCCACAAGCTCCTCGACCTAAGGGGAGAGGCGGACGGGTTCTACCGGTATCGCGCGCGCAGCGGCGCGCTTGCGGACCTCAAGGCGCGGCTCACGGAACTGAAGGCGGAGCGGGAGCGCTTCGACACCCTGGCGTCGGACCATGCGCGGCTCGTCGAGACTCGGGACCGGGCCAGGGCGCACTATGATGAGGCGGTTACCGAGCGTACCCGCACCCAGTCGCGCATGGACGAGATCCAGCGCCATCTCGCCGCGCTGCCGCGACTTGCGGCGCTGCGCAGCATACGCGAGCGCCTTGCTCCCCTTGCGGACGTCCCCGAGGCCCCGCCCGGCTGGGCGAGCGAGCTGCCGAGGCTTCAGAAACAGGAGATCGAACTTGGCGTCCAGACCCAGTCGATCGCCGAGGATGTCGGGCGACTTGCGGATGAGATCGAAGCGATCGACGTGGACGAGGCCGCCCTGCGGCTCTGCGAAGCGGTGGAGCGGCTCGGCGAACTCCGAGCGCGTCATGTGACGGCGGAGCGGGACATTCCCGAGAGGCGTTTGCAACTTCGGCAGGCGGACCTCGCTATCTCGGCAATCCTCCAGCGAATCGAGCGGGAAGGGGAGGCCGAGCCCCGCCGCCTCATCCTGACGGCGGCGACGGTCGGCCGTCTGCGCGAACTGATCGAAGCCCGCTCCGGCATCGATGCCGCGATACGTACCGCCGCCGGCGAACTCATCGAGGCGCGCCGTCGCCTCGGCGAGACCGCGGCGCGGCTGCCGGATCCCGGCGTGGATCCGCAGGCATCGCAAGAGCATGAGCGGTCGATGGCGTCACTGGCGATCACCGTCGAACAGACCCGTTCCGCCGATCACCATGTCCGGCATCGCCTGGCAGATCGGGCCCGCGCCGCCGCTGTCGAGGCGCTCGCCGACCGCCTGACGGCGTTGCGCCCCTGGCAAGGTACGGCGGATGATCTCGTCGTCCTGCCGTGCCCTGGCCCCGACAGCTTGAAGCGCTGGAAGGCGGTGCGTGGCGAGGCTGAGGCCAAGCTGGCCCGGCATCAGAGCGAGACCGAACGGCTGACGACGCTGGTCCGCCACCTGGGGGCAGAGCGCGCGAGCCTTTCGTCCACAACGGGAGTTGTGACCGATCAGGAGGCGGCCGAGATTCGGGCCCGCCGCGAGCAGGCCTGGGCCGCGCATCGGCGTGATCTCGATGCCGGGTCGGCCGATGCTTTCGAGGCAATACTGCGCCATGACGACATCATCGGCGCCGGGCGGTTCTCGCACATGTCTGAGTTAGCGAAGCTGCACCAGAGCGGACAGGCGCTCTCCGTGGCGCGGGCCGATCTCGACCGGGCCATCGAGCTCAGAGACGGCGCGGCTGCTGCCTTGGATGGTCTCGATGCCGAGGTGGCCGAGGCGGCCCGCGCAATCGCGTCTTCGCTCGCCCCCGCAGCATCCCTGCCGGCCATCGAGGACTGGCTTGCCCGTCGGGGAAAGGCCCTCGACGCGCGTGAGGCGGTCCGGAGCGCCGAGCAGGATCTTCGCGCCGCGCAGCTGGATGCCGCTGCGTCGACGGAACGGCTGCGCACCGCGCTCGGTCGGTCGGGGCTGTCCCAGGGGCCCGATGTGAGCTTCGACATGCTGCTCGCCAATGCCCAGACGGCACTCGACCGCGAGAGCGAGCTCCGCCGCCTGCGTGCCGAGTTGGACGAGCGCCGGCGCGACGTCGCGTTGCGCGAGCGTGCAGCCGAGAAGGCAGAAGCGGGCGAGGGGGCTTGGGCCGAGGCATGGTCCACGACTTGCCGCAGCTGCTGGCTCGCCGATACCGCCGAGGTGCCGGCCATCGGCGTCGTTCGCGAGATCCTCGTGGCGATTGCCGACCTCGCGCCGGCGATCGAGAAGCGGTCAGGCCTCGTCGACCGCATCGAGAAAATGGAGAAAGACCAGGCCGCGTTTCGCGACGAGGTGGCGAGCCTCGCGGGCGGGTTGGGGATCCCGGTCGGAACCGAGCCGGTTATCGAACTGGCGCAGCGTATCAGCGAGAAGGTCAGGGAAGCCGGTGCCGAGCGCGACAGGCGAGCGAAGCTGCTCGAACGGCTGGAACAGGCGAGGGAGCGGCAGCGCGCGCTTGCCGAAACGTTGGCGATCCACGACGAGCAGAAGCACCGGATGACCGCGTTCTTCGAGGTCGTGTCTCTGGCTGAGGTGTCGGATAAGCTTTCCGACATCTCGCGGCGGGCCGAGCTCCGTGGACAGGCCGAGGATGCCGGCCGTGAGATCCTCGATGCGGTGCGTGCGCCTGATCTCCAGAGCGCCGGAGCTGCCCTCGATGCGGCGGATCGGACGGCGCTGGAAGCGGAGCTGATCGAGCTCAGAGCCCGGTTCGAGGACCAGGACAAGCGTTGTCACGAGCTCTTTGCGACGCGCTCGGCCGCTATCGACCAGGTGGAGGCGATCGGGGGTGACGCCCGGGTCGCCGGCATCGAGGAGCGCCGACGTACGACATTGCTCGAAATCGAGGATGGAGCGGTGCGCTATCTGCAGCTACGCGCAGGTATCGCCGCCACGGAGCAGGCGCTCGCCACCTATCGCGAGCGCCATCGCAGCTCCATGATGGGGCGGGCCTCGGCGGCGTTCCGCACCATCAGCCGCGGCGCCTATACGGGTCTGGCCGCCCAGCCCGGCAAGGACGGCGAGACGCTCATCGCACTTTCCGCGGCTGGGGGTTCGAAGGCTGCCGAGGAGCTGTCGAAAGGCACGCGATTCCAACTCTATCTGGCGCTGCGTGTCGCCGGATACTACGAGTTCGTGCGGGCACGCAGCGCCGTGCCGTTCGTCGCCGACGACATCATGGAGACCTTCGACGATTTTCGGGCGGAGGAGGCGTTCCGCCTGTTCGCGGACATGGCGCAAGTCGGACAGGTGATCTACCTCACGCACCATCTCCATTTGTGCGACATCGTTCGCAAGGTGTCCCCAACCGCACGCTTGCACATGATCGACGACGTCCCGGCACAACGTCAAATCGCCTGACGGAGCGTTTCGGACGTTTCCGTCACTTGGCAGCCAGACATGAGAATGCGACTGTTTCGATAAGAGTGGAGCTGCCGATCAGCAGCCGGCCAGGATGTTGGTTCCCGACGCTTCCGGTTTGAGCCGCGCCAGCATGGCCCCGCGAAAGCCGTGATAATGAACAATGTCATTGCGCATCAGCTCGCCGAGCTCCAGGACCGGGTCGGCGGTAGCACCCCCAACGGGAGCGCTGACCTGCGCGACGGTTGTCTGATTTCACGGAGACTATGAACAAGAGACTATCGTATTGCTGTCGCTCGCTGCATTCTTTGTGCTGTCGATCGTCAATGTGGGGGCCGGCGGCCTCCCTCTATGGCCGACGCCAGCTCGCATGATCCGAAAATAGGCGGCGAACAGTGCGGATCGGCCGGCGACAGGTGGGGAGCGCTTCCGTCGTGGCGAACGTTGGTGCGCGTCCAGGAAATCCGCAAAGCGCGCGATCATGGGTTCATGGCCGCCCGCGGCCACGATCATCCAGCGACGGTATGCCCCGGCGGCGTCCATGTCGTTCACAAGCCAGTCAGGAGTTTTTGCTGCGAGCGCTTCGAAGCAGCGAATGCGCGCGGCGGTCGACAGGTTCGTGAGTGTTCTTCCCGACCGGACCTCGGCGGCTATCGGCATGCGCTGCACGCGCGTGACGGCGTCACTCGTTTTCGCCGAGCTCTTGACCGCCTCCACCCTGCATATGTCCGCGATCGCGCGTTCCAGCTGACGTGCGGCCGCTTTGACCTTTGCCTTCGGAGCATCGCGCAGGTCAAACCCGCATCGTGCGCAAATATGCTGCGGAAGGAGTTCGCCATGGTCGAAGGCCGCGACGCCGGCGCGGCAGGCCGGGCATCGATCCCGAAGCCCGCAGCCATGCACAAAGCATGAGATGCGCGATGCCAGCCTCCACTGCCGCCGAAAATACGGCGCCTCGTCCGTTGCAAGGCATTGGGGGCAATACTGCATCCAGGTCGAACGGTTCCTGTGTGCGCTGTCGCGCAGCGGCAGCAGGAGGGTGGCCATCGAACAGCCGCTCATCATCATTGCCGAGATCGCCCCCTGCGGAACGCTTGTCTCATCGGCAAGCACCCCTGCGACGTGATGCGGTAGCTGAAGATCTAGGCGCGGCGACCACATCCTCTCGTCGAGCCCGAAGACTCGCGCGAACGACCGCGGCGCGATGCCGTTCGCGAGCCCGAGACGGTGTAGCCAGCTCGATAGGAGTTCGTCCGCGAGCGGGTCGACGGAGACCGGCCAACAGTCCCGTGCGACATCACCATATCGCTCGCGGATTTCGATCGCGAAGTCGGCCAGTGCGGTATAAACCCTCAAAGCAGGTCATCGCGAACCGGCGCCCGGCGGCGCTTCGAGACCGGGACGTAGCTCAGCGCCTCGATATTCGATTTCGTGATCCGATCCTCGCCTGATCTCACAGCGGCCGTGGCCGCCGCAGTAACGATCGCCACGACCTCACCGATCAGTCCTTCGGAGAGCTGGAAGATCCTTCGCGCTAGCGTTTCATCCGACAGATCGGAGGCGCGGGCGAGCGGCAAGGCGCTCTCAAGGCTGTCAAGCAGCGCAAGAAACTCCTCGCCATATTGCCAACGCGGCACGGCGTGAAGATCAAACCGGGTCGCCATTTCAGCGGTCTGATTCACGAAGTCATAGACGGCGACCTCGCCGATCAGAACCGGCGAGATGTCGAACTGACGGCCGATCCTCCGAAGGAGGGCAAGCACTGCCTCAATGTCGCGCGCCCGGCCGCGCAGAGCATTGTGGAACTCATCGAAGATCAGGATTCTGGGCTTCAGCCTGTCGAGCAGATAATCGACCTGTTCTGCCTTGCGGCCGACATCCCGGCTGCCGCTCGTCGGCGCTCGCAACGCCTGCAGGATACTGCCGTAGAAATGTGCAAGGCCCGCGCCCTCGCGCGTCTGCACCACCCACACCTGCTGCTGTTCGGCTGTTCTCAGATGTCCGACGGCGAAGCGTTCGGCGATCATGGTCTTGCCGTTGGCGTATGGTCCGACGAGCATCAGTCCTCGGGTCCGCAGCGATGGCGGCCGCGACAGAAGCTCGGCAAGAGGTTCGTGCGCTGTGAGCGCCACCTGATGTCCGATCCACCGAGGCACCTGGATGTAGGCGATCCGCTCTTCCGTGCTGCGGTCAAGGTACGGGCGAACGTGATCAAGCAGATGGTCCGCCACGTCACCAATCCTCTACCGGCAGGCGGCGCTTTGGGCGAACGGGATGGTCGGCAGGCACCGGCGTTGCCGGCCGCATCGCGTCGTAGGGCTTGGGCGCGTCTGCCGCGTGAGATTTGCGCACGGCATTGCGCAGCTCTGCTTTGGACGGCTTCGGTCCGCCTGCGATCTCAGCTATTTGGCGGCGCAGCATCACCTTCTCTACGTCCGTTCGTGCATTCGCGGTGCGTCGCGACAGCCGGTCGGCCTCGTGCTCCCACAACGTCATCGGCGCAAGCATGCCGTCGCGCCGCTCCACCGATCGAAACTCCCGGGTCTCGGGGTCGCGGGCATAGACGTGGCTGGTATCGCGTGGATCGTATCGAAGCTCGAGCTTTCCTAGCCGATCCCGCTGCGGAACGAACTTGCTCAACCAGGGTGAATAATAATCGAGTGCGAACATACTGACGCCCTGCGGCGAGATGCGTCGCTCCGTTCCGGGCATGAATGCCAGCAGGACCCGCATGGGATCATCGTCGAAGCGTGCAAGTTCATGTGCCTGCCGATCCCATTCTGATGCCGGTACCCTCAGGGTTCTGGCATTTTGCTGCAGGTTGTGGTCGATCACCGCGAGCGCGACGCATCGCTCGAGATCGGCGAAGCTGAGACGCGCCCGGCGCTCCGCGGGATATTGGTCGCGGTCCGCCACGGATCGGCCCGTCGAGCCAGGCTGCGTTGCAAGAACGCCGTTGAGCTTTCCGAGCAGCCTTTCCACCACGCCACCCTGATGCACGCGGCCGCGATCCCGGTAGCGGATACAAACGCCGTAGTCCTCGCACCCGCGCTGAAAGGCATTCCCTTTGAACTCCTTGGCGGAGTCGGTGACCAGCACTCGCGGTCGACCGAACATGGGCCACCCATGCTCGATGCCGCGCGCAACCAGCCATTCGTCCTTCGGGCACATTGCCTGCGCCAGGCACAAGGCGACCGACAGCGCTGACGGCTTTTCGAGCGTGAGGCAGAATCCCAGTATGCAGCGCGTCGCCACGTCGGTGACGATCGTCAGGTAGGCCCGGCCGACGAACGTTCCGCCGCCTTCGACAACCTCTACGAAATTGATGTCGGTCGGCGTGTGATCGATCTGGCAGACATCCAGCGGGTGCGCCGCGTGGATGTACCCGGGCCTGGCCCTGAGCCGATGGAGATGTTTCGGGTTCGCGGATCGCTTCTTTGCGATTTCCTCTGCGCTAAACAGGGCGGATATCCGACGAGCGACAGTTAGATAGGACGGAGGAGTGAGGCCCGCCTCCTCGCAGCGGGCGCGGATCTCGGCCACGACCGGAGCAAGGGGTGGAGCCTCCAGCACCAACCACTGCTCTCGCAGTGTCGTCGCGATGATCCCCTCAATGTCCTGCGGGAGCCGCTTCTGCCGGGTCCTGTCTCCGCCGGGCAAGAGCGACGTCACCGTGCGATCGACACGGTACCGTGCCAGCAGATTGTAGACCTGTCGCGTCGAAAGGCGCAGCTCGGCGGCCGCGCGTACGATTGCCGTCCGCCGGGAACCCGAGCCGTCCAGAATCCTGTCGAGTTCGCGCGCAACGCGGCGCGCCGTCGCCCATGCTTCTTCGGAGTGTGACGCAGCAGGCGCCGGTTTCAGGCTGTGCAATCGGTTCGGCAAAGCGAGTGGTCAGTGAAATCATTAGCGAAAAATCGTGGTCTTCGTTGCGACCAAACCTAAACAACACATGACGTTCTCACGATTGAAATCGGGAAGTGAAAGCGACAGCGACCGAAGCCGTCGTGCGGCTCGACGAGCGGCTGGCGCGGTCGCCGGTGCGCGACGGCTGGATCGAACGCGCGCATTTCCACGACGCCGTCGCCGCGCTCTGGGTCGAGCGCGAGCTCGTTCATCTCGAGGACCTGGTTTTCCACGACGCGCACATGGACCAGCGCGCGCCGACGCACGAGGTGACCCGGGCCCACGCCGTGCTGCGCAAGCGCCGCCGCATTCTGTCACAGCCGCGCGACTGGGCGCTCGGCCGCGAGGGCCTGCGCGAGCTGACCGGCCGCGGCGACGCGACGGCATCGGGGGTAGAAAGCGACCGGGAAGGGGAGGCGGTGGCTGACGCGGCGGATTCATGGGAAGAGCCGGAGATCGATCAACTGGCGGCGGAGTTCGCCGAGATCGACGCGCTGCTGGCGCGCTCATCACGAATCCTGAGAGGCGCGGATGTGCCGCCGCGAACGCCGCAGGGGGACGAGCGACTGGCCGTGCTCTTCGATGAGGATTGGAACGAAGAGGCGCGTCTGGCCGAATGGCGGCAAGCAGTCGATCGCACGCGGGACCTGCCGGTCGTGCTGCGCGGGGCGCTGGCGCTCGACGCTTGGACCGACATCGAGGTGTTGCAGCGCGGCGCCTGGATCGGACCGCTGCTTGTCAGCGCCATGCTCCGGCAGGAGGGTCTTGCGTCCAACCATCTTGCCTGCCTGCACCAAGGCGCCAAAAACGTGCCGCGCGAGCGGCGGCGGGCCCGAAGCCGCGCCGATCGGCTGGCCGCCCTGATCGACGCGATCCGCGAGGCTGCGATCGCAGGCCTCAAGGAGCACGACCGTTTGCTGCTGGCGAAAGAGCGGATGGAACGCGTGCTGCGCGGCCGCCGCGCCAGCTCGAAGTTGCCACGTCTGCTCGACCTGGTGTTGTCGCGACCGCTGGTTTCCACCAGCCTGATCCAGGCGGAGCTGAAGGTCTCGCGCCAAGGCGCACTCAATCTCGTTGGCGAGTTCGGCCTGCGCGAGCTGACCGGCAGGGAAAGCTATCGGGCATGGGGGATTATATAGGATGGACCCACTGAAACCGTATTTCTCGGGCACGTTGAGGGCTCCCGCCGTCGGGAACCGGCAGCAGGCATGCTGAATTACACGTGGACCATTTGTCGCCGGGCTCCGAGGCGCTGGTCTGTTAAGGAGTTTTGACTATATAGTGTGACGGGCGTCGAATTGCCATGGTCGCGCTGGTGGGGGCTCGGGAAGGTCATTGCAATGGCATCGGCACAACAACTGATCGGGCTCGTGAAAAGCCACGCAGAAGGTGATGAAGGGCGATTTTTCGACCTCGCCATGCAGCTTGCTGCAGCCGAGGAACAGAAGGGTCATGCCCGGCTCGCAGAGCAACTGCGGCAGTGGGCTGAGGCAGCTCAACGGCCTCCGAGGGCCACGCGCAGCGCGCCGACGCCAATCGCTGCGCCGCGCGGCGACCTAGCGGCCTTCCTCAGCGCGAGCTATCCGACGAGCCGGTTGAACGATCTGATCCTGCCGCTGCATTTGGAGGATGAACTCTCCCACATCGTCACTGAAACCCGGATGACGCAAAAGCTGGAAGAAAAAGGTCTGCGTCCGCGCCGACGTTTGCTTCTGGCTGGGCCGCCCGGCACAGGAAAGACGCTGACGGCGGAAGCGCTCGCCGGCGAGCTGAAGTTTCCGCTCTTTACCGTCCTCCTGCATGGTCTGATTACGAAATTCATGGGGGAAACCGCACAGAAGCTGCGAATGATTTTCGATGCGGTGCGGACAAACCGAGGCGTTTATCTGTTCGACGAGATTGACGCGCTCGCGGCTTCGCGAGGCACCGACAACGACATTGGTGAGGCGCGTCGGATTTTGAATTCGTTCCTGCAGTTCCTCGATGAGGACACTGGCCCGTCGATCGTGATCGCGACGACGAATCTTCCAGAGATTCTTGACCGGGCCGTCCTGCGTCGCTTTGATCTCGTACTGCCATATCAACTGCCGGATGCTGAGGCGATCGAGAAGGCAATGCGCCGTCGGCTGCGAGGCTTCGATGTCGACGCTGTCGACTGGAATGATGTTGTGCAGCACGCCGGGGGGCTGTCCACGGCCGACGTCGTTGCAGCAGCGGAAGATGCCGCGCGACGGGCGGTTTTGGGCAACTCAAGCGAGGTCAGCACTTCTGCCGTGGTCGCGTCCCTCGAACGCCGCCGGTCGCTGCATAGCATAGGGGCGGGAACGTATGCCGAGGGATCGACGACACTTCATTCTCAACGGGCTGTCGAAGTCCGAAAAGTTCAGACCAAAAGGTCAGCCTTCGACAAAGCATCCAAGTGACGTTGCTGATCGTCCCGGTCATGCGCAGGCGCTGCTGCAGGCTATCGACCATCTCCCCGATGTGAAAGCCGAAGGAACCGCGGGCGTTTATATCGATGTCGCTGGCCGAGCCGGCGAGATCATGGTCACCACCGGCCTCAACGCCAGCGATCTGACGCTTCTGCGGTTCGAACCAGCCCAACCCGCTGTCAACCAACCGCCGCGAGCAACCGTCTTTGCGACCGGCGACGGTGTGGCCAAGCTACGCCGTAAAATTGAGGATTTCGCACACAAGAACCGCACGAAGAAGGATGGCACAGAAGGGCGTCCCTACAATGCGGATCTCGTGCAAAGCATCGGCGCCATTGTCGAGGCGGGACTTCGCGCTTTGTGGCGGAGCCCGGCTGCGCGGTTCCCGCAGGGCGATGACGCTGTTCCGTGGGAGTTGTGGCTCGACAAGATGCAGGCTGCCGCGTTTATTGAGAACGCACCCGGGTATGGGGTTGTCGTGGGTGCAGATCGGCTCGAGTTCCCGGAAGATATCGTGGTTATCGCCACCGCCGCAAGGGATGTTCTTGCATTGGCGGTGAGGCGTCTTGGCGGAGTTCGCGCTCTTGCTGCCCCCTCGATCACCGCGGACTACTTCGATGCGATGCCAATCGAGGAACAGGCGGACTGGCTCGATAATTTGTCGGCATGGACTACGTTCCAGGCATCTGACGACCCGAGCTATGTCACACTGCTCGACAGAGGGGTAAGCCGTGCCCACCCGCTCATTGAATTTGGCCTCAGCGCCGATGACAGGCATGCGGCAGATCCCGCCTGGGATGTGACGGACTCCGTCGGCCATGGCACGCAGCTCGCCGGCTTGGCGCTCTATGGCGATCTGACCTTGGCATTGCAAACGATGCTGCCGATTAAGATTCGGCACCGGCTGGAGTCGGCGAAGATCATTCCGGACGCGGGCCACAACCCGCACCACCTCCTCGGGGCTTTGACTCGTGCCGGAATCAACGCCGCCGAAGCGACCGGCGATCGGCGCCGGACCTTCGCGATGGCGAGCACGACGGAGGAGGATACGCCTCATGATGGCGCTCCCACTTCATGGTCCAGCGAAATTGATCAACTGACGGCGGGTGTCTCGGGAACCAAGAAAACTCAGCGGCTGATAGTGATCTCGGCCGGCAACACCGTCCAGAACATGTTCGGCAATGCGGATTACCTCGCAGTGTGCGATCATCCGGACAACGAAATCGAATCGCCGGCCCAAGCTTGGAACGCCATCTGCGTCGGTGCGTACACTGAAAAGAATGTTCTTCCGGCCGGCGAGCCTGGGACGCCGCTTGCGTCAGTGGGGGATCTTGCACCGTCCTCTCGAACGGCAAGCTGGTCTTCCTATTGGCCGCTGAAACCCGATGTCGTATTCGAGGGTGGGAACTGGCTGGTCAATGGGCCTCCGCCGCCTTTGCAGCATCCTGCCTTGTCTCTCCTCACCACGGACCATACTTTCCCGAACCGGGCGTTCACCACCTGCGGGGAAACCAGTGGCGCCACCGCCCTTGCTGCTCGGGCAATAGCCGACCTATGGTCAGACTACCCTGCATTGTGGCCGGAAACGATCCGGGCGATTTTCGTCTCGTCTGCTCGTTGGACCCCGCAAATGCTCAGCCATCTTCCCGCGAACCCGGTAAAAGGGCATTTCGCACCGCTATTCAAACGCTATGGCTTTGGGGTCCCTGATATGACGCGCGCGCGCCGCAGCGCTTCGAATGCGCTGACGCTGATTGTGCAGGACACGACTACGCCATATCGATTGAGTGATAGCGGCGGCGCCGATCACGTCCACAACGAGATGAGATTGTTCGAGTTGCCATGGCCTGTCGAGGCATTGCGCAAGCTCGTCAACAGCCCGGTTACTCTCAGAGTTGCTCTCAGCACCTTCATCGCACCCAATCCATCGGAACCGGCCCGTGGTTCGAAGTTCCGCTATGCGTCCCACAATCTGCGTTTCAAGCTCAATCGGCCAAACGAAAGCCGGGCGGCTTTTATCGCTCGCATCAGCAAAGTCGCCGAACAGACCGATGAAGAGGCGGTCGACGAGGACGACGGCTGGACATACGGCCGAAATCGACGCGACGTCGGGTCGCTGCAAATTGACCAACTCACCTGTCTCGCATCGGATCTCGCCCGCCGTAACATCCTTGCGGTCCACCCCGTAGCTGGATGGTGGAAAACGAGGGCAATTGCGAATCCGCAGGAACGATCCGTTCGGTTTGCCTTGGTCGTTGAGATTGATGCGAGCGACGCTGAGGCAGATCTCTACGCCGAGGTTCAGTCTGCAATCAAGACGCTCAACGTCGCACAGGCTGTGGTCTGATATCCGGAGCTGCGAATGACTGGATTCTACGTCGTGGCCACGACGCTCTCGCCGGGCTGCCGGGCGAGGGGCGCCACACAGATGGCGGCAATGGATTCCGTAATTTCATCGGCGCGGCCTTCTCGCCGCCAGTGTCAGGCGCAAGGGGATCGATCAGGCGTTCCATCAAAGCGCCGACGAGGCAAGCGTCAGCAACCTCGATGTCGACCCTTCAAAATTTCCCACGTCTATCCCCTCGCGGATGATCGCCTCGAAGCTTCTGTCGACCTTGCCGCTGGTTCGACAAGTGGTTCCGGGCCGCAGGCTTGCGTCGTGCCACGATCCGCCACCCCGAAACATCGTAGTCTGGCGAGGCCTGACGCGCCTCAATGACATTACCCGCGACGTATTCCGATGGAGACGCTGGCGATGTGGTCAATGCGTGGGATAAGTGGCAAGGAGAGCGCCACCTTATCTGTCGGAGATCAAGCGGGTTCTGCCAGCAGTGTCATGGCCTGCAGGCGACGACCGATGATCTGATCAGCCTCGGTCACGATCCGCTTCACCAGATCCCGACCGTCGGGATGTCGTTAATCAATCCGGCCGCGAGCCCACAGGACCAGGCTCCTGCATCCATCTCGCCGTCGATCATGACACGAGGACAGATCCCGGCCACCTCCGGCGCGATGTCGGCGAACGAAATGTCCTTGCCCAGGCGCTTTTCCTTCTCGATCAGGCGCTCGACGCCCGCATTGACCAATACCCGTTCGGCGTTGCGCAACGGACGCATGACCAGACGGGCGTCCAGTTCGGTCGCATTCAGGATCGCATGCTTGACGTTGTCATGCACCGGGGCCTCCTTCGTCGCGACAAAGCGGGTTTGCGTCGCTCAAACTTCTCGAAGACACGCACGCCTGGTTGCTTCGCGAACGGGAATCCCATGCGCTCGATCATGTTCGCGGCCGGGAGCAGCGCCTGGTTTTCGCGGAACGAGGCAATAATCGCTTTCGCGATCGGCATCCCCTTGTCGGTCGTGGCGGCGGTTTCGATCGCGGCCAAAAGAGCAGCGCGCCGATCCTCGGCTGTGGGACTTCTCATTTCCAGATAATGGAGCAGATGAGCGACATGATTCACGCGCGTCTCTTCCCGGCGAGCATACCGATCAAACGATGCTGGATCCGCCCCGATCTGCCCTGCAATAAAATCGAGCATCGCCGCAGGCGGCACTTCATTGGCCAGAAGCGCCCGGCCAGGATAACGCATCAGGCAGAGCTGCGCCGCGAAGCCAAGCCGATTATGCTCGCGCCGCCGAACCTCGATCTCGAGCCGGTCGGCTGGCGACAAGGAATAATGGCGAATCAGACTATCCTCTTCTGTCGGGATCTCGAAAAGCGCCTGCCGATCGTGGGCTTTGAGCAGTTTCCCCTTGGCCATTTGCTACTCCCTACATTTGCGCGCCAACGAACCTGTCCTGTGCGGAAAGGTTCGATTCCGGACAGGGGCAAATCACTCTGTCCACAAATTACCTTGACAGGATTACGAACAGGCCCAATATTTTGGACAGCCTATTCGGACAAATTCGAGCGCCATGCCACGGACTTTCGCCTATGTCCGCGTCTCCACGATCGGGCAAACCACCGAGAACCAGCTTCAGGAAATCGAAGCCGCCGGCTTCCAGGTCGAGCCGCGTCGGATCATCACCGAGACGGTTTCCGGCAGCACTGCCATTGCGCAGCGCCGTGGCTTCTCGAAGCTGATGGACAGGCTGGAATCCGGGGACATTCTGATCGTCACCAAACTCGATCGCCTCGGCCGCGATGCCATCGATGTCAGCACAACGGTAAAGACGCTGGCTGAAATAGGCATCCGCGTCTATTGCCTCGCGCTCGGTGGGACCGACCTCACCAGTTCGGCCGGCACGATGACAATGAATGTTCTCAACGCCGTTGCGCAGTTCGAACGGGATTTGCTGATCGAGCGGACGCAGTCCGGTCTCAAGCGCGCGAAGTTGGAGGGGAAGATCCTCGGCCGCCCCTCAACCCTCAGCGAAAAACAGAAGCGGGATGTGCGCGACGATCTTGCGACCGGGATGAGCGTTTCCGCCATCGCAAGGAAATTGGCGACAAGCCGCCAGACCATCATGCGGGTTCGTGATGAAGGTTCACGCTCCGTTCGACCTTAGCGCAGGATTTTGAAC
>JAZIHP010000017.1:0-56513 GCA_036678505.1 Alphaproteobacteria bacterium
GCCCCCCGCCCTCCGGCTCCGCCTCCTCCTGCATCCTCATCCCGGACACGGTTCCCGAACTGCCGGGCATGAAAAAAGAAAACCTGTATGAAGACGCCTTATTTGGCCTTGTATCGGAGCGCGACTGCCGTTATCTAGTGCGCCGCTGGCAACGGCCGACCACACTTGCGGAGAAGTGGCAGAGTGGTTGAATGCACCGCACTCGAAATGCGGCATGGGTGCAAGCCCATCGGGGGTTCGAATCCCTCCTTCTCCGCCATTATAATTTCCAGCAAAAGCGACTTTTCTGATCTGTGCTGCGGGCATTTGGGTATTGCTGGCTCAGCGGGCCGGCAAATTCCGAACGGGTGGACGATTTTCGTTTCGCAGGGTATCTGCCACCGGTAATCGGTACCCGGCCATTCGCAGCCGCCTTCAATCGCGCCTTCCGCCATTGCCGTTGCGAAAGTTTGCAGACGGGGTGCGGCCGGCGGGCATCAGGAGAAGCATGTTTCGTTTCATCCACACCAGCGATCTGCATCTCGGCAAGCGCTTCGGCAATTTTTCGGGCGACCTGCCGGGCAGGCTGCGTGAAGCGCGCCATGCGGCGATTGCCAGGCTGGCGGCCCACGCGCGCCAGCATGGGGCGGAAACGATCCTGCTCGCCGGGGATACGTTCGATACGGAAACCCCTGCGCCGGACGTGCGCCGCCAGGCGCTCGTCGAAATGGCCCACCACGCATCCCTGCGCTGGGTGATCCTGCCCGGCAATCACGATTCCTTGCAGGCCGCGCAATTGTGGGCGACGCTGAAGGCGGAAGCGCCGGAAAACGTTGTACTGGCGACCGAGCCTCAGCCCATCGAACTGGCCGGGGGCGTTTTCCTGTTGCCGGCCCCTTGCACCACGCGGCGTCCCGGCCGGGATCTCAGCGAATGGATGGATGGGCAAGGCACGCCCGAGGGCGCGCTGCGCATCGGGCTTGCCCATGGCGCCATCCGGACGTTTTCCGAAGATGCCGCCGCAAGCGAGGTTATCGCGCCGGACAGGGCGCGGCACGCCGGCCTCGACTACCTCGCGCTCGGCGATTGGCACGGCGCCATGCAGGTCGACCCCCGCACGCATTACAGCGGCACGCCCGAACCCGACCGTTTCAAGCATGATCGGCCGGGCGAAGCCCTCCTGGTGAGCCTTGCCGGCCCCTCCGCCCTGCCCGGGGTGACACCGCTTGCCACGGGAAGTTTCATCTGGAACACGCTTGAATTGCACCTGCTCGAAGGCGACGATCCCGTTCGATCGATGGAAGCGCTGCTGCCGGCCGGCAGGGACCGCCGCCATTGCCTCTCGCGCATCGTGGCATCGGGGCACAGCCATCTCGACGGCCACGCAAGACTGGCGCAGGCGGTTGAAAATACAAGCCCGGATTTCGCCTTCCTCGAACTCGATGACGCGGATCTGGCAATCCGGTGCGAGATTGCCGATCTCGACCTGATCGACCGTGCCGGCGCCTTGCGGGAAGCCGCCAATGCGCTGCTGGCGGAAGCTTCCGATGAAAGCCGAGCTGCCGCCGATCGCGACATAGCGCGCGCCGCTCTGGCGCGGCTCTATTTTCTTGCACGGGGAGCCGCATCATGAAGATTTCGGCGCTGCGGCTGTTCAATGTCAGGCGCTTCGGCGGGCGCGGAGTGGCGATCGAAGACATTCGCGACGGCGTCAACGTGCTGTCCGAGGCCAATGAATTCGGCAAATCGACAAGCTTCGAGGCCTTGCATGCGCTGTTCTTCCAGCCCCATTCGAGTGTGTCGGCCGACGTGCGCAACCTGCGCCCCTACAGTGGCGGCAACCCGCTTGTGGAAGCCGACATCGCAACCGCCGAAGGGCGCTTTCGCATCACCAAGCAATATTATGGCGGCCGCTCGGCACGGGTGACGGATCTGGGCAGCGGACGGCTGGTCGCGCAGGCCGATGAGGCCGAAAACTTCATCGCCGGGCTGATCAGGGGCGGCAGCGCCGGTCCGGCGGGGCTGCTCTGGGTCCGGCAGGGCATCACCGGCATCGAAGCACGCAAGAAGTCCGAGGAAGAGGGCGAGAAGCAGGCGCGCGCGGGCCTGCTCGAATCCGTGCAGGGCGAGGTGGAAGCCATCACCGGCGGACGGCGCATGGCCGAGATCGCCAGAACGGTCGGCGAAGAGATCGAGAAGCTGATCACCAGGAGAGGGCCAAGGGCGGGCGGACGCTACGCCGCGGCAATCGAAACCCGCGACAGGCTCGCTGCCGAAGAACAGAGGCTGTCGGCCGAAGTCGCGTCCCTGCGCGCAGCGCTCGACCGGCGCGCCATGGCGGCCAGACGGCTTTCCGAACTGGAACAGGCACAGGACCGGCAGGAGCGCCGGGAAGCTGTCGAAAAGGCTGAGGCAGCGCTGAGCGAGGCAAGGTCGCAAAGAGAGACGCTGGACGCCGCCGAGGCAAAATGGCAGCTCAGCCGCGACCGCCGCGATTTTCTGGCGCAAAATCTCAAAGCGTTGCTGGAGGCGCAGGAAAAGGCGCAAGCCTTGCGCGGCAGGCTGGGCGAAGCCGAACTCCGCCATGCGCAAGCCGCCGAAAAGCGACGCGAGGCCGCCGCCGCGATGAGCAAGGCGCGCGCGCGGGCCGAAGCGGCAGAACAGCAGGAACAGGAAGCCCGCGATCTGCTTGCCCGGCTGGATGCCGCCCTGAAGGCGCGCGATGCCGCACAGCGCCACGCAGCCTTGCAGGACCGGCTGAAACAGGCCGACGAGGCGCGCCTCGCGCTGGAGCAGGCCAAGGCAAGGCACGCGCTTGTCGAGATCGACCCGAAAGCCATGGACGGCCTACAGGCGCTTGAGGTCGAGATTGCCCGGCTGCGCGCCGTCGAGGATGCCGCCCGTCCGTCCATAACGGTCGCTTATGAACAGGGGGCGGCCCATTTCCTGAACATGGACGGTGTGGCGCTGAAAGACGGCGAGGAGCGCCGCTATGACGGGGAGGCGCAGGTGGCGGTGCCGGGCATGGGCGCCATTACGCTGCG
This sequence comes from Alphaproteobacteria bacterium, assembly GCA_036678505.1. GTDB lineage: Bacteria > Pseudomonadota > Alphaproteobacteria > Rhizobiales > Rhizobiaceae > Mesorhizobium. Next base: position 3,024 of record JAZIHP010000017.1, read on the forward strand.
GTCGAACCGTCCTGCCCCCGACGATGGCAAGCTGAAGCAGGTCATGGAAAAGCGTCGCGCCCTGCTCGCCGCGCTGGAGGCGGGCGACCTTGCCGCCGTCAGGGCGCGCCATGAACAGGCGCAGCAGATCGCCATCGCGATACAGGGGCTGCGCAGCCGCCTGTCGGCGCTGGCGCCGGCCGGGCTGGCGAAGCTGCGTGAAGAAGTCGCCGCGCAGGAGCCCGCCGCCGCTTCCGCGACGGTCGAGATCATGGGTGAGCCGGAAGAGATCCGGGCCGCCCACGCGCAGACGGATGACGATCGCAAGGCTGCCCGGCAGGCGTTGCGGGAGGCAGAGCCCGCGCAGCGCCTCGCCGACGAAGCGTTCGTTGCAGCCGATGCCGATCTTGCTGTCCTGCGCGCCGAACTTGTCCAGATCGAGGCGACCCTGGGACCGGAAGATGCGCGCGCCGATCGCCAGCGAAAGCTGTCGGGCCAGGTCGATGAAGCCGCCCAAAAACTCGAAGCCGATCAGGCACGGCTTCAGAAACTGCGCGCTGCCGCCGCCGATCTGGAATCGGTCGAGGCAGCGCTGCGCCGCGCCCGCTCGGCCGAGGCGGCGGCGGAGAAGGAAGCAGCCGCGCAGCGCGAGGCGATTGCCGAACTGAATGGCCTGATCCGGGCGCTCGCCGATGATGCCGTCGAGGAAAAATGGCACGAGACCACGGAAGCCCTTTCAGCCGCGAACGCCCGCGTCGCCGCCTTTGAAAAGGAGGTCAGCGTTCTTCTGCGGCTGTCATCTGCGCTGGAGAGCGCCCGCACCGAGGCCAGCGAGCTGTATCTCAAGCCTGTCATGACGGAGCTGCGCCCGCTGCTCGGGCTTTTGTTCGACGATGTCGCCATCAGCTTCGACGACAAGACCCTGCTGCCGCGGACCATCCTGCGCAACGGGCAGGAAGAGGAAGTGGAACGCCTCAGCGGCGGCATGCGCGAACAGCTTTCCGTGCTGACGCGGCTGGCTTTCGCGCGTCTGCTTGCCCGCGACGGACGCCCGACGCCGGTCATTCTGGACGATGCGCTGGTCTATTCCGACGACGACCGCATCGAAAAGATGTTCGACGCGCTTCATCGCCAGTCGCGCGACCAGCAGATCATCGTCTTTTCCTGCCGCCAGCGGGCCTTCCAGAAGCTTGGCGGCAACATATTGAGACTGACCGACTGGCAGCCGTGAAGGCTCAGACGGCCAGCGAGTGGCGCGCCGCCCCGCGTCCGAGATAGCTGTCGAATTCGGCGGCGACGGAGCGCACATGAGCGCGCGCTTCCGGCTGCACCATGAAACTTCCCCCCTGCCGCACCAGCACGTCGGGGAAGCGCGCGCACATATCCTGCGCCTCGTCCACGACCGCACCGGCCGCCGCGCCGAAGCGCGCCGACGCCTCGTCTGCCGAAAAGCCGAAATCGCACATCAGCCGCTCGATCACCCAGGCGCGCACGCGGTCCTCTGCGGAAAGCTCGAAGCCGCGTATCACCGGCAGTGTCCCGGCCTGCACCGCCCGCCGGTAGCCGCCCATGGCGGTGGTGTTCTGGGCATAGCCTTCGCGCATGCCGCTGACCGAGGATGGCCCGAGCCCGATCAGGGTCTCGCAGCCATCGTCGGTATAGCCCTGGAAATTGCGCCGCAGCGCGCCCCGGCGCGCGGCCAGCGCAAGGCTGTCGCCCGGCAGGGCGAAATGGTCCAGGCCGATGGCCTCGTAGCCGGCATCGCGAATGAGCGCAGCCGCCCGCGCCGACTGCGCCATGCGCGCCTCACGGCCTGGAAGCACGGCCTCGTCGATCAGCTTCTGATGTTTCTTGAACCACGGCACATGGGCATAGCCGAACAACGCCACCCGGTCCGGCTTCAATGACAGCGAAAGCCCCACCGTTTCGGCGATGCTTTCGACGCTCTGATGCGGAAGACCGTAGACGAGATCGAGATTGATCGCCGAAACGCCGCGCTTGCGCAGGCCTTCGACCACGGCTTGGGTATCCTCGAAACTCTGCTCGCGATTGATCGCCTTCTGCACTTCCATGCGAAAATCCTGAACGCCGAGGCTGGCGCGCGTGGTGCCGACCGCGGCGATGGCGTCGAGACGCGCCTCGTCCATGTCGGTCGGGTCGATCTCGACGCTCACCGATACATTCGCCGTGAAACGGAAGGTCGCCCGCAGCGTATCGAGCAGGCGCCCGAGATCAGCGGGCGTCAGAAGGGTGGGCGAGCCGCCGCCCAGATGCACCGCTCCCACCTGCACCGTGTCGGGCAAGGCTGCCGCAACCAGCGCAATCTCGCGATAAAGCATATCCAGATAAGCCGCCACCGGCTCGTAACGCAGCGTATGGCGCGTATGGCAGGCACAGAACCAGCAGAGCCGGTCACAGAACGGGATATGAATATAGAGCGATACGGCTTCGCCGTCCTTCACCGAAGCCATCCAGCCGCGCACGGTTTCCTCGCCGACGCCGTCGTGAAAATGCGGCGCGGTGGGATAGCTCGTATAGCGCGGAGCGGTGTCGGCGAATTTGAAAGCGGATGGCGCGGACATGAAACCTCCCTGTCAGGCGCAAACCTCTGCCGTGAAGTAATTTATCCTGCGTTGACCCTGATCAAACCTTGCACGGCAAGACAAACTGACGCGGCGCGTCAACTGCGCTAAGGTGCTATTCGGTGAACCGAAAGGTGGGCAGATTTTGCGCAAGGACGTTCATACAGACGCCATCCCCGTATTGTGCGTGGCTTGCGAAGCCCGCCACAAGGGCGTTTGCGGCGCGCTTGAGGCCGAGCAGCTCGTTGCGCTGGCCAGGACTTCCCACAAGCAATATGCCGGAAGCGGCACCGAATTGCTGGGCGACGCCCAGAAGATCGGCAGCTATGCCAACGTTCTTTCCGGCGTGGTGAAACTCACCAAGACCTTGTCGGACGGGCGCCAGCAGATTGTCGGCCTGCAATTCGCACCGGACTTTCTCGGCCGCCCCTTCAGGGAAGAAAGCGACCTCAACGCCGAAGCGGCCACCGATGTTTCACTGTGCGCCTTTCCGCGCGCCGCCGTCGAGCGCATGATGCAGAGCTCCCCCGAACTGGAGCGGCGGCTTTACCGGCAGGCGCTGGACGAACTGGACGAGGCCCGCGACTGGATGGTGACGCTCGGGCGCAAGACGGCATCGGAAAAAATCGCCTCCTTCCTGCTGATGATCGCGCGCAACATCGATCCCGCCGCCGATGCGGACCGGCAGGCGGCCGCCTTCGACCTGCCGCTCACCCGCGCCGATATCGCCGATTTCCTCGGCCTTACCATCGAAACGGTCAGCCGCCAGCTGACACGGCTGCGCGCCGACAAGATCATCACTATCGAAAACAACCGCCACATCGTCGTTCCCGATCTGGCAAGGCTGGAAGCCCGCGCCGGCAACTGACCGGCTTCTCAAACTTCTGAGGCCCCTCAGCCTTCCATGCAGCCGATTTCCGGCATCACATGTTCGCGTTCAAAAGCCACATGGCGGCGCTGCCCCTCGAAAAAACCGCGCAGCATGAAGCCCAGCGCCTCGGGATTGTCGACGCTGCCGTCGCGCCCCAGCAAAAGCAGGGCCTCGCTCAGTTCGCTCGCAAAGCATTCGTCCTCGACATGCTCGGCCAGCAGCCGGTCCAGCGAGCCGCGCCCCCTGCCGCGCATTTGCAACGCCCGCTCATAGGCCGGCAGCAGCGTCTCCTCCTCGAAGCGGTGGATGCCGCGCACCAGCGGCTCCAGCTCGCAGGCGATCATCATGCACTTGCTGCGATCGACGTTGCCCGGCAGCGAATCCGCCACCTCCTCAAGCAGACCGCACAGGCGCAACATCTGCGCATGCGCCAGCACCACGATGGCCATCATGCTCTCCTGACAGCGCGCCTCGCGCGTCTTGCCTCCCTGCAGGGCCGTTACATGTATGTGTTTCATTCCGCCTGACCCGATCGAATGCGGCATATAATGGCTGCGACGACGCGTCACGGCGTTGACATGGATCAAGGCGTAACGCGTTGTAAGCACCCAATGAAGGGTTATGCCGGCGGGTGTCATGAGCCCGGCCGGGCAAGGATCGGGGACTCTGGATGACCAACGGACCATATATCGTCGGCCTGGGCCTGTTTGCGTTTATCGCCCTTCTGGGGGCGGGATTCGCGGCGGACCAGCCCTTCGCCCAGCACATGTGGGTGCTGTTCTTCGTACTTGTCGGCGCAACCTTCGTGCTGATCCGCCGCGCGCAGTTCGCGCCCGCCAAAGCGCCCGATCCGGACGCCTATATGGACGGGCCGATCCGCTACGGCTCGATCGCCACCATCTTCTGGGGCGTCATCGGCCTGACGGTCGGCGTCGTCGTGGCGCTGCAACTCGCCTTCCCCGACCTCAACGTCGAACCGTGGTTCAACTTCGGCCGCATGCGGCCGCTGCACACCTCGGCCGTGATTTTCGCCTTCGGCGGCAACGCGCTGATCGCCACCTCCTTCTATGTCGTCCAGCGCACCTCGCGTGCCCGTCTGTTCGGCGGCGACCTCGCCTGGTTCGTGTTCTGGGGCTACCAGCTCTTCATCGTCATGGCGGCGACCGGCTACCTGCTCGGCATCTCCCAGAGCCGCGAATATGCCGAACCGGAATGGTATGTGGACATCTGGCTGACCATTGTGTGGGTCGCCTATCTTCTGGTGTTCCTCGGAACCATCCTGAAGCGCAAGGAACCGCACATCTACGTTGCCAACTGGTTCTATCTCGCCTTCATCATCACCATCGCCATGCTGCACATCGTCAACAATCTGGCGATGCCGGCATCCTTCGTCGGTTCGCACTCCTATTCGCTGTTTTCCGGCGTCCAGGATGCGCTGACGCAGTGGTGGTACGGCCATAATGCGGTCGGCTTCTTCCTGACCGCCGGCTTCCTCGGCATGATGTATTATTTCGTGCCGAAGCAGGCCGAACGCCCGATCTATTCCTACCGTCTGTCGATCATCCACTTCTGGGCGCTGATCTTCCTCTATATCTGGGCGGGTCCTCACCACCTGCACTACACCGCCCTGCCCGACTGGGCGCAGACGCTGGGCATGGTGTTTTCCATCATGCTGTGGATGCCGTCCTGGGGCGGCATGATCAACGGCCTGATGACGCTCTCGGGCGCATGGGACAAGATCCGCACCGATCCCGTCATCCGCATGATGGTCGCTGCCATCGCCTTCTACGGCATGGCCACCTTCGAAGGCCCGATGATGTCGATCAAGGCGGTCAACTCGCTGTCGCACTACACCGACTGGACCATCGGCCACGTTCACTCCGGCGCGCTGGGCTGGAACGGCCTGATCACCTTCGCCGCGCTCTACTTCATGGTGCCGAGGCTGTGGGGCCGTGCGCGGCTCTATTCCGAGCGCCTCGTGGTGTGGCACTTCTGGCTGGCCATGATCGGCATCGTTGTCTACGCGGCGGTGATGTGGGTCTCGGGCATCATGCAGGGCCTGATGTGGCGCGAATACGACGAGCAGGGCTTCCTGGTCTATTCCTTCGCGGAAACCGTGGTCGCCATGTTCCCCTACTACCTGATGCGCGCTCTGGGCGGTGCCCTCTACCTCTCCGGCGCACTCATCATGGCCTACAACCTCACCATGACCATTCTCGGCCACCAGCGCGAGGAGGAGCCGATCGGCGGCAAGGCCGCTTCGCCCCGCCCCGCTGCCGTGCCGGCCGAATAGGAGTTTGACCGAATGGCTCTTCTTGACAAGCATCGCGTCATCGAAAAGAACGCCACGCTTCTTCTGGTCGGCTCCCTCTTCGTGGTCTCGATCGGCGGCATCGTGGAAATCACACCGCTGTTCTATCTCGAAAACACCATCGAGAAGGTGGATGGCATGCGGCCCTATTCGCCGCTGGAACTGGCCGGACGCAACATTTACGTCCGCGAGGGCTGCTATGTCTGCCACTCGCAGATGATCCGCCCCTTCCGCGACGAGGTGGAGCGTTACGGCCATTACAGCCTGGCGGCGGAATCGATGTACGATCACCCGTTCCAGTGGGGCTCCAAGCGCACGGGCCCCGATCTGGCCCGCGTCGGCAACCGTTACTCCAACGAATGGCACGTCCAGCACCTCATCGAGCCGCGCTCGGTGGTGCCGGAATCCGTGATGCCGAGCTATGCCTTCCTGAAGGACAACGACCTCGACATCCGCAATTTCGAGACGCATCTGGTCGCCAACCGGCGCGTCGGCGTGCCCTACACCGACGAGATGATCGAAAACGCCGTCGCCGACATGAAGGCGCAGGCCGACCCCAATGCCGACACTTCAGGTGTGGAGGAGCGTTATCCGAAGGCCAAGCTCGGCGATTTCGACGGCGATCCCAACCGCCTGACCGAAATGGACGCTCTGGTCTCCTATCTGCAAATGCTCGGCACCCTGGTCGACTTCACCAGCTATGACGAGCCTGACGGCTCACGCTAGGAGGCTCCATGGAAACCTACACCTGGCTGCGCCAGTTCGCCGATTCGTGGGGACTGCTGTTCATGACCCTCTTCTTCGTCGGCGTCGTGATCTTCGCCTTCCGCCCCGGCAGCCGCGAACAGGCTGATGAAGCCGCCCGCATCCCGCTCAAGGACGACTGACATGAGCCACAAGGAAATCGACGAAATCAGTGGCGTCGCCACGACCGGCCATGAATGGGACGGGATCAAGGAACTCGACAATCCCATGCCGCGCTGGTGGCTGTGGACCTTTTACGCCACCATTTTCTGGGCGCTGGTCTACACCATCGCCTATCCGGCATGGCCGCTGGTGAATTCCGCCACCTCCGGCATTCTCGGCTGGTCGAGCCGCGCCGATCTGCGCACCGAGCTTGCATCCGCCGATGCGGCCAGGGGCGAATATATGGCGGCCATCGAAAAGGCGTCCGTGGAAGAAATCCTGGCCGATGACACGCTGCGCCAGTTCGCCGGTTCGGCGGGCGCCGCGGCCTTCAAGGTCAATTGCGTGCAGTGCCACGGCTCGGGCGCCGCCGGATCGCCCGGCTATCCGAACCTGAACGACGACGAATGGCTGTGGGGCGGCACGCCCGAGGAAATCCGCGCCACCATCGCCCACGGCATCCGCTTCGCCGGCGACGAGGACACCCGCATTTCCGAAATGCCCGCCTATGGCGACATTCTCAGCCGCGAGGAGATCGGCGACGTCGTCGGTCACGTCGTGGCGCTGTCCAGTGGCGGCGATCTCACCGGCCCGGGCGCCGAAGTCTTCGCCAACAACTGCGCGGCCTGCCACGGCGAAGCCGGCAAGGGCGGCGCCGAGTTCGGCGCTCCCGACCTGACCGACGCGATCTGGCTCTACGGGTCGAGCCCGGCCGAGATCGCCGCCCAGGTGCGCCAGCCCCGCCATGGCGTGATGCCGGCATGGCAGGCGCGTCTCGGCGAGACGACCGTGAAGGAACTGACCGTCTACGTGCATTCGCTCGGCGGGGGCCGCTGATCCCAACCTCCGGTCCCAACCTGTAAAAAGGGGCCGGGCGATAAGCCGGGGGGCTGGAGGGTCCGGCAGCGACGCCGGACCCTCTGCGGTGAGTGCATGTCACTGTGCCGCACCCCGCGCTTGACCCAGATCAAGCCAGCCGGGACGGGTTCGGGGCATTGCGGGGCATTGGTAGGTACGGTCAGGAGAAGAGCATGTCCGGCACAGTCGAGTTCGAACGCCATGACGCGCAGGCGGTCAACTCTGCCAAGCTGCGCCAGCCGCTCTATGCCGCGCGCAAGAAGATCTTTCCCAAGCGCGCCAACGGCTCGTTCCGGAATTTCAAATGGCTGATCATGGCCGTTACGCTCGGCATCTACTATCTGACGCCGTGGATTCGCTGGGACCGTGGCCCGCATGCGCCCGATCAGGCGGTTCTGGTCGACATCGCCAATCGCCGCTTCTACTTCTTCTTCATCGAAATCTGGCCGCAGGAGTTTTTTCTCGTTGCCGGCCTTCTGGTGATGGCCGGCCTCGGCCTTTTCCTCATCACCTCCACGGTCGGCCGCGCCTGGTGCGGTTACACCTGCCCGCAAACCGTGTGGGTCGATCTGTTTCTCGTCGTCGAGCGCGCCATCGAGGGTGACCGCAACGCCCGCATAAGGCTGGACCAGAGCCCCTGGACCGCACGCAAGATAGCCCTGCGCACCGCAAAACATCTGATCTGGATCGCCATTGCGGTCGCGACCGGCGGCGCATGGATTTTCTATTTTTCCGACGCGCCCTCGCTGGTCATGGATTTCGTGACCGGACAGGCGGCGCCCGTTGCCTACATCACCGTCGCCATCCTCACCGCCACCACCTATGCGTTCGGCGGGCTGATGCGCGAGCAGGTCTGCACCTATATGTGCCCGTGGCCGCGCATTCAGGCGGCGATGCTGGACGAGCATTCGCTGACCGTCACCTACAATGACTGGCGCGGCGAGCCGCGCACCCGCGGCACCAAGAAGGCCGCGGCAGCCGGAACGGAAACCGGCGATTGCGTCGACTGCAATGCCTGCGTCGTCGTCTGCCCGATGGGCATCGACATCCGCGACGGCCAGCAACTCGAATGCATCACCTGCGCCCTGTGCATCGATGCCTGCAACGGCGTCATGGACAAGCTGGGGCGCGAGCGCGGCCTGATTTCCTACGCGACGCTGGCCGACTACAACGCCAACATGGCGCTGGCGACCGGCGATGGCGCGCATGAGATCCGCCCCTCGCTGGTCCACGATGCCGCCGGCCGTATTTCCGACGCGATTTCCACCTTTCATATCAGAAAGCTGTTCAGGCCCCGCACCTTCATCTATTTCGGCGGGTGGACGCTGATCGGCGTGATGCTCATCTACGGGCTGCTGACCCGCGACCGGCTGGAGATGAATGTGCTGCACGATCGCAACCCGCAATATGTGGTGCTCTCCGATGGCTCCATCCGCAACGGCTACACGGTCAAGCTGCTCAACAAGATTCCCGAGCAGCGCACCGTCACCGTCAGCCTCGGCGAGCTTGCCGGCGCGACGATGAATGTCGTCGGCCTCGATCACGCGGAAAGCGATACCGTGTCGGTGACGCTGGAGCCGGATCGTGCGCATTCGCTGAAAATCTATGTGCGCCAGTCGCGCGAAGAGGCAAAAAGCCCCGGCAAGGCGCAGCGTCTCGTTTTCCACGTCGAGGACAAGTCCAGCCTCGATTCCGCCGACTACGTCACCAGCTTCGAGAGCCCTGAGTGAGAATGATGAGCCAGCAGTTCACCGGCCGCCATTTCCTGTTGATCATGGTCGCCTTCTTCGGTGTCGTCATAACCGTCAACGTCACGATGGCCGTCTATGCCAATACGAGCTGGACCGGCCTCGTGGTGCGCAATTCCTACGTCGCGGGCCTCGAATTCAACCGCAAGTCGCGCGAACACCGCGAGCAGGCGGCGCTGGGCTGGGACGCGACACTTACCGGCGCCGACGGCATCTTGCGCTTCGCGCTCGCCGATACGCAAGGCAATCCCGTCGCGCTCAACGCCGGGACGGCGCAGTTCCGCCGCCCTGTCAGCGATGCGCAGGACATCGCGCTGGCGCTCGCGCCCGCCGCCGGCGGTGCGCTCGATGCGCCCTTCGCGCTCGGTGACGGCGCCTGGATCGTGGAGATCGAGGCAGACGCCGGCCGCGACGTGCCATGGCGCGAAATCCATCGCATCACCGTCAGGGACGGGGCGATCAAATGAGTTGCTGCGCGCCCGGAAGCGAGGATCTCGCCAAAGCGCTGGTTGCGCTGCCCACCGGTGAAGAAGTCGCTTTTGCCGCCCGCGACATGGGCGACGGCACGCGTCAGGTCGAGCTTTCTGTGCCCCGCGTGCATTGCGCAGCCTGCATCCACGCCATCGAGACCGCACTGGGCAAACTGGATACCGTCGAGCGCGCGCGCGTGAATCTCTCCACCAGACGCGTCAGCGTTCGCTGGCGCGGCGACGGCCTGCCTCCGGTCGTCTCCACCCTCGACGGCCTGGGCTACCCGCCGCATCTGTTCGACGATGCACAGGACGGCAAGGACCCGGTGCTTTCGCAGCTGCTGCGCGCGCTGGCCGTATCGGGCTTTGCCGCCGGCAACATCATGCTGCTTTCCGTCTCCGTCTGGTCGGGCGCGGAGGGCGCGACGCGCGACCTGTTCCACTGGGTGTCGGCGCTGATCGCCCTGCCCGCGCTGGCGGTGGCCGGCGGCATCTATTATCGCTCGGCATGGAGCGCCCTGCGCCACGGGCGCATGAACATGGACGTGCCCATCGCCATCGGCATCACCATGGCCTATGGCTTGAGCATCTACGACACCTGGCATTCGGGCAGCCATGCCTATTTCGACGCCTCGGTGACGCTGCTGTTCTTCCTGCTCATCGGCCGCACGCTCGACCATGTGATGCGCAACAGGGCGCGCGCCGCCGTGGCCGGCCTGGCCCGGCTCAGCCCCCGCGGCGCTCTGGTGCTGTTCGGCGACGGCACCCGCGACTATCGGCCCATCGCCGAGATCGAGCCCGGCATGCGCCTTCTGGTCGCCGCCGGCGAGCGCATTCCCGTCGATGCGAAAATCGTGCAGGGCGCCTCCGATCTCGACTGCTCGCTGGTCAATGGCGAGAGCGCACCGCTTGCCGTGGCGGCAGGAGCCGAGATACAGGCCGGCACCCTGAACCTGACCGGGCCGCTGACGCTGGAAGCCACCCGTTCCGCCTCCACCTCCTTCCTTGCCGAGATGATGCGGCTGATGGAAGCCGCCGAAGGCGGGCGCGCCCGCTATCGCCGCATCGCCGACCGCGTCTCGGCCATGTATGCGCCGGTGGTGCATCTGACGGCTCTGATCACTTTCATCGGCTGGATGCTGGCCGGGGCAGACTGGCATCAGGCGATCACCATCGCCATTGCCGTGCTGATCATCACCTGCCCCTGCGCGCTCGGCCTTGCCGTGCCCATCGTGCAGGTGGTTGCCGCCCGCCGCCTGTTCGAGAACGGCATCATGGTCAAGGACGGAGCCGCGATGGAGCGTCTGGCGCAGGCCGATGCCGCCGTGTTCGACAAGACCGGCACGCTCACCCTCGGCCATCCGCGCCTGACCAATGTGCATGAGATCACGCCGCGCCTGCTCGGCATCGCCAGCGCGCTGGCCGCCCATTCCCGCCATCCGCTCTCGCAAGCCATCGCCCAACAGGGCGGCGGCGCCCCCGCTCCCGTCTTCGACGAGGTAAAGGAACTGCCGGGCTTCGGCATGGAGGCAAGCGCCGGCGATACTGTCTGGAGGCTTGGCCGCGCCAACTGGGCAGCCGATGATTCGCAGGAAAGCGGCACGGTCCTCACCCGCGACGGAAAAATCGTTGCCCGCTTCGCTTTCGAGGATGAAACCCGCGCCGGCGCGCGCGCCGCCATCGCCGCGCTGAAGGCCGGGGTCGGGCCGGTGGAAATGCTGTCCGGCGATACGGAAGCAGCCTGTCGCCGCGTCGCTGACGAGCTCGGCATCGACACATGGCGTTCCGCCCTTCTTCCCGCGCAGAAGGTCGAGCGCATCGAGGAACTTGCCCTTCAGGGCCGCAAGGTGCTGATGGTGGGCGATGGCCTGAACGATGCGCCGGCACTGGGCGCGGCGCATGTCTCGATGGCGCCCGCCACCGCCGCCGACATCGGCCGCAGCGCCGCCGATTTCGTATTCCTGCGCGAGAGCCTAGCGGCCGTGACCACGGCGCGTGACGTTGCGCTGCGTGCCGGCCAGCTTATCCGCCAGAACATCGGCATCGCCATCGTCTACAACATCATCGCCGTGCCGATCGCCATTCTGGGCTATGTGACGCCGCTGATCGCGGCAATCGCCATGTCCGGCTCCTCGATCCTCGTCATCACCAATGCGCTGCGCCTGATGCGCGCCGGCCGCGCCGACGCGGGAAAGACACGGCAGGTCACGGAGCCGGCGACGGCATGAGCATTCTCGTCTACCTCATACCCGTGGCCCTGTTCCTCGGGGCCATCAGCCTGCTGGGGTTCCTGTGGGCGCTGCGCAGCGGCCAGTATGACGATCTCGACGGCGCCGCCGCGCGCATCCTTCTCGATCCCGAGGACACGAAGCCAAAGCCCTGATTCGCATGCCCTTCAGGCAACGTCTCAGAAAAAAAATATATCCCCGCCATTGACGGGCGAACCATTGGCGGGAGAGAATCCAGAGCGTTTCCAGGAAAAGTGGGAACACTTTTCCGGTTCGCAAACGCGACGAAACAAAGACCTGGAGCCGTTCGGCGATTCCGTAAAGCCTTGAACGGCTCTCAAGAATGTCGCGATCTTTCAGATTCGCTCCCTGCGCTTTAAGCTCTTGTTTTTACGCATGTCGTGCCCCCGAAACCGGTTCCCACTTTCGGGCGACACGCTTTAGGGGACAACAAATCCGATCTTTGACCGCGAACAGCCCGATTAACGGCCCCTGCGCTCAAAACTGCCGGCAAAAACCGGTTTCCGCCTATTCAGGCTGATCCCTGAAGACGATTCGCAGTTTATAATCAGTATGAGAAAAATGGTGCTGCCACAGAGACTCGAACTCTGGACCTCTCCCTTACCAAGGGAGTGCTCTACCACTGAGCTACGGCAGCAACAGGATGCGGCGGACTTCTGCCACATCGTTTCGCCAAGTGCAAGGCTCAATAACAGCTTGTGCAAAGACGTTGTTTCGAACATGCCCATGCCATATTCATGGAAGCTTATCCAGCTATCGGGAACATGGGCATGAAGGACCGGAAAGGAACCGCAACCAGCAGCGAAGAAGCGCGCAAGGCACGTTCGGCGGAAGCCTTGCGGGCCAATCTGCTCAGACGCAAGGCGCAGACCCGCGCGCGGCGCGCCGGCGAGGCGGATTTGCGGCCGCAGGGCATCGAAGCCTCCAAACCCGCCCCGGAAAGCTGACCATCCGGTCTTGCTCCTTCAGGGCGGTGCGTCATCATCTGCTACTTTTGTCGCCGGTGCATTTTCTTGAATGACAGCCGTCTATGGTTTAGACGAACCGCTTTAAACGATTGAAGCGCGCCAGCGGCATCGGCCGTCTCCGGCGCGGCACATCCCAGACCGGCACCCAGCCGGGGAGAGGCATCTTCATGGACCGCATCAGGATCGTCGGGGGCAACAGGCTCTCGGGCACCATTCCGATTTCCGGCGCCAAGAACGCGGCGCTGCCCCTGATGATCGCTTCGCTGCTGACGCGCGAAACGCTGACGCTGGAAAACGTGCCGCATCTGGCCGATGTGGAGCAGCTCATCCGCATCCTCGGCAATCACGGCGTCGATTATTCCGTCAACGGCCGCCGCTCCTCGCAGACCGAAGGCTATTCGCGCACCATCAATTTCACCGCCGGCAGCATTGTCGACACCACCGCGCCTTATGAGCTGGTGTCGAAGATGCGCGCTTCGTTCTGGGTCGTCGGCCCGCTCCTGGCCCGCATGGGCGAGGCACGCGTCTCGCTTCCGGGCGGCTGCGCCATCGGAACCCGGCCGGTGGATCTGTTCATCGAGGGGCTGCAGGCGCTGGGCGCCGATATCGATGTCGAGAGCGGCTATGTGCTGGCCAAAGCGGCCAGGGGCCTGCGCGGCAACCGCTACCGCTTCCCGAAAGTATCTGTCGGCGCGACCCATGTGCTGATGATGGCGGCCGCCCTTGCCCGCGGAGAAACCGTTCTGGAGAACGCGGCCCGCGAGCCCGAAGTGGTCAACCTCGCCGAATGCCTCAACGCCATGGGCGCGAAGATTTCCGGCGCGGGCAGCGAAACCGTCACCATTGAGGGCGTGGATGAGCTGCACGGCGCCAGCGTTCGCGTCATTCCCGATCGCATCGAGACCGGCACCTATGCCATGGCCGTGGCCATGACCGGGGGCGACGTTCTGCTGGAAGGCGCGCGCGCGGACCTTTTGGAAAGCGCGCTGGAGACGATTTCCCGCACCGGCGCGGAGATCACCGTCACAAATGAGGGCATCCGCGTCTACCGCAATGGCGCGGGCATCGAGCCGGTGGACATCACCACCGAGCCCTTCCCCGGCTTCCCGACCGACCTTCAGGCGCAGTTCATGGGCCTGATGACCATGGCCAAGGGCCGCTCGCACATCACCGAGACGATTTTCGAGAACCGTTTCATGCATGTGCAGGAACTGGCCCGTCTCGGCGCGCGCATCACCCTGTCCGGCCAGACGGCCATCGTCGATGGCGTGGAAAAACTGAAGGGGGCGCCGGTGATGGCGACGGACCTGCGCGCCTCGGTGTCGCTGGTGATCGCCGGCCTTGCGGCGGAAGGCGAAACCATCGTCAACCGGGTCTATCATCTCGATCGCGGCTTCGAGCGGCTGGAAGAGAAACTGTCGGGCTGCGGCGCGACGATAGAGCGCATCAGCGGCTGATACCGGCTTCCTGCGGCATCGCGGTTGCACAGACCGCCAAGACAGCCTAACAAAAGAGTTCAGGACAACTCTTCGCAGGTGCGAAACAGGCATGGACAGCCTCAAGCTGATCGCGCTCGACGAGCAGGATCTCAACGTCATTTCCGCCCATGTGCAGGATGCGGTGATGAAGGTTCGCGACCTGCAATATCTGCCTGGCGCGCAACGTTTCGTGCTGGCGATGCACCGCTTTGCCTGGGAAAAGAAATCCGGCTTCCTGCGCAAGCACAATGAGCGCCGGCAAAGCGTGCTGCACTTCGACCGCGTGCTTGGCGCGAAAGTGGCCGGCATCGCGCGCGACAAGCCCGACGAGGTGCTTTCCCTGCTGGCCGTCTCCTTCGTGCCCACCGACCAGCCGGCCGGCATGATAGAACTCGTCTTCTCCGGCGGCGGAACCATCGTGCTCGATGTCGAATGCGTGGAGGCCAGCCTCGCCGACACTGGCGGCGCCTGGCAGGCGACATCGCGCCCCGCCCACAGGATCTGACACGCATGGCCCTGACCCTCAGACAATCGGATGCGGATTTCGAGCAGCGCTTTGCCGCCTTCCTGTCCACCAAGCGCGAGGTTTCGGCCGATGTCGAAGCGGTGGTGCGCGACATCATCGCCCGCGTGCGCGCCGAAGGCGACGCGGCCCTCATCGACTACACGAAGCGCTTCGACAGGGCCGATCTTGCGGCGCTGGGCATCGCGGTAGCGCGCGCCGACATCGAGGCCGCATACGATAATGCCGATCCGGCCGCCATCGAAGCGCTGAAGCTCGCCCGCGACCGCATCCGCTCGCATCACCAGCGCCAGATGCCGCAGGACGATGTCTATGTCGATTCCGTTGGCGTCGAGCTCGGTTCACGCTGGACGGCGGTCGAATCGGTTGGCCTCTATGTGCCGGGCGGCACCGCCAGCTATCCAAGCTCGGTTCTGATGAACGCCGTTCCGGCGGCCGTGGCTGGCGTGGAGCGCATCGTCATGGTGGTGCCCGCTTCCGGCGGCGCCATCAACCCGCTGGTGCTGGTGGCGGCGGATCTGGCCGGCATATCCGAAATCTATCGCGTCGGCGGCGCGCAGGCGGTGGCCGCCCTTGCCTATGGCACCAAAACCATCAGGCCGGTGGTCAAGATCGTCGGACCGGGCAATGCCTATGTCGCGGCCGCCAAGCGGCATGTGTTCGGCACGGTCGGCATCGACATGATCGCGGGGCCTTCCGAGGTTCTGGTGGTGGCAGACAGCTCCAACGACCCCGACTGGATCGCCGCCGACCTGCTGGCGCAGGCCGAGCACGACGTTTCGGCCCAGTCGATCCTGATGACCGACGATGCCGATTTCGGCAAAGCCGTGGAAGAAGCCGTCGAACGTCAGTTGCGCAGCCTTTCGCGCGGCGAAACCGCCGCGAAGAGCTGGCGCGATTTCGGCTGCGTCATCCTCGTGGACGATTTCGATGCGGCGATCCCGCTCATCGACCGCATCGCCGCCGAGCATCTGGAACTGGCGGTGGATAATGCTGACGCTCTGCTGGGCCGCATCCGCAACGCCGGATCGGTGTTCATTGGCCGCCATACGCCCGAAGTGATCGGCGACTATGTCGGCGGCTGCAACCATGTGCTTCCCACCGCGCGTTCGGCCCGTTTTTCATCAGGGCTTTCCACGCTCGATTTCGTCAAGCGCACCTCGACCCTGCGGCTCGGCCCCGAGCAGCTGCGCGCGCTGGGGCCTGCCGCCATCGCGCTGGCCAGGGCGGAAGGCCTCGACGCCCATGCACGCTCCGTCGCCATACGCCTGAACATATAGCGCCATGTCGGACTTCCATCCCCAGCGCGACCGGCTTATCGACGTCGAGCTCGACGAAACGATCGGCCGTTCCACGCCGGATGTCGAGCATGAGCGCGCCGTGGCGATCTTCGATCTGATCGAGGAAAACAGTTTTCGCCCGGTCAGCGATGAAAAGCCCGGCCCCTACAAGCTCAAGCTGTCGCTGGTCGATGCACGGCTGGTCTTCGCCATCACCCGCGAAGACGGCTCCGATGTCGTCACCCATATCCTGTCGCTCACGCCTTTCCGGCGGATCGTCAAGGATTACTACATGATCTGCGAAAGCTATTACGACGCCATCCGCTCGGCCTCGCCAAGCCACATCGAGGCCATCGACATGGGCCGGCGCGGATTGCACAATGAGGGTTCGCAAACGCTGAAAGACCGGCTGGCCGGCAAGATCGAGATCGATTTCGATACGGCGCGGCGGCTGTTTACGCTGGTTTGCGTGCTGCACTGGCGAGGCTGACCTGAACGGCGAACCCTCCAGACCGCGCTCCATTCTCTTCATGTGCGGAATGAATGCCGTGCGCTCTCCCATGGCGGAGCTTCTGGCGCGCAAGGCGCTGCCCCCCGACATCTTCGTCACCTCCGCCGGCGTCCATGCAGGCGAGCGCGATCCCTTCGTCGATGCCGTCATGGAAGAAGAGGGCCTGTCGCTGGGCGAGCGCGAACCACGCTCGGTGGACGACATGGAAGACGCCTATTTCGACCTCATCGTCACGCTTTCGCCGCAGGCGCACCACGCGGCAATGGAATTCACCCGCACCATGGCGGTGGAGGTGGAATACTGGCCAACCTTCGATCCGACCTCGATCACCGGCACCCGCGAGCAGCGGCTGGCCGCCTATCGCGAGGTTCGCGAGCGCCTGAAGGAGCGCATAGCCACGCGGTTTGCCGAAACGGCCTGACAGGTCCAGCGCCCCGATCCTCCGCACGTCCACGGCCGCGCCGGTTCGCGCCGATGGGCGAATACTTCTGGAGCGCAAGCGCAGCACTTCGGGCCTTGATGCAACCCGGCGCCGCTCTGCCGCAAGCTCCGGGAGGAGCCTGCCCGACGAGCGATCCCGACCGGGCCGGTTATCCGGCTGCTTCACGGCGCCTGCCGCCAATGAAGCGAGGCATCGGGTAGAAGCGCAATGTTTCCTGCCGGCGCTCGATGATCATGTGGAAGCGCGCGCGGAAATCGCCGAGCTTCTCTGGGCCGATCCGTTCGGCCTGCCCGATCTGACGCTTGCTCCGCTTTCCCGCGACCGGATCCTTCCCCTCGTCAGGGAAAGGCTGCAAGGCGGCTCTGCCCCGCTCCGAGCCCCCGAGCTGCAAAAGCGGCCAGCCGATAAAAAAACCGCCCGCAAAACATGGTTGCGGGCGGTTTTCGTCGTCAGGTGACGGATGTCACTGGCCGGTGGTGCTTTCAGCACCTGTGCCTGCGGGCGCTGGATTCCCGGCCCCGGCATTGCTGGCGTCGGCACCTTCGCCAACGACAGTCTCGATGCCTGCGTTGTCGGCCGGCGCCTGGACCTCTTCCTTGTGCTCGACGCCAACCATCACGAACCGGATGATGAACAGGACGGCGACAAGCCAGGTGGCCGGGTGCACATCCCTGAAGCGTCCGCTCAGCGTCTTCAAAGCCGCGTAGCTGATGAAGCCGAAGGCAAGACCGTTGGCGATCGAATAGGTGAACGGCATCATCAGCGCCGTCAGCGCCGCCGGCGCCGCTTCGGTGATTTCGGCCCACTCCACCTCGACCAGTTCGCGCATCATCAGGCAGGCGACGTAGAGCAGCGCCGGAGCCGTGGCGTAGACCGGAACCGAACCTGCCAGCGGCGCGAAGAACAGGGCCGCGAGGAACAGGATCGCAACCACCAGAGCCGTAAGGCCCGTGCGGCCGCCAGCCTGAACGCCGGAGGCGCTTTCGACATAGGCGGTCGTGCTGGAGGTGCCGAGCATCGAACCGGCGACGATGGCCGTGCTGTCTGCCAGCAGCGCCTTGCCGAGGCGGTTGGGCTTGCCCTCAGGCATCAGCCCCGCGCGCTTGGCAACGCCGATCAGCGTGCCGGTGGCATCGAATATCTCGACCAGCACCAGAACGAGGATGACGTAGAGCACGCCGGAATGAAGCGCGCCCATGATGTCGAGCTTCATGAATGTCGGCGCGATGGACGGTGGCATGGACACCACGCCGCCGAACTGGCTGACACCGAGAGCCATCGCGGCGATGGTGATGACCAGAATGCCGATCAGGATAGCGCCGCGAACCTTCAGCGCATCGAGGGCGGCAATGATGAAGAAGCCTGCGATCGCCAGAAGCGGACCGGTCTGCGTCACGTCGCCGAGGCTGACCAGCGTGGCCGGATTGGCGACCACGATGCCGGAACTCGTCAGCGCGATGATGGCCAGGAACAGGCCGATACCGGCGGCAACCGCGCTGCGCATCGAGCGTGGAATTCCATCAACGATCCAGCGGCGCACGCCGGTGACCGTCAGGATCAGGAAGATGACGCCGGAGATGAAGACGGCGCCGAGCGCCTGTTCCCAGCTGAAGCCCAGGGCTCCGACCACGGTGAATGCGAAGAAGGCGTTCAGGCCCATGCCCGGTGCCATGCCGATAGGCCAGCGCGGCACGAGCGCCATGATCGCCGAACCGAGAGCCGCGGCCAGACAAGTGGCCACGAAAACGGCATCCTTGTCCATCCCGGTGGTCGACAGGATCGCCGGATTCACGAAGATGATATACGACATCGTCAGGAATGTGGTGACGCCGGCAATCACTTCGGTGCGAACCGAGGACCCCTCTTCCTTTATCCTGAAATATGATTCGAGCACTGCGACCCTCCCTCTCCCTGATAAGTATGAAGGCACGTTTTCCAGACGCCGCCTGCCCGGAGATGCATGGGCCGAACCCCTCCTGCCCATCGCCGCTCCCGATCCGGCGACACCGGCAAATTTGCCAGCGTCGTATAGCTTCGGCGCGTTGACCAACCCAATCAAGCGATAAACTACGCTATATTGATTGAATCTGTTGATCCCTTTTCAGGTGTAAAGTCGAGCGCCGGCTCTGCTTATCCACTGCCACTTTGCATCCCGGCGGCACTTTGCGCGCAGTGCCGTGCCGGAGACGCCCGCTTTTATTCCCTGCGCCGATTAGCGTGTTCACAAAGCCGCCTTTATCATATAGGTTCCGCGCAAAATCCGGGCACTGGTCCCGGATCATCACCCGAGAAAAGGTATCGAATGCCGAAGGAAGAAGTCCTTGAGTTTCCGGGCGTGGTGACGGAGTTGCTTCCGAATGCCATGTTCCGGGTCAAGCTTGAAAACGAACACGAAATCGTCGCCCATACCGCTGGACGCATGCGCAAGAACCGAATTCGCGTGCTGACCGGCGACAAGGTCCTGGTCGAGATGACGCCCTACGACCTGACCAAGGGCCGTATCACCTACCGTTTCAAGTAAACACCGTCCGGGCAGGCAGGCATGGCTGAACGCAAACCGCAGACGCTCGTGCTTGCCTCTGCTTCGCCGCGCAGGATTCAGCTTCTGCAGCAGGCGGGCATCGAGCCTGACCGGATTTTGCCGGCCGACATAGACGAAACCCCGCAGCGCGCCGAACACCCGCGCTCGCTGGCAAAGCGGCTGTCGAAGCAGAAGGCGGAAAAAGCGCTTGCCGTTCTCAGGGCAGAGCCTTCCGCTGAACCCGCTTTCGTGCTGGCGGCGGATACGGTCGTGGCGGTCGGGCGCCGGATACTGCCGAAGGCCGGAACGATCGACGATGCCGTCTATTGCCTGCAACTGCTTTCCGGCCGCTCGCACCGCGTCTATTCCGGTATCTGCCTCGCCACGCCGTCCGGCAAGATCCGCCAGCGCCTCATCGAGACGCGGGTGCGCTTCCGGCGGCTGCCGCGCGAGGATATCGAGCGCTATGTCGCCTCGGGCGAATGGCGCGGCAAGGCCGGCGCTTACGCCATACAAGGGCTTGCCGGCTCCTTCGTGGTCAAGCTGATCGGCTCCTACACGAGCGTGGTGGGCCTGCCATTGTATGAAACCGCAGCGCTGCTTTCCGGCGAAGGCTTCGATACGCGCGCCGGCTGGCCGGCCACAGGTGTCTCATGAGCGACGACAACACCGCACAGGTCATGCCGCTGCGGCCGAAGCGCCCCTGTCCCGAATGCGGGCGGCCTGCGGCGCGCGATACCTACCCGTTCTGCTCCAGGCGCTGCAAGGACGTCGACCTGAACCGCTGGCTCAAGGGCGCCTATGTCATACCTGCCCGGGACGACGAGGACGAGGCGGACGACGCGCCGCCAGCCGACCAGGAATAGTCAGGTCGCCGCCGTCAGGGCTTCTTGTCCGTTTCCCCATGATGGACCGGACCCGCACGGCCCCCTGCCGCAGCGGACCTGAAGCGTGTCGCGATCGTGCAGCTCCGCTGCCTGCGCCACCTCGAACCGCTCCCGCTTCAGGCGACATGCATTATCGTGCGCGCCCCCTTCCCTTCCGCGCGCGGAAGCGGCATACTTGAGGCGTATTCTTACACTTGGTGATTGATGACGCCCCCAAAGAAGGACGTTCGCTCAAAACGTGACCGCTGCCCTGCTTTCGTGAAGAATTTGCGCGGGGTAAAAAACTGGAAAGAGGCAAGCGCCTGGCTTGAATGGCGCGGCATCGAGGACATTGAATGCATCACGCCGGATCAGGCCGGCGTTGCACGCGGCAAGATGATGCCGTCGAGCAAGTTCACCTCGAACACCTCGCTCGCCCTGCCTTCCGCCGTGTTCATGGCCACGATTTCGGGCGGCTATCCGGAAGACGGCAACGGTTTCGTCTATCCGGAGGACGACGGCGACCTCAAGATGGCGCCGGACCTTTCGACGCTGACCGTGGTGCCTTGGGAAGACGATCCGACGGCGGCCGTGATCTGCGACCTTGTGCATCAGGATGGGCGCACGGTGGAATTCACACCGCGCAACGTGCTCAGGAACGTCGTCGCCGCCTATGACAGGCTCGGCCTCAAACCCGTCGTCGCCCCCGAAATCGAGTTCTATCTGGTTCACAAGAACCCCGATCCGGACTATCCGCTCACCCCTCCGGTCGGCCGCTCCGGCCGCGCCATCGGCGGGGGTGCCGGCTATTCCATCGCCGGCGTCAACGAATTCGACGAGTTGATCGACGATATCTATCATTTCTCCGAAAGCCAGGGCCTTGAGATCGACACGCTGATCCATGAGGAAGGCGCTGGCCAGCTCGAAATCAATCTGCGCCATGGCGACCCCATCGAACTGGCGGATCAGGTGTTCATGTTCAAGCGCACGATCCGCGAGGCCGCGCTGAAGCACAACATCTACGCCACCTTCATGGCCAAGCCCATTCAGGGTCAGCCCGGCTCGGCCATGCACATTCACCAGTCGATCGTCGACAAGAAGACCGGCGCCAACATCTTCACCGCCAGCGATGGCTCGGAGACCGATCAGTTCTTCCACTTCATCGGCGGCATGCAGCAGCATGTGCCGAACGCGCTGGTGATGCTGGCTCCCTATGTGAACTCCTATCGCCGGCTCACGCAGGCGGCCTCTGCCCCGGTCAACAACAAATGGGGTTATGACAACCGCACCACGGCTTTCCGCGTTCCGCGCTCCGACCCGGCGGCCAGGCGCGTCGAAAACCGCATCCCCTCTTCGGACGCCAATCCCTATCTGGCGCTGGCGGCCTCGCTCGCCTGCGGGCTCATCGGCCTGAAGAACCGGCTGGAGGCGGAACCTCCCGTCGTCACCACGGCCAATGAGGATGAGATCGACCTGCCGCGCGGCCTTCTGGAAGCCGTCGACCTGTTCGAGCAGGACGAGGAGCTGGCCGGCCTGCTCGGCAAGACCTTCGCCGTCACCTATGCCGCGATCAAACGGGCGGAATTCGAGACCTTCATGGAGGTGATCAGCCCCTGGGAGCGCGAATATCTGCTGCTGAACGTCTGAGTTTCTTCAACGCCGTCCCCTCAAGCGCCGTCCGAAAACGCCATGCCCTATCAATCGCCCATTTCGCCAGGCCGCTCATGGTATGAAGACACGGCCGGTGAAAGGCCCGTTTACGCCCGGCTGGACGGCGACCGCAACTGCGACGTCGCCATCATCGGCGGCGGCTTCACGGGGCTGTCGGCGGCGGCCCATCTGGCGGCCACCGGCGCCAATGTCGTGCTCATCGAAGCCCATCGTTTCGGCGACGGCGCATCGGGCCGCAATGGCGGGCAGATGAACACCGGGCAACGCGCCTGGCCTGAAGAGATGGAAGCCGGATATGGCTTCACCCGCGCAAAGGCGCTGTTCGACCTTGCCGAGGAAGCGAAGGCGCACCTGCTCGACTTCTCCAGAGCCAACGGCATCGGGATCGACTATGCGCCGGGCCAGATGTCGGTGGCGCACAAGAAGCGCTATGTCGACACTTACAAGGCGCATGCCGAGATCATGGCGAGCCGCTTCGGCTATCCTCATATTTCGTTCATGGATGCGGCCGAAACCGCGGAGCGGCTGGGCTCCCGGCGCTTTTTCGGCGGCGTGCGCGATACCGGCACCGGACATATCCATCCGCTCAGGCTCGTCATCGGCACGGCGCGCGTTGCCGCCGAAGCCGGCGCCCGTCTTTACGAGAACACCCCGGCCACGGGCATCGTTTCCAATGGCGGCAAGGTCACCGTCACCACCCCCTACGGCACGATCAGCGCGGACAAATGCCTGATCGCCACCAATGCCCATGGCGGCGATCTGGAACCGCAAAGCGCGGCGCATATCATGCCGATCGGCTCCTTCATCGGCGCGACCGTGCCTCTGGGCGATGACAGCCCCGTCATTCCCGGCGGCGAGGCCGTCGATGATTCGCGCTTTGTCGTGCGCTATTTCCGCAAATCGAAGGATGGGCGGCTGCTGTTTGGCGGGCGCGAGATCTATGCCGTCACCGACCCCGGCGATATTCACATTCACATCCGCAAGCAGATCGCGGAGATTTACCCGTCGCTGAAAGATGTCGAGATCACCCATGGCTGGGGCGGTTATGTCGGCATTACCATGCCGCGCGAACCTTTCGTGCGCGAGGTGATGCCCAATGTCATTTCGGCCGGCGGCTATTCCGGCCATGGCGTCATGCTGTCGAATTTCGTGGGCAAACTCTATGCCGAGACGGTGACCGGCAACCGCGAACGGCTGAAACTGTTCGAGGACCTGAAGATCCCCGCATTCCCCGGCGGAAGGCGTCTGCGGGCGCCGCTGCTGTTCCTTGCCCTCAACTGGTACGCCCTGCGCGACCGCATCTGAGCTGGCGGCCGCCAAAGCTGATCCAGATCAAAGCTTTGCCGCGTCTTCCATGCTTGGCTATATATATGTCCAGCTTTGGAGGCTCCATGTCGCGCCTGTTCAGTGCCCTGCTGCTTATCGCCATGTCCTCGCTGGCCGGGGTGGGGGTTATCATCGCACTTGCCGCCGGCCGTTATGATGCGCGCTCGATCGTGCTGGCCGCAGCCGCCGGCGCCATGCTGTCGATCCCGGTCGCCTGGCTGGCGGCGCGCAAGCTGGTCAGCCTCACCTCGGACCGCAAATCTTCCTAGGGCGCTTCCAGGAAAAGTGGAAACACTTTTCCGATTCAAAACGCGACAAAACAAAGACCAAGCGTGTCGCCCGAAAGGGGGAACCGGTTTCGGGCGACATGCGTAAAAACAAGAACTTAAAGCGCAGGGCCGGATCTGAAAAATCGCGACGCGCTTTAAACGGGGCGATCCCTCAGAGCGGTGGCAAGCTTCGGCAAGCGCCATATCCGGCATCTCAATCGGCAAACAAAAGCCGGGCAAAAGCCCGGCTTTTTTCGATCCAGATTTTCAGGTCCCGCGATTCAGGCCCAACGATTCAGGCCCGGCGATCAGGCCCTGCGATCAGGCGGCCTGCAACGCGCCCTGCAAGGTCGTCAGTTCCGACAGATATTGCTCGGCGCGCGCGCGGGTGCTGTCGTCCCTGGCGTCGGCGACATCTTCCTGCGCTTCCTGGACGCGGCGGGCGATCTCGTCGCGGTCAAGGTCTTTCACCGATACCGCCGATTCGGCCAGCAACGTGCAGCCGGCCGGCAGGATATCGGCGAAGCCGCCGAACACGACGTAGCGCTCCTGCTGCCCGGATGCGATGTTCACCGTGACCACGCCCGGCTTGATCGTGGTCATGACCGGGGCGTGGTTCGCCATGATGGTCATTTCGCCTTCCGTTGCCGGAATGACGACCGATTCGATCTTCTCGGAGACAAGCAGACGCTCCGGCGAGACCAGTTCGAATTGGAAAGCTTCAGCCATGATGCCTATGCCTTTGGTGCCTTGGGCAGCGATGCCTCGAAATGCGAGACCGCCGCTGCGAACTTGTCCCGGCAGCCGGGATTGCAGAAACCGACCGTGCGGCCTTCGTAGACGGTCAACGAATCCCCCGAGATGGGCTCGCCCGACCAGGGGCAGGTTTCGTTGACCGCATCTTCCAGCCGCAGGGCGCGATCCGACACGGATCAGGCCGCCTCGGCCGCCAGCTTCTTTGCCTTCTCGACCGCCTCTTCGATGCCGCCGACCATGTAGAAAGCGGCTTCCGGCAGGTGATCGTACTCGCCGGCGACCAGACCCTTGAAGCCCTTGATGGTGTCTTCCAGAGCCACCAGCTTGCCCGGCGAACCGGTGAAGACTTCAGCCACGAAGAACGGCTGCGACAGGAAGCGCTCGATCTTGCGGGCGCGCGCCACCGTCAGCTTGTCCTCTTCGGACAGTTCGTCCATGCCGAGGATGGCGATGATGTCCTGCAGCGACTTGTAGCGCTGAAGGGTCTGCTGCACCTCGCGGGCAACCTGATAGTGCTCTTCGCCGACGATCAGCGGGTCGAGCATGCGCGAGGTGGAGTCCAGCGGGTCCACGGCCGGGTAGATACCCTTCTCGGCGATGGCGCGGTTCAGCGTCGTGGTCGCGTCGAGGTGAGCGAACGAGGTGGCCGGAGCCGGATCGGTCAGGTCGTCGGCGGGAACGTAAATGGCCTGCACCGAGGTGATCGAGCCCTTGGTGGTGGTGGTGATGCGTTCCTGCAGCGCGCCCATGTCGGTCGCCAGCGTCGGCTGATAACCCACGGCCGAGGGAATGCGGCCGAGCAGGGCCGACACTTCCGAACCGGCCTGCGTGAAGCGGAAGATGTTGTCCACGAAGAACAGCACGTCCTGACCCTGGTCGCGGAAGTACTCGGCAACCGTCAGGCCGGTCAGGGCGACGCGGGCACGGGCTCCCGGCGGCTCGTTCATCTGGCCATACACGAGGGCCGCCTTCGAGCCTTCGCCGCCGCCCTTCTGGTTGACGCCGGATTCGATGAACTCGTGATAGAGGTCGTTGCCCTCGCGGGTACGCTCACCCACGCCGGCGAACACCGAGTAGCCGCCATGCGCCTTGGCGATGTTGTTGATCAGTTCCTGAATGAGAACGGTCTTGCCGACGCCGGCGCCGCCGAACAGGCCGATCTTGCCGCCCCTGGCGTAAGGAGCGAGCAGGTCGATGACCTTGATGCCGGTGACGAGGATGGCGGCTTCCGTCGACTGCTCGACATATGCCGGAGCCGGCTGGTGGATGCCGCGATATTCGGTCGCCTGGACGGGACCTGCTTCGTCGACCGGCTCGCCGATGACGTTGATGATGCGGCCGAGCATGCCCGGGCCGACCGGAACCGAGATCGGGGCGCCGGTATCGACGACTTCCTGACCGCGCACCAGACCTTCGGTGGCGTCCATGGCGATGCAGCGGACGGTGTTTTCGCCGAGATGCTGGGCGACTTCCAGAACCAGGCGGTTGCCGACGTTCTCGGTCTCAAGCGCGTTCAGAATGGCCGGAAGATCGTTCTCGAACTGCACGTCGACAACGGCGCCGATGACCTGACGGACCTTGCCGACCGACCCGCCGGCCTTCGCGGCCGCGCGCGGGGCCTTGGCAGCTGCAGGAGCCGCGGCCTTCTTCGCCGGTGCGGCGGCCTTGGCCGGAGCAGCCGCCTTCCGGGCAGGTGCGGCCGCCTTCGCGGGAGCCTCTTCAGTCTTAGCGGTCGCCTTTTTCGGGGTCGCTGCTTTCGCCATCGTCTCTAGCCCTTTTTCGTCCGTTTGTTGTCACATGCCCGGGTGAAGGCACAGCCTTCACGCCGCATGCTAGAGCGCCTCGGCGCCCGAAATGATTTCGATGAGTTCCTTGGTGATCTGCGCCTGACGCTGGCGGTTGTAGGTGATCGACAGCTTGTTGATCATCTCGCCCGCATTGCGCGTCGCATTGTCCATGGCGCTCATCTTGGCGCCCATTTCGCCGGCTGCGTTTTCCAGCAAAGCGCGGAAGATCTGGACGGAGATGTTGCGCGGGATCAGATCGGAAAGGATTTCGCCCGGCTCCGGCTCGTATTCGTAAACGGCGCTGCCATTGGCGGCTCCCGCTTCGGCGGGAGCGGCGGCGGGAATGATCTGCTGCGCCGTCGGCACCTGGCTGATGACCGACTTGAAGTTCGAATAGAACAGCGTGCAGACGTCGAACTCGCCCTGACCGAACAGCTGGATCACCTTGCGGGCGATGGCGTCGGCATTGGCGAAGCCGATGGTCTTGACCTCGCGCAGGTCGATGCGGTCGATGATCAGCGAAGCATAGTCGCGGCGAAGGATGTCGAAACCCTTCTTGCCGACGCAGATGATCCTGACCGTCTTGCCCTCGGCCAGAAGCCGGCGGGCATGGTCGCGGGCGAAACGCGCGATCTGCGAGTTGAAGCCGCCGCACAGGCCGCGCTCCGCGGTGCAGACGACGAGCAGATGCACGTCGTCCCTGCCCGTGCCGGTCATCAGCGCGGGGGCCTCGCCGCCCGCGCCGATGGCCTGGGTGATGTTGGCCAGAACGGCGCCCATGCGCTCCGAATAGGGACGCGCGGCCTCCGCAGCTTCCTGGGCGCGACGCAGCTTCGCCGCGGCGACCATCTGCATCGCCTTGGTGATTTTCTGCGTCGCCTTGACCGAGGCGATGCGGTTACGAAGGTCTTTCAGTGACGCCATGCTTCAAACTCTACAGTCCGCGTGCGTTCAAGGGTCAGGCGAAGGTCTTGGCGAAAGCGTCGACCTCGGCCTTGAGCCTGGCCCGCAGATCGTCCGACAACGCCTTCTCCTTACGGATGCCGTCGAGAACTTCCTTGCCGACCGTGCGCAGATGCGACAGCAGGCCCTGCTCGAAGCGCCCGACATCGCCAACGGCGAGCTTGTCGAGATAGCCGTTCACGCCGGCATAGATCACCGCGACCTGCTCTTCCGTCTTCAGCGGCGAGAACTGCGGCTGCTTCAGCAGCTCGGTCAGGCGCGCGCCGCGATTGAGCAGCCGCTGCGTGGAGGCGTCGAGGTCCGAACCGAACTGGGCGAACGCCGCCATTTCACGATACTGGGCAAGCTCGCCCTTGATCGAGCCGGCGACCTGCTTCATCGCCTTGATCTGGGCGGCGGAGCCGACGCGCGACACCGACAGGCCCACGTTCACGGCCGGGCGGATGCCCTGGAAGAACAGGTTGGTTTCGAGGAAGATCTGGCCGTCGGTGATCGAGATCACGTTGGTCGGGATGTAGGCCGAAACGTCGTTCGCCTGCGTCTCGATGACCGGCAGCGCAGTGAGCGAACCGTTGCCATTGTCGTCGTTGAGCTTGGCGGCGCGTTCCAGCAGGCGCGAATGCAGATAGAAGACGTCGCCCGGATAGGCTTCGCGGCCCGGCGGGCGGCGCAGCAGCAGCGACATCTGGCGATAGGCGACGGCCTGTTTGGAAAGGTCGTCATAGCCGATCAGCGCATGCTGGCCGTTGTCGCGGAAATATT
Source organism: Alphaproteobacteria bacterium (assembly GCA_036678505.1). Classification (GTDB taxonomy): domain Bacteria; phylum Pseudomonadota; class Alphaproteobacteria; order Rhizobiales; family Rhizobiaceae; genus Mesorhizobium. Next base: position 31,121 of record JAZIHP010000017.1, read on the forward strand.
CGCCCATGGTGCAGCCGGTGAACGGCGCCAGATACTGGAGCGGAGCCGGGTCGGAAGCGGTGGCGGCGACGATGATCGAATATTCAAGCGCGCCGCGCTCTTCCAGAACCTTCACGAACTGCGCCACGGTCGAGCGCTTCTGGCCGACGGCGACATAGACGCAGTACAGCTTTTCCGCCTCGGGGCCGCTGTCGTGAATGGCCTTCTGGTTGAGGATGGTGTCGAGGATGATGGCCGTCTTGCCGGTCTGGCGGTCGCCGATGACCAGCTCGCGCTGGCCGCGGCCAACCGGGATCAGGGCGTCGATGGCCTTGAGGCCGGTCGACATCGGCTCATGCACCGACTTGCGCGGAATGATGCCGGGGGCCTTGACGTCGACGCGGCGACGCTCCTTGGACTTGATCGGGCCCTTGCCGTCGATCGGGTTGCCGAGCGCATCGACCACGCGGCCAAGCAGCTCGGGACCGACCGGAACGTCGACGATGGCGCCGGTGCGCTTGACGGTGTCGCCTTCCTTGATGTCGCGGTCGTTACCGAAAATAACGACGCCGACATTGTCGGCCTCAAGGTTGAGCGCCATGCCGCGGATGCCGCCGGGGAACTCGACCATTTCACCGGCCTGAACGTTATCGAGGCCGTAAACGCGGGCGATACCGTCACCGACGGACAGAACCTGACCGACTTCGGAAACCTCGGCTTCCTTGCCGAAGTTCTTGATCTGATCTTTCAGAATTGCGGAGATTTCCGCGGCGCGGATGTCCATCAGCCGACCTCTTTAAGTGCAAGCTTGAGCGAATTGAGTTTGGTTTTGAGCGACGTATCGATCTGGCGCGAGCCCATCTTGACCACGAGACCACCGAGCAGGCTCGGATCGACGGTGACGTTGATGACCACGTCCTTGCCGGCAACGCCCTTCAGCGCCGCCTTGAGTTCGGCCTGCTGGGCAGCCGTCAGCGCATGCGCCGCCGTCACCTCCGCCGACACTTCGCCGCGATGTTCAGCGGCAATTCTGCGGAAAGCATCGATCATGCCCGGCACCGCGAACAGGCGGCGGTTGCGGGCGACGACGCGCAGGAAGCTGCCGGCCAGGCCATCGATGCCGGCCTTGCCGAGAATGGCCGAAATGGCGCGCTCCTGCTCCTCGGCCGCGAAGACCGGGCTCTCGATCAGGCGCTTCAGATCGGCGCTGCCGGCCAGCATCGCCTCGAAGCTGGAAAGAGCAGCCTCGACGCTGGCAACGGATTTTGCTTCGAGAGCGAGCTCGAACAGCGAGCTTGCATAGCGCTCGGCAACGGCGGAGATTGGCGAGGACGTTTTGGCCACGGTCCGTCTTTTCTCATGTCTGACAGGCCGCAGATTGTTGGCGCGAGTTTGAACTCTGGCTAAATCTTTGACCTTGCTTACGTTTGTCGAAGCTAAAGGTTCGGCTTTCGCTTCCCCTAGCTGAAAGTCGGTTGCCGTCTAGCACACGCCTCCCAAGACCGCAATCCATGGAGGGCAGTGGACTCCGGCACTTTTGTCGCATCCGCTGGACGAATGCGTTTCGCGCCCCCTGATTCAGGGCAGAAAACCGAAGGCGAAAGCCAGGGGAAGTGCTGCAAGCGCCAGATCCACGACCAGAGCGGCCCAGTTGTAAGGCGTATTGCCATGATCGCTCATCATGCCGAGCATGCGGCCAAAAGCTGTGAATAGCCACGAAAAGCCGAGCGCCATGTAGAGCAGCGGCTGCGCCAGCAGGATCGCGCACAGCCCGACACCGAGATAGAAACCCGCAAACCGGCTGCGCCCCTCGATCACCGCCTCCGGCTTGTCGGGATGCGGTTGCAGGCGCAGAAGCCTGAACCCGATGCCGGGCGCCAGAAACAAAAGCAATCCGAGCGCCGCCGTCACGACGGCGCTTGTCCAGGCCAGCCATTCACCCTGGCTCGTCGGCCACGGAAACGAGAATTCCATCGCAGTCCCCTTGTCTGAAATCTTGCTCGGCGTTACGCGGCAAGGCCGCGCCTGCGTCTGCTTCACCGCTTATTCATCACCGCCAGCGAACGCAATAGCAGCCGGCCACAAGCGCTGGCCGGTGCGCCCCGATTACAGGAAGCTCTGCGGATCGATATCGACCTGCACCCGGATCTGGCCGCGCACTTTCGGCCCCGCGGCCAGCATCGCCCTGACAAAGCCTTGCATGTCGGCGCGGCGCTCGCCATGCACCAAAAGGCGGAACCGGTGCCGCCCGTTCAGCAAGGCAAGCGGCGCTTCGGCAGGCCCAAGCACGAATATGTCGGCGGTTTCGGGGACCGCAAGCCGCAGCGCCCGCGCATGGCCCTCGGCCTCGGCCCGCGTCGGCGCGCTGACGACGATGCCCGCCAGACGTCCGAAAGGCGGCAGGCGGGTGCGTTCGCGCTCGGCGATCTCGCGCTCGTAAAACAGTTCCGAATCCCCGGAAACGATGGCCTGCATCACCGGATGATCCGGCTGGTAGGTTTGCAGAAGGCCAAGGCTCTTCTTGCCGGTGCGGCCGGCGCGCCCCGTCACCTGGCTGAGAAGCTGATAGGTGCGCTCGGCGGCGCGCGGATCGCCATTGGCAAGGCCAAGATCGGCATCGACCACCCCCACCAGCGTCATGTTCGGGAAATTGTGGCCCTTGGCGACGAGCTGCGTGCCGATCACGATGTCGGCATCGCCATTGGCGATGGCCTCCAGTTCCAGCCGCAGCCGCCGCACGCCTCCCGGAATGTCGGACGACAGCACGATGGTGCGCGCCTCGGGGAAATGCGAAACGACCTCCTCCGCAATGCGCTCCACGCCCGGTCCGCAGGCGACCAGATGATCGACCGTGCCGCATTCCGGGCAGGCATCGGGCCGCCTTTCGGTATGGCCGCAATGATGGCAGATGAGCTGGCCGCGAAAGCGGTGCTCGACCAGCCAGGACGAACATACCGGGCAGCCGAAGCGGTGGCCGCAGGAGCGGCACAGGGTCAAAGGCGCATAGCCGCGCCGGTTGAGGAACAACAGCGACTGCTCGCCCCTCTCCAGCGTCGCCGCCATCGGTCGCAGCAGAAGCGGCGACAGGAAACCGCCCCGCGCCGGCGGTGCGCGGCGCATGTCGATGGTGCGCAGATCAGGCAGCGCCGCATCGGCGAAGCGCGACGCCAGGATGACCCGCCCATAACGCCCCTGCATGGCGTTGACACGACTTTCGACGGAGGGAGTGGCCGAAGCCAGCACCACCGGAAAGCCGCCGATATGGGCGCGCACCACCGCCATGTCGCGGGCATTGTAGAAGACGCGGTCTTCCTGCTTGTAGGCGGGGTCGTGCTCCTCATCGACCACGATCAGGCCCAGCTTCTGAAATGGCAGGAACAGGGCGGAGCGCGCGCCCGCCACCACCTTGACGGTGCCTTCCGCAACCTGCCGCCAGACCCGCTCGCGCATGCGCGGCGGCAGATCGGAATGCCATTCGGCCGGTTTCGCGCCAAAGCGGCTCTGGAAGCGTTCGAGGAAAGCGTGCGTCAGCGCGATTTCCGGCAGCAGGATCAGCACCTGCCGCCCCTTTTCGATCGCCGCCGCGACGGCCTCGAAATAGACCTCCGTCTTGCCGGAGCCGGTCACGCCATCGAGCAGGGTGACGCGAAAACCGCCTTCCTCCACGCCGGCCTTCAATTCGTCCGCCGCCATGCGCTGATCGGGCATCAGCTCCGCCGCCGAGTACCCCGTATCGGGTTCTGGAACCACCGGGCGCGGCGGGATCATCACCGTCTCGAAAACGCCCTGCTCCCTCAAGCCGTCGATGACGGAGGAGGAGACGCCGGCGGCATGGGCAAGCCCGGAACGCGTCCAGGCAAAGCCGTCGGCAGCCGTTTCCAGCACCCGCTCGCGCGCGCCGGTCATGCGCCCGGGCCGCTGATCGGTGAGGGTTAAGCCTTCCGTCCACGGCTCGGGATCGAAGGCTTCCGGCGCCCGCAGAACCATGCGCGCCACCATGCCGGGGGGCGAAAGCGTGTATTGCGACACCCAGTCGACGAAGCGGCGCATATCGTGGCTGACCGGCGGGCAATCGAACACCTGCTCGATGGGCCTGAGCTTGCGGGCGTCCACCTGCCCCGCCTGCCCGTCCCACACGATGCCCGCGACCTGACGCGGCCCCAGCGGCACGCGCACAATCGATCCCGGCACCACATGCATTCCCTGCGGAACCGCATAGGTGTAGGGACGTTCTGCAGGCATGGGCACCAACACCGGCGCTGCGGACGAAAAGGGCGAATCCTGGCTCATCGCGCGTGACCTTGCATCGTCTTTGGTCTAGAGCAAAGGCCGACAGCGCGTGCGTTCTCCCCGTACGCCGAAAACTTCAAGGAGATCGTAATGAAGTTCTTCATCGACACCGCCGACATCAAGGAAATCCGTGAACTGAACGATATGGGGCTGGTCGACGGCGTCACCACCAACCCTTCGCTGATTCTCAAATCGGGTGGCAAGATCGATGAGGTGACGCGCGAGATCTGCGACATCGTTTCCGGCCCCGTCTCGGCCGAAGTCACGGCCACCGATTACGCCGGCATGATGGCGGAAGCAAAGGTGCTGGCGAAGATCGCCGACAATGTCGCCATCAAGGTGCCGCTCACCCTCGACGGCCTCAAGGCCTGCAAGGCGATCCGCTCCGAAGGCCGCATGGTCAACGTCACGCTCTGCTTCTCGGCCAACCAGGCCCTGCTGGCCGCCAAGGCCGGCGCCGCCTTCATTTCGCCCTTCGTCGGCCGCCTCGACGACATCGGCAACGAGGGCATGGACCTGATTTCGGAAATCCGCCAGATCTACGACAATTACGATTTCGACACCGAAATCCTCGTCGCCTCCGTGCGCACCGTCAATCACGTCAAGGATGCGGCCCTGATCGGCGCCGACGTCATCACCGCCCCGCCGGCGGTGCTGCGCGCGCTGGTCAAGCACCCGCTGACCGACAAGGGCCTCGAAGCCTTCCTCGCCGACTGGGCAAAGACCGGCCAGAAGATCGGCTGACGCACGCCGAAAAACCGCCCCGCCGGACCGGTTCCGGCGGGCGGGAAAAAATTCCCGCCATTTCCCGTCCGCATCGCCGGGGGCGAAACCGGGGCCGAGGGCGAAGCCGGGAATGCCGGATATATTTCGGGCTTTGACTGTTTCAGGCTTTGACTGTTTCAGGCCTTGAAGCGATCGCAGCGCGCCGGAAATCCAGCCGTATCGTCTGCGCCGCACTGCGGCACAGACGATCCATGATCATTTCCGCCTGGCCAGATCCTGCGCCAGCGCCAGCCGCAATATTTCGGCCAGTTCACGCGCGGCGCGGTTTTGCGCATCGAGCTGCGCGCGATAGGTGGCGAATTCCTGTTTCGGACGGTCGAAGGAGGCCGAGATGGCGCGCTTGCCGGCCCCGACCAGCTTGCCGGTGGTGATTTCCGTCAGCCTGTAATCCGCCGACAGCGTTATCATGCCCGCGCTCGGTTCATCCTGATCCCTGGTCACCTGAATGGCGGCCGCCGACTGCACGGATTCGGTCACGTCGAGATTAAGCGAATAGACCGGCGAGGCCGGCTCGCCCTTGCCATGGGTCAGCCCGAAAATCAGATTGTTGCGCACCTGCTGGGCATAGCGCGTCCTGACCGGCTTGACCGAAATCGACGCCAGCTCTTCGGTGGCGGCCGTCTGCCCGCCAACGGTGAGAGGCTGGCTGGAATAAAGCGGGCGCACCGTGCAGGCCGAAACCAGCGCCGCGGAAAGCAGGACCGCTCCCGCAACCAGCCTTCCGGCGCGCACGCTGCTCCCGTTCATCGTCTGCTTGGCTGTGTCAGGCAACGACATTCACGATCCTCTGCGGCACGACGATGATCTTGCGCGGGGTCCTGCCCTCCAGCGCCTTCTGCACGAAGTCGAGGGCCATGACCGCCTGTTCGACCGCAGCTTGATCCGCGTCGCGGGCAATTGTCAAATCCCCGCGCTTCTTTCCGTTCACCTGAACGGGCAGAACGACCTCGTTGTCCACCAGCAGGCCGGGATCGAATTCCGGCCACGGGCGGGCCGCGACAAGGCCCTTGCCGCCGATGGCGTGCCAGCATTCCTCGGCCAGATGCGGCATCATCGGCGCCAGCATGGCGATCAGGATCTCCAGCCCCTCGCGCACCGCGGGAGCGCGGTCGGTCCGGCCTTCGCCCACCGCGGCGATGTGCGGCGACAGGAGATTGGTGATCTCGTGGATGCGGGCAACGGCGCGGTTGAAATGCAGCCGCTCGATATCCTCGCCAACCGCCTTGAGAACCTTGTGCGCGGCGCGCGAGACCGCCAGCGCCTCGCCTTCCGTCCCCGTCTTCGGCGTCACGCCGCCGAGCACCGGAACGGCGTCGGACACCAGACGCCAGACGCGCTGCACGAAGCGGTGCGCGCCCTCGACGCCGGCCTCGGTCCAGATCACGTCGCGCTCGGGCGGCGAGTCCGACAGCATGAACCAGCGCGCCGTATCGGCGCCGTAGCTGGCGATGATATCGTCGGGATCGACCACGTTCTTCTTCGACTTCGACATTTTCTCGATCGAGCCGATGATGACCGGGGTGCCGTCGGAAAGCAGGCTGGCCTTGCGCTGCCCGTCAACCTCCTCGAAGCGCAGTTCGGCCGGCGAAACCCAGCCCTGCGGGCCCTTGTAGGTCTCGTGAACGACCATGCCCTGCGTGAACAGGCCCTCGAAGGGCTCCTCGACTACGTTGACGTGGCCGGTCGCCTTCATGGCGCGGGTGAAGAAACGCGAATAGAGCAGATGCAGGATCGCGTGCTCGATGCCGCCGATATACTGGTGAACCGGCAGCCAGCCGTTCTTGCCGTCGACATAGGCGAGATCGGTCGGCGACTTCTCGTTCTTCGGATCGGTGAAGCGGGCGAAATACCATGAGGAATCGACGAAGGTGTCCATCGTGTCGGTATCGCGGCGGGCCGCCCCGCCGCATTTCGGGCAGGTCGTGTGCTTCCATGTCGGGTGATGGTCGAGCGGATTGCCGGGCTTGTCGAAGGTGACGTCCATCGGCAGTTCCACCGGAAGCTGGTCTTCCGGCACCGGCACCGCGCCGCAGGCGTCGCAGTGGATGACCGGGATCGGACAGCCCCAGTAGCGCTGGCGCGAGATCAGCCAGTCGCGCAGCCGGAACTGCACCTTGCGCTTGGCCTGCGGGCGGCCGTCGAACTCGACAGCTTCGAGGCGCTTTGCCACCTCGTTGAAGGCGTCAGTCGGGCTCATCCCGTCGAGGAAGCGCGAATTGATCATCGTGCCGTCGTCGCAATAGGCTTCTTCCGCGATGTGGAAGCCCGCTGCCTCGACCCCGTCCGGCTTCACCACGGGCCTGACCGGCAGACCGTATTTGCTGGCGAAGTCGAGGTCGCGCTGGTCGTGCGCCGGACAGCCGAACACCGCGCCCGTGCCGTAATCCATCAGCACGAAATTGGCGACGTAGACCGGCAGCGTCCATTCCGGGTCGAAGGGGTGGACGACCCGGATGCCGGTGTCGACGCCCTTCTTTTCCGCCGTTTCCAGCGTGGCGACGGAGGTGCCCATGTGATGGACATCGTCGATGAAGGCGGCGATCTGCGGATCGTTCTCCGCCGCCTTCCTGGCCAGCGGATGATCGGCCGACACGGCCATGAACGATGCGCCGAAGATCGTGTCGGGGCGGGTGGTGTAAACCTCCAGCTCGCTCGCGCCGGCCGGCGCGGTGGCGGCATCCAGCTTCCAGCGCAGCAGCAGGCCCTCGGACCGGCCGATCCAGTTCTGCTGCATGATGCGGACCTTTTCCGGCCAGCGATCGAGCGTATCGAGGCCGTCCAGCAGGTCCTGGCTCATCGACGTGATCTTGAAGAACCACTGCGTCAGGTCGCGCTGCTCGACCGGAGCGCCGGAACGCCAGCCCTTGCCGTCGATGACCTGCTCATTGGCAAGCACCGTCATGTCGACCGGGTCCCAGTTGACCTTGGCCGCACGGCGCTCGACCAGGCTGGACTTCCAGAAATCGAGGAACATCTTCTGCTGGTGGCGATAGTAGGAAGGATCGCAGGTCGCGAGTTCGCGTGACCAGTCGAGCGAAAGACCCATGGTCTTGAGCTGGCCCTTCATGGTCTCGATATTGGCATAGGTCCAGTTGCGCGGATTGACCTTGTTGTCGCGCGCGGCGTTCTCGGCCGGCAGGCCGAAGGCGTCCCAGCCCATCGGATGCAGCACGTTGAAGCCCTTGGCGCGCTTGTAGCGCGCCACGACATCGCCCATCGTGTAGTTGCGCACATGGCCCATATGGATGCGCCCGGACGGATAGGGGAACATCTCAAGCACATAATATTTGGGCTGGGGGTCGTCGTTCTTCGTCTCGAACAGCTTGTCGGCATCCCATGCCTTCTGCCATCTGGGTTCGGACGCGCGCGGATTGTATCGTTCGGTTGCCATGACCGGTATTTCTTCTAAAAGCATGCTTGGAAGCTGCCGCATGCATGCGGTCAGCGGGACATGCCCCGGTCTTCACCATGCTTTGCGGGACCCGTCAACCTAAACGGCATGCCGGCCGGGCAAAATCGGAACGTCAGGACAGCAGGATTTCGACATGAGCGATGCGGTTGAGCGGCTTGCACAGGTGAAGCGGAAAATCGCCGCGGCGGAACGCGAAGCCGGCCGCGATGCGGGTTCGGCCGTGCTGGTCGCGGTTTCCAAAACCTTCGATGCCGCTGCCGTCCGCCCGGTCATCGCCGCCGGCCAGCGCGTGTTCGGTGAAAACCGGGTGCAGGAGGCGCAAGGCAAATGGCCCGCGCTCAGGCAGGAAACCTCCGGCATCGAGCTGCGCCTCATCGGCCCCCTGCAATCCAACAAGGCGAAGGAGGCCGTCGCCCTGTTCGACGTGATCGAAACGGTCGACCGCGAGAAGATCGCCGCCGAACTGGCCAGGGAAATTTCAAGGCAGGGCCGCCCCTTGCGCCTCTACGTCCAGGTCAACACCGGCTCCGAGCCCCAGAAGGCGGGCATCGAGCCGAAAGAGGCGGTCGCCTTCGTCAGGCGCTGCCGCGAGACTCACGGCCTCGCCATCGAGGGGCTGATGTGCATTCCGCCGGCCGGCGAGAACCCCGGCCCGCATTTTGCGCTGCTGGAAAAGCTCGCCCGCGCGGCCGGCGTCGAAAAACTGTCCATGGGCATGTCGGGCGACTATGAGCTGGCCATTGCCTTCGGCGCGACCGGCGTGCGCGTCGGCTCCGCCATCTTCGGCGTCCGGTAAAAAATTTTCCGGGCGGAAGTGACGGCAAGGAAAAAGGCCGGGGCATGACGCCCCGGCCTTTTTTGTTTCGGTCGCGAAAACCTTATTCGGCGGCGACGATCTTGCCGTCTTCCCACTTGAAGAGCGAGAAGCTCGGGCTGGTCAGGTCGCCGTTCTCGCCATAGGTCAGCTTGCCGATCGCGGTCGGAATTTCGCTGCCATCCTTGAGCGCGGCTGCAACGGCTGCGGTGTCGTCGGCCTTGCCGACCTTCTCGATACCGGCCTTGAGCACTTCAACCGCGGCATAGGCGTTCAGGGTGAAGGCTTCCGGCGGAATGCCCTTCTCCTTCAGCACCTCGACGGCGGAGGCGGAATCCGAGCTCTTCAGCGCGTCGGAAGCGTTGGTGAACAGCGTGCCCGCGGCCGCTTCGTTGCCGATCGCCCAATATTCGGTGTTGGACAGGCCTTCACCGCCGATGATCGTTGCCTTCACGCCAGCGTCCGCCAGCTGGCGGGCCAGCAGGCCGCCCTCGGGGTGATAGCCGCCGAAGTAGATGACTTCGGCGCCATCGGACTTCAGACGCGTGACCAGCGCCGAGAGGTCCTTGTCGCCGGGGTTCAGCGAGGTATGGCTGACTTCGGTCACCCCGCCGGCATTGATGCCCGCCTTGAAGGAATCCGCAAGACCCTTGCCATAGGTGCCCTTGTCGTCGACGATGGCGATCTTCTTGTCCTTCAGGTTCTTGATGACATAGGCCGCCGCCACTTCGGCCTGCTGATCGTCACGGCCGCAGGTGCGCAGCACGTTGGTCAGGCCACGGGCGGTGATGTCCGGCGCGGTCGCGGTCGGCGTCACCATCAAAATGCCGTTCTCGGCAAAAACGTCCGAAGCGGCCATGGCCACGCCCGAGGTGACCGGGCCGACCACATAGTGCACGCTCTCGCCGACCAGAAGGTTGGCGGCCGAAACGCCCTGCTTGGGATCGCCGGCGTCGTCGGCCAGCTTGATCACGACCTTCTCGCCAAGGATGCCGCCGTCCTTGTTGATCTTCTCCACGGCGGCTTCCGCGCCGTTCTTGACCTGCTCGCCATAAGCGGCGACCGGGCCGGTCAGCGGCGCAACGACGCCGATGACGATATCTGCCTGCGCTCCTGACGCGAATGCCAGTGAAGCAAACAGTGCAACGCCGGCCAAAAGCTTGTTCTTCATGAGTGTGCTCCCTGTTACCTGAACCTCAACGCATGAACCCAGTCTATCAGGCGAAAAGGTCCGGTGAAGTCCTGAATTTCAGGCATAGCTGCTGTTCCGCTTCTTGGCAATCGCTCCCCGGACAGGCTTTCCGATTTGGTTGGCCTGTTGCCTGTGCCAGACACGAACATGTCCGCGAAACTGGCGGCATGACGCAATGTCGCGGCATTAAATGATGGCAATCCAACGTCTAATATTGCCGTTGAGGCAGCAATGTTAATAATGCGGCCGACTTTCGTGGCGGGATGCCGCGCAGATAAGCCCGCTGGCCGGGTCCATTCCTCGGGAGGGAAGCCTGTAATGTCCGATACCAATATCTACCGTGTCCAGCCTTCATGGAAGCGCGCGGGCACGATCGACAACGAAACCTACCTGAAGTGGTATGCCGACAGCGTCAACGACCCGGATGCGTTCTGGGGCGAGCACGGCAAGCGGATCGACTGGTTCAAGCCTTATTCGAAGGTGAAAAACGCCAGTTTCGAAGGTGACGTTTCGATAAAGTGGTTTGAGGACGGCGAACTCAACATCTCCTACAACTGCATCGACCGGCATCTGGAAAAGCGCGGCGATCAGGTGGCCATCCTGTGGGAAGGCGACAACCCGGCCGAAGACAGGAAAGTCACCTACAAGGAACTGCACGAGCAGGTCTGCCGCCTTGCCAATGTGATGAAGAAGCACGGCGTGAAGAAGGGCGACCGGGTCACCATCTACATGCCGATGATCCCCGAAGCCGCCTTTGCGATGCTTGCGTGCTCGCGCATCGGCGCGGTGCATTCGGTTGTGTTCGGCGGCTTCTCGCCCGACGCGCTGGGCGGGCGCATCGTGGATTGCGAATCGACCTTCGTCATAACCGCCGACGAGGGCTTGCGCGGCGGGCGCACCGTTCCCCTGAAGGCGAACACCGACAAGGCCATCGACATCGCCGCAAAGAACTTCGTCATGGTCAAGAACGTGCTGGTGGTGCGCCGCACCGGCGGAAAGGTCGGCTGGGCGACCGGCCGCGACCTCTGGTACGACGAGGAACTCGCCTCGGCGGAGGCGGCCTGCGAGCCGGAAAAGCTGAATGCGGAAGACCCGCTGTTCATCCTCTACACCTCCGGCTCGACCGGCAAGCCGAAGGGCGTGCTGCACACCAGCGGCGGCTACCTGGTCTATGCCGCGATGACCCACCAGCATGTGTTCGACTACCATGACGGCGACATTTACTGGTGCACGGCCGATGTGGGCTGGGTGACGGGACACAGCTACATCGTCTACGGGCCGCTGGCCAACGGGGCGACGACGCTGATGTTCGAGGGGGTGCCCAACTATCCCGATCAGGGCCGCTTCTGGGACGTGGTGGACAAGCACAAGGTCAACATCTTCTACACCGCGCCCACCGCCATCCGCGCGCTGATGGGCGCAGGCAACGAGTTCGTGACCCGCTCCTCCCGCTCGACGCTCCGGCTGCTCGGTTCGGTCGGCGAGCCGATCAACCCCGAGGCGTGGGAATGGTACTACAATGTGGTGGGCGAAAAGCGCATTCCGATCGTCGACACCTGGTGGCAGACGGAAAATGGCGGCATCCTGATCACCCCGCTGCCGGGCGCCACCGACCTGAAACCCGGCTCGGCGACACGGCCCTTCTTCGGCGTGCAGCCGCAACTGGTGGACAATGAAGGCAATGTGCTTGAAGGCGTTGCCGACGGCAATCTGTGCATCACCGAGGCGTGGCCGGGCATGATGCGCACGGTCTATGGCGACCACAAGCGCTTCATCGAAACCTATTTCTCGCAATATCCGGGCCGCTATTTCTCCGGCGACGGCTGCCGGCGCGATGCCGACGGTTACTACTGGATCACCGGCCGCGTGGACGACGTGCTCAACGTCTCGGGCCATCGCATGGGCACGGCTGAAGTGGAATCGGCCCTCGTGGCGCATGACAAGGTTTCCGAGGCCGCCGTCGTCGGCTATCCGCACGACCTCAAGGGACAGGGCATCTATTGCTATGTCACGCTGATGGATGGCGAGGCGCCGAGCGACGAGCTGCGCAAGGAACTGATCGCCCATGTGCGCAAGGAAATCGGGCCGATCGCCTCGCCCGACAAGATCCAGTTCGCGCCGGGCCTGCCCAAGACGCGCTCGGGCAAGATCATGCGCCGCATCCTGCGCAAGATCGCCGAGGACGATTTCGGATCGCTGGGCGACACCTCGACGCTGGCCGATCCCGGCGTCGTCGACGACCTGATCGAAAACCGGCAGAACAAGCACTGATCTGAGCCTAGAGCGTTTCCAGGAAAAGTGGAAACGCTCTAACGAGACGGGCAAAAACGAGGCGGGCAAAAAAAGCCCGCCTCGTTTTTTTGAAGCCTCGCTGCGGTCGCCGGCCAGCCCTGCCGGCCGCATCTCTCCCGGCTTCGGCAGGTGCTGTCAGGCGTAACGCTTAAAGCCCATCGCGCCCTTTCCGTTTCGCCCTGTGCTTCAGGCCGTTGTTTTCACGCATGTCATTGCCCCGAAACCGGTTCCCGCTTCCGGGCGACAGGCTTTAGAGCCGTTCACGGAAGCGCCGAACGGCTCCAGGTCCCTGTTTCGTCGCGTTTCCGAATCTAGAAGTCGCTGGTGAGGCCCTTCACTTCCCAGTCGCCATAGCGGCCGGGTTCCATGCCGCCGCGCCCGCCAAGCTCTGCCGGTCTCGCGGCTTCGGCTTCCTTATATGCCTTGCGGCGCTCGGCCGCTTCCTTCAGTGCCCGCCGGGCTGCCGGGCTGAGGCCCTTGTGCCCCGTCTCCGCACTTTCCAGCGGTTCCGTGCTGTCTTGATCTGTCATTTCCGTCCTGCCAAATGGATTGAAAGCCGGCCTTCCACTTCCCATCATATAGCGAAACAGCTGCCAGGGATCGACCCTTTGCATGCCAGACCACGGAGTACGGTATGAACACGATGCGCACCGCCATGCTGCTGGCCGCCATGACGGCGCTGTTCATGGGCGTCGGCTATCTGGTCGGCGGTTCGGGCGGCATGACGATCGCCTTCCTGATCGCGGCGGCGACCAACCTGTTCAGCTACTGGAACGCCGACAAGATGGTGCTGTCCATGCATCACGCCGTGGAGGTCGACGAGCGCAGCGCGCCCGAATACCACGCCATAGTGCGCGAGCTCGCCTCGCGGGCGGGGCTGCCGATGCCGCGCGTCTACCTCATCGACAATCCGCAACCCAATGCCTTCGCCACCGGCCGCAACCCCGAGAACGCCGCGGTCGCGGCCACCACCGGGCTTTTGCAGCGGCTCTCGCCTGAGGAGGTCGCCGGCGTCATGGCGCATGAACTGGCCCATGTGCAAAACCGCGACACGCTGACCATGACCATCGTGGCCACGCTCGCCGGCGCCATTTCCATGCTTGGCAATTTCGCGCTGTTTTTCGGCGGCAACCGCGACAATAACAACAATCCGCTGGGTTTCATCGGCGTGCTGGTGGCGATCGTCGTGGCCCCCCTCGCCGCCATGATCGTGCAGATGGCGGTCAGCCGCACCCGCGAATATGCCGCCGACAGGCGCGGTGCGGAAATCTGCGAGCGGCCGCTTTGGCTGGCCTCGGCCCTTGACAAGATCGCGCGCAACGCAGAACGCATCCGCAATCCCGATGCCGAACGCAATCCGGCGACGGCGCATCTTTTCATCATCAACCCCCTTTCCGGCGAGCGCATGGACAATCTGTTCTCCACCCACCCCGACACGGGCAACCGGATCGCCGCATTGCAGGCGATGGCGCAGGAACGGGAGGGACCGGCCGGCGCGCCGGATGCGGCCCGCCGCGAACCCGGTCCGGCCTCCCGCAACACCCCTCAGGACGGCCGCGCCGGACGCGACGATGAAGACCGAAGCGCTGGCCCGCGGGATGGCTCATGGAGTGGCCCGTGGGGTGGCTTGTGGGGTGGCCCAGGGGCTGGAAAGCCGCAAGACGAGGCGCCCCGGCCGCAGGCAGAGCCCGGATCGGATGCCAAACCCAACCCGTGGGGCCGCAATCCCACAGGGCCGAAAGGCCCGGGCCGCAATCCCACAGGGCCGAAAGGCCCGGGCCGCAATCCCACAGGGCCGAAAGGCCCGTACCGCAACTCCACAGGGCCGAAAGGCCCGTGGTCGTGAAGTCTGCGGGTATGAAACAGGGCGCGCAGACGCGCAGGCGGCCTCCCCCCGCCTCACGCAATCCGGACGACGCCGCATCGCCGCCCGTAGCGGGGCTTGCGGCGCGCAAGACTGCCGTGCGGCTGCTCGGCGCCGTGATCGAAGCCGGCACGTCGCTGGACGGCCTGACCGACAACGAGCACGGCCATCCGCACTATATGGCGCTCGACATGCGCGACCGCGCATTGGTGCGCGCCATGCTTGGGGCGGCGCTGCGCCACCGCGTCACCATCGGTGCGCTGCTGGCGAAACGGCTGGACAAGCCGCTGCCGGCCAATGCGACCGCGCTTGCCCATATATTGCACATCGCCGCCGCGCAGATACTCTTCCTCGACGTGCCCGACAGCGCCGCGGTCGACCTCGCCGTGACCCACGCCAAGTCCGACCCGAGAACGCAACGTTTCGCGGGGCTGGTCAATGCGGTGCTGCGCGCGCTCTGCCGCGTCAAGGCAACCGAACTCGATCCGGCGCTCGCCGGCACCCACGACGCGCCGGAATGGTTCGCCAGCCGATTGAGCGCCGCCTATGGCGCGAACGAGGCCAGCGCCGTTCTTCGCGCCCACCGGCTTGAGGCGCCCCTCGACATCACCGTCAAAGCCGACCCCGGCCTGTGGGCGCGGCGTCTGGGCGGCATCGTTTTGCCGACAGGCTCGGTGCGGCTGCAAAAGCCGGATGGCGCCATCACCGGACTGCCGGGCTTCGATGAGGGCGCGTGGTGGGTTCAGGATGCCGCCGCTGCCCTGCCGGCGCGGCTGATGGGCGACATTTCGGGACGCCGGGTGGCCGATCTGTGCGCAGCTCCCGGCGGCAAGACCGCCCAGCTTGTTCTTGGCGGCGCCGACGTCACCGCCGTCGATGCCTCGGCAAGCCGCCTGAAGCGTCTTGGCCGCAATCTCGACCGTCTCGGGCTGAAGGCCGCCATTGTTCACAGCGATCTCTTGAAGCTGGACCCGCCCGACCCGTTCGACGCGGTGCTGCTCGACGCGCCCTGCTCCTCCACCGGCACGGTTCGCCGCCACCCCGATGTGCCATGGACGAAAACGCCGGATGACATCGCCCGGCTGGCCGCGCTTCAGCGCCGCCTGCTCGACAAGGCGTTCACCCTGATTCGCGAAGGCGGCATCGTTTTGTTTTCGAATTGCTCGCTCGACCCGTCGGAGGGCGAGGAACTGATCGCCGCCTTCCTCGCCGACACCCCCGAGGCGGAACTGGATCCGGTCCGGCCCCGGGAAGCGCCCGGCATCGCGCCATTCATAACGGCGCAGGCGACCCTGCGCACCACGCCGGCCGGGCTGGATATGGGTTCGCCTTCGCTTTCGGGACTGGACGGTTTTTACGCCGCAAGGCTGCGGAAGCGCGCCGCGCCATAGAATGAGAACAGGCTTGAAACGCAGGGAGCGAACCTGAAAGATCGCGACACGCTTTAGGCAAGCCGCCGCTTACGAAAGCATGTGGACAGAATGCCGTGCGGCCTTTGCCGCAGGTTTGCATTCGCCTTCGCATAACCTATTGAATCACATAGTTTGCATGTAAATTCGAGACTTCGGTACAAGCGTTGGCCATTGCTGCCATGAATACGACTCGCCTGTGGGCGCTGGTCGCAAGGGAATTCTGGCGCAGGACGCGCCGGAACCTGCGCGCCGGCCCGGTCTATCGCTGGCGCTATTGCGGCCGCACGCCTGAGCGCGTGCTGATCGCCCCGCCCGACCTGCGCCTTGCCGACCCCCAGATCGCCACCGAGATCTATTATGGCCGCTTTCCGCTCTCCGGCCGCCTCGTGGAGACGGGTGGCGAATCGCCCTTCCGCGTCGCCGCAGCCCACCGGGGCTGGCAGCGTTCCCTGCACGGCTTCCGCTGGCTGCGCCACATGCGCGCCGCAAACTCCGAGCTGGCCTCGGCCAATGCGCGGGTTCTGGTCAAGGACTGGATTTCCATCCATGGCAACCATATCGCCGGCATCGCCTGGGACCCCGGCGTGACCGCAAGGCGCATCATCGCCTGGCTTCAGCATTCCCCGGTGGTGCTTCAGGGCGCGGACCTGCCCTTCTATCGCGCGTTCCTGAAATCGCTGGCGATGCAGATCCGCTATCTGCGCTCGATGGCGCGCGAGATGCCGCATGACAAGGATCTGCTGCGCGCCCGCATCGCGCTTGCCTTCGCCGCCCTGTCGCTGCCCGCGCCGCCATCGGCGCTGCGTTCGGCCAGCCGCAATCTCGCCGGGGAACTCGATCGCCAGATCCTCCCGGATGGCGGCCACATCTCCCGCAACCCGCTGATGGTTCTGGAATTCCTCGCCGACATACTGCCCCTGCGCCAGACCTACGCAAATCAGGCCGAGCCGCCGCCGGCGGCGCTGATGGGGGCCGTGGACCGCATGCTGCCGGCCCTGCGCTTCTTTCGTCATCAGGAAGGCAGCCTTGCCTGCTTCAACGGCATGGGCGCCACCATACAGGACCGCATCGCCGCCATATTGCGCCATGACGACACCGCCGGCGCGCCGCTTCTGCATGCGCCCCACTCCGGCTATGAGCGCCTCAGCATCGACGACGTCACCGTCATCGCCGATACGGGCACGCCGCCGCCGCTGGAAGTCTCGGGATCGGCCCACGCCGGCTGCCTGTCCTTCGAACTGTCGTCGGGACGTCATCATTTCATCGTCAATGCCGGCGTCGACACCTATGGCGACCCGGAATTCAGGCCGCTGGCGCGCGCCACCGCCGCCCACTCCACAGCCACGATCAACGACAATTCATCAGCCCGTTTCAGCCATTCGCCACGCCTCTCCAACCTTGTCGGCTCGCCTTTGACAGGCGGCCCGCAGCATATCCACTGCGAGCGCCGCGACGGGACGGACCGGCAAGGCTTTCTCGCCCGCCACGATGGCTATCTGCCCCGCTTCGGCCTGTGGCATGAGCGTGAGCTGATCCTTTCCAACCGGGGCGGAACGCTGTTCGGGCGTGACAGCTTCGTCGCCGACAACGCAAGCCGCGCTCGCCACGACCGTCAGCACCTGGTAACGGTTCGTTTTCACCTTCACCCCGACATCAACCTGTTCACCGATTCCGGCGGCCATTACGTGCTGGCCGCCGACAATGGCGATGCGTGGATGTTTTCCTGCGCCGAGGTTGCGCCGCAGGTGGAAGAATCCATCTATTTCGCCGGCATTGCGGGGCCGCGCATCACGCGCCAGCTGCTGCTTTCCTTCGACGCCTCGGAAGTGCCCGAGGCCCGCTGGCGCCTGAAGCGGGTGCGGCTGGCGGGCGCGAGCCACCCCCGCTGACAGGCCCGGCCTCGAAGCCCGGCCTGTCTGCGATTCATGCGTTTAAATCGCGGCCCTCATGTGCTAGAGCGGCGAGCGCCCGGACAAATCCGGGCTGCCGCCCCAGACGTTTGTTTTTGGCGCATTTATGCGACGTCAAGTGAACTCATTTGACTGCAAAATGCTCTGGCGCGACTATCTTCCCGCAGCATGAAGGACCCCGCGCATGGCTGTCGCCTCCAAGAACATTCCCGCTCCCGATCTGGTGCCGGTGCGCCGGGCGCTGCTGTCGGTTTCCGACAAGACCGGTCTCGTCGATTTCGCCCGCGCGCTGGCTGCGGCAGGCGTCGAGCTGGTATCCACGGGCGGAACCTCGAAGGCGATCGCCGAAGCCGGCATCGCGGTGCGCGACGTCTCGGAGCTGACCGGCTTTCCCGAGATCATGGACGGCCGCGTCAAGACGCTGCATCCTTCCGTCCATGGCGCGCTGCTCGGCATTCGCGACGACGCCGAACATGTCGAGGCCATGCGCGCCCACGACATCGAGCCGATCGATCTGGTGGTGGTCAATCTCTACCCGTTCGAGGAAGTGCGGGCCTCCGGCGCCTCCTATGCCGCGATCGTGGAAAACATCGACATTGGCGGCCCCGCCATGGTGAGGGCCTCGGCCAAGAACCATGCCTATGTCGCCATCGTCACCGATCCGGGCGATTATGCGAGCGTGCTCGACGCCATGCAGGCGAATGCGGGCGCGCTGCCGCTGGATTTCCGCAAGCGGCTGGCCGCCAACGCCTTCGCCCGCACCGCCGCCTATGACGCCGGCATCTCGGGCTGGTTCACTGAGACGCTGGAGATCGAAAATCCGGCATGGCGCGCCTTCGGCGGCAAGCTCGACAGCGTCATGCGCTATGGCGAGAACCCGCACCAGCAGGCGGGCTTCTACGTCACCGGCGAGAAGCGGCCGGGCGTTGCCACGGCACACCAGTTGCAGGGCAAACAACTTTCCTACAACAACATCAACGACACCGACGCCGCCTTCGAGCTGGTCGGCGAATTCGACCCTGCCCGCACCGCGGCGGTCGCCATCATCAAGCACGCCAACCCCTGTGGCGTCGCCGAAGGCGCTTCGCTGAAGGATGCCTATCTGAAGGCGCTGGCCTGCGATCCCGTCTCCGCCTTCGGCGGCATCGTGGCGCTGAACGGCCTGCTCGACGCGGAAGCGGCCGAGGAAATCGTGAAAACCTTCACCGAGGTGATCATCGCGCCGCAAGCGAGCGCTGAAGCGCAGGCCATCGTCGCCGCGAAGAAAAACCTTCGCCTGCTCGTCACCGGCGGCCTGCCCGATCCGCGCATGGCCGGCATGATGGTGAAGTCGGTGGCCGGCGGCCTGCTGGTGCAAAGCCGCGACAACGCAGTGATCGACGATCTCGACCTGAAGGTGGTGACCGAACGCGCGCCCACCGACGCCGAGATGGCGGACCTGCGCTTTGCCTTCCGCGTCGCCAAGCATGTGAAGTCGAACGCCATCGTCTATGCGAAGGACCGCGCCACCGTCGGCATCGGGGCCGGCCAGATGAGCCGCGTCGATTCCTCGCGCATCGCCGCCCGCAAGGCGATCGATGCCGCCGAAGCGGCTCATCTGGCCGGGCCCCTCACCAAAGGCTCGGTCGTGGCCTCGGATGCCTTCTTCCCCTTCGCGGACGGGCTGCTCAGCGCCGTGGAAGCGGGCGCCACAGCCGTCATCCAGCCCGGAGGCTCGATGCGCGACGAGGACGTGATCGCCGCAGCCGACGCCCATGGCATCGCCATGGTCTTCACCGGCACCCGGCACTTCCGGCACTGAGCGCGTTTAAAGCATGCCGCCCGAAAGTGGGAACCGGTTTCGGGCGACATGCGTGAAAACAACAGCTTGAAGCGCAGGGAGCTGATCTGAAAGATCGCGACACGCTTTAGAGCCGTTCACGGTTTCACGGAATCGCTGAACGGCTCCAGGTCTTTGTTTCGTCGCGTTTCCAAGCCTCAGCGCCCTTTCCGGTCGGCCGGATAGGGCGTGCCGGCAAGCAGGACCATGCCCGCGACGATGAACAGGACGATCGTTGCCATGCCCAGTCGCGGCGATCCGCTGAGCGCGGTCACCGTCGCCACCGTGAAGGGCGCGGCGAAGCTCGTCACGCGCCCGGCCAGCGCATAGATGCCGAAATAACGTCCGGCTTCCTCAGCCGAAACGCTGCGCGCCATGTAGGAGCGCGACGAGGCCTGCGCCGGCCCGAAGGCGATGCCGATCAGCAGCCCGTAGAAGATATAGGCCTTTTCCGCGGCCGTGCCGAACAGTCCGCCCGAAGCGGCGGCGGAAAGCGGCACGGCGCCAAACAGCGTGTAGCCCGGACCGGTCGAGACGATGCCGACCGTCGCCACGCTGAGCAGCACCAGCGAAACCATCACCACCGCCTTGGAGCCGAAGACGCTGTCCATCCTGGCCGCGACGAGGCAGCCGAAAATCGCCACCACGTTGAGAATGATGCCGAAGATGCCGATCTCGGTGATCGACCAGCCGAACATGGCGGCTGCGAAGCCGCCTCCGAGCACGATCAGCGCGTTGACGCCGTCCTGATAGATCATGCGGGCGATGAGAAACCGGAAGATGCCGGGACGCCGGCGCACCTCGCCCAGCGTCGATTTCAGCTCCGCCAGCCCCTGACGCACGGCCGGCCGGATCGGAATGCCCTTCACCGCATCCGGCGTGAACAAAAACATCGGCAGGATGAACACCAGATACCACAGTGCAGACAGCGGGCCGGTGGCGCGCGCATCCTCGCCCGATGCGGGATCGAGCCCGAACAGGGGTTTCAGCCCCGCAATGGTCAGTCCCGTCTCCGGCCGGGCCGCAAGGCAGGCCACCACGAAGATCAGCACCACCATGCCGCCGAGATAGCCAAGCCCCCATGCGATGTTGGAGATCTTCCCGATCTCCTGCCTCGGCACCAGCCGCGGAGAATTCGGCCGCGACCGAAGCCAGCGAGAAGACCGCCATCACCCAGAACAGACCTGAACCGGGCACGGCCAGCCACAACAGCAGCAGGCACGCGATCTTGATCGCGGCGAAGCAAGCGATCCACGGCTTGCGCGGTCCGGTCTGGTCGGAAATGGCGCCCAGCACCGGCGACAGGATGGCGATGGCGACACCTGCCGCCGCTACGCCATAGCCCCAGGCCGCCTGGCCGGCGACCGGATCGCTCGCCATGCGCGACACGAAATAGGGGCCGAAGATGAAGGTGGTGACGACCGTGAAAAACGGCTGCGCCGCCCAGTCGAACAGCATCCAGCCCCAGATGCCGGCACGCGATGCCTTGCGCGCCTCGATGCCGGTTTCACTCATGCCATCTCCATCCGCCTGCACGTCCCGCGCTATCCGCATGCCGGGATATAGAGCATTTTATGGCAAAGGGGCATCGCCTGCGCAGCACGACATCGGAACGCGTTTGAAAGGCGAAAGAAAACCGGGGCCAGAGGCCCCGGTTCATGGTCAGCGGATCAGGTTCCCTGCAAATAGGGCAGCACCTCCAGCGCGCCGCGGTAGATCATCTCGCCCGCCACATAGAGGATGATGACGAGACCGACATAGGCGATCCAGCGATGTTTCTGCAGGATGCGCGCGATGAAGCTGGCGGCGATGCCCATCAGGGCGATCGACAGCGCCAGGCCGAAGACCAGCACGCCCGGATGCTCGCGCGCCGCGCCCGCGACGGCCAGCACATTGTCCAGCGACATGGACATGTCGGCAATGACGATCTGCCATGCCGCCTGCGCGAAGGTCTTGCGCGCAGGCTTGCCGGCGACCGTGCCGTCCCTGTCGATGTCGCTCTGCGTCAGGGCTTCCATGCCCTGCGCCTCCCCGGCGGCGCTATGGCGCAGTTCCCGCCACATGTTCCAGCACACCCACAAAAGCAGGAGACCGCCCGCCAGCAGCAGGCCCACGATCTGAAGGAGCTGGGTCGTGGCGGCCGCGAAGCCGATGCGCAGCACCGTCGCTGCGACGATGCCGATAAGGATGGCCCTGGCGCGCTGCTCCTTTGGCAGGCCGGCGGCAGCCAGCCCGATAACGATGGCGTTGTCGCCGGCCAGCACCAGGTCGATCATGATGACCT
The DNA here is from genome assembly GCA_036678505.1 of Alphaproteobacteria bacterium. GTDB lineage: Bacteria > Pseudomonadota > Alphaproteobacteria > Rhizobiales > Rhizobiaceae > Mesorhizobium. The sequence goes on from JAZIHP010000017.1 coordinate 53,175, forward strand.
GCAACAGGGCCGTTAACGCCTCGGTCGTAAAGAATTCCGTCATTCCGTACCCTTGCGTTCAGCTTGGGCGATCTGGCGCGCACCGAAAATCGCCGGACACGATGTCCGTCACAAATTCAGATGCGGTTTGAAATCAGAAACATGAAAGCCAGGCCGCCGGTTTTGAATTCCAGTCCGACATCACAGTCAAATTGACTGCCAGAGGGGCCCGGCCTAGTGCGCGATGCCTACGTCACCGGCCTTCAAAACGCAAGAGGTCTTCTCAAAGCCCGCCGGCTCGCCGCCGGCGGGAATGGTTCATCAGATTACAGCACCGGGCGCTCAGGCTCCGCGCGGACCCGAAAGATCGCTCATCAATCCCGCCGCGACCGACAGGCGCGACACGGAAATGTCGCCCGCCTCGGTCAGGGCCTGAAGGCGCTCCCGGATCGCGCCGACGCGTGCGCCGCCCGCTTCCAGCCACGCCGCCACCGGGTCTTCCGCGCCATCATGGCCGGCCAGCGCCGCCACCGCTATGCCGCGCCGCGCGGCGTCGATCGTGCCGGTGGCGCGCGACAGGGCGAGCTGGTCGTAATAGTCGGAGGGCGAGATCGCATAGGCGGCCTCCTCGATCCGCGCGATGCGGAACGCCTCGCTGACCGCGAAGAACGCCCGCGCCGCCGCGATCATGTCAGCGCCCGCCATGCGCGCGGCAAGTGCGATGTCGGGCACCAGATCGGCGAATTCCGCCAGCGCCAGCCGGGCAGCGAGCTGCTCGGGAACGCCATGCGCGGCAAGATCGGCACGCATCGCATCCACATGCTGGCGCGATGCCGGCGGCAGCAACTCCATCAGATTCGGCTCAAGCGTTGCGCGCGCCGCTTTCAGGCCCGCAATGCGCGCGTCGAGATCACCGCCGCCGGCATCGTTCTTCAGATACCAGCCGCAGTTGACATAGAGCAGCCGGCTGACCGTCTGATACAGGTCGAGCTGGACCTCGCCGTCGATGCGGTTGTCGAGCGCATCGATCTGGCCGTAAAGCGCGGGCAGTTCGAAGCCTTCGCGGATCAGCACGAAGGTCAGCATCACATCGGCCGCACTTCGCCCCGTCGTCTCCATCAGCCGGTTGACGAAGGTGGGCCCGCCACGGTTGACCAGATCGTTGGCCAGAACCCGCGTGATGATCTCGCGCCGCAGGCGATGGGTGGCGATCTCCCCGCCAAACCTCTCCGCCATGGCGTGCGGGAAGTAGCTCATCAGGTCCTGTTCGAAATGCGGCTTGTCCGGCACGCCGGAGTCCACGATGTCGCTGAACAGCACGATCTTGGCGTAGGCCAGCAGCACGCCGAGTTCGGGCCGCGTCAAAGCCTCGCCCCGCGCCTCGCGCTCTGCCAGCGCCGCGGCGGACGGAAGGTTCTCGACCGCGCGGTCGAGCAGGCCGCGGCTTTCCAGCGCCGCCATGAAGCGGGCCTGATGGGCCATGTCGGCAAGGCCGCGCCGCCGGGCGAGCGACAAGGCGAGCGTTTGCTGATAATTGTTGGCCAGAACCAGCTCCGCCACCTCGTCGGTCATTTCAGCCAGCAATTTGTTGCGCGCGGGGCGCTCAAGCTCGCCCTTGCGCATGGCGGCGGCCAGCGCGATCTTGATGTTGACCTCGACGTCGGAGCAATTGACGCCGCCGGAATTGTCGATGGCGTCGGAGTTGCTGCGGCCACCGCCGAGACCGTATTCGATGCGCGCGCGCTGGGTCATGCCAAGGTTCGCCCCTTCGCCGATCACCTTCGCCCGCACATCGCCGCCATCGATGCGGATGGCATCGTTGGCGCGGTCGCCCACGTCCTGACTGGTTTCGCCGGCGGCCTTGAGATAGGTGCCGATGCCACCGAACCACAACAGGTCCACGGGCGCGGCGAGGATGGCGCGGATCACCTCGACCGGCGTGGCGACCGTCTTGCCGATGCCGATGGCTGCGGCGGCTTCAGGCGTCAGCGTGATCGATTTCTGCGACCGCGACACGATCATGCCGCCAGCGGAAAGCTTCGATTTGTCGTAATCCTGCCAGCTCGAACGCGGCACGCCGAACAGGCGCCGGCGCTCGGCGAAGGACGATGCAGCGTCCGGATCGGGATCGATGAAGATGTCGCGATGGTCGAAGGCCGCGATCAGCCTTGTCTGTTCAGATCGCAGCATGCCGTTGCCGAACACGTCGCCCGACATGTCGCCGACGCCGACGCAGGTGAACGGCGTCGTCTGGATGTCGCGGTTCATTTCCCGGAAATGCCGCTTCACCGCCTCCCACGCGCCGCGCGCGGTGATCGCCATGCCCTTGTGGTCGTAGCCGGCCGAACCGCCGCTGGCGAAGGCATCGTCCAGCCAGAAATCATGCGCTTCGGAAATCGCGTTGGCCGTGTCGGAGAAGGTTGCCGTGCCCTTGTCGGCGGCGACGACGAAATAGGGATCGTCGCCATCGTGGCGCACCACGTCCTGCGGCGGGATCACCGCATCGGCGCCGATATTGTCGGTGATCGACAGCATGCTGGAGATGAAGTTGATATAGGCCGCCCGGCCCGCCTCGAACACCTCGTCGCGGCTGCCGCCCGCCGGCAGGCGCTTGGGGTAAAAACCGCCCTTGGCGCCGACCGGCACGATGACGGCGTTCTTGACCTGCTGGGCCTTGACCAGACCCAGCACTTCGGTGCGGTAGTCCTGCGCGCGGTCCGACAGGCGCAGGCCCCCGCGCGCCACCGGGCCGAAGCGCAGGTGCACGCCCTCGACCTGCGAGCCATAGACGAAGATCTCGCGCCATGGCCGCGGCTCGGGCAGCCCTTCCATGGCGCGCGGATCGAGCTTGAAGGCCAGCGAATGGCCGCGCTCGCGCTTGCCCCCGACGAAATGATTGGTGCGCAGCGTCGCCTCGATCAGGTTGAGGTAACGGCGGATGATGGTGTCGTCGTCGATGTTGGGAACGTCTTCGAGCGCGTCCCTGATCTTGGCCTTGAGGTGGCGCGCCGCCACCTCGTCGCCCTGCGGCGAGGCCGGATCGAAGCGGGCGACGAACAGCATGCAGAGCCCGCGCGCGATTTCGGGATAACGGTTCAGCGCCGCCGCGATGAAATCCTGGCTTTGCGGAATGCCGGCCTGTTGCAGATAGCGGCCATAGGCGCGCAGCACCAGGATTTCGCTGGCGGCCAGCCCCGCCGTCTGGGCCAGCGCATTGTAGCCGTCATTGTCCATCTCGCCATGCCAGACGGCAAGGAAGGCCTCGTCGAACAGCGCCCCGCCATCGGCGAGGTCGACCGGCCTGCCATAGGCGCTCTCCAGCTCCATGTCGTGGATGAACACCTTGCCCCCGCCTTCGGT